>JBQTIO010000130.1:0-3975 GCA_052388075.1 Nitrospiraceae bacterium
CGCCAGGTTCGTGGTCGATGCCAGCGGACGAGACACGTTTCTTTCGGGACAATTCGGCGGCAAGCAGCGGAACCCGCACCACAACAGCGCGGCGGTCTTCGGACATTTCGAGGGTGTGACGCGGTTGCCCGGGCCTGACGAAGGTAATATCAGCATCGTCTGGTTTGATCATGGCTGGTGGTGGATCATTCCGTTTAAAGATGGCACGACCAGCGTCGGGGCCGTCTGCTGGCCTTCGTATATCAGCACACGAAAAGTGCCGCTGGAGCAATTTCTCTGGGATACGATCGCGCTCTGCCCTCCCGTGGCCGAACGTATGGCCAAGGCGAAACTCATCAGCCAGGCCTACGCAGCCGCGAACTATTCCTATCGACGGACTACGATGCGGGGCAATGGCTACCTCATGATCGGCGATGCCTTTGCATTCATCGATCCCGTCTTCTCCAGCGGCGTGCATCTGGCGCTCAACAGCGCCACCCTGGGAACGGATGTCGTTGATGCCTATTTGAGGAAGTCACCGGAGTACCAACGTTGCGTGCAGGAATTTGAGCGGACCGTTCGCTTAGGGGTGAAGACCTATTCCTGGTTTATCTATCACTTCACTCAGCCAGCCTTCCGTCATCTGTTCATGTCGGAAGGCTCCGTTTTCAAGATGGAGGAAGCGGTCCTCTCGGTTTTGGCCGGCGATGCCTTCGGGAAATCTCCGACCCGGATTCCCATCTTCCTGTTCAAAATTGCATATTATCTCGTCTACCTGTTCAATCTTCGAGAGAATTGGGCTGCGTTCCGGCGCCGAGTCCGTGGCGTCCAGGAAACCGTGACGACGGTGAAAGACTACGCCGTGCCCCATCGGCCCTAGCGAAGCCGGAGCCCCACGACTGTGAAATCGCTGAAGCACTCATCTTCACTCGTCGCAGACCGGACAACTTCGGACGCGGTCGCCCGCCTGAACGACGCCTATATGCAGCCCCCGGAGCTACGGTCCTATCTGGCCACGGCGGGGCTGCACCCCATGGCTCTCGTCTCGTTTGGGCATGCGCTCCCTTCTGCCCTTCCCTGCCCCGTCATTGCGCTTGACCTCCCTCAAATCAGCGGAGTTCCACTGGTCGAGGTCTGGACCTGCGACCGGCCCACTCAAACCCAGGAGGAAGCTGGTTGCTTGATCGTCATGAACGGCGATTTTCTCGTCGGCTCGATCAGCCTCGACGAGAAAGCGGGCGTATCGTTGGACCTCATGACCTATGAGGGCTATCGAGAGTTGCTTCACCAAGTCAGTGATTTGGGGTATCCCTATCTATGGCGGACCTGGAATTATTTTCCCCGTATCAATGAGGATCAGGACGGTCTTGAACGGTATCGTCGGTTTTGCGTGGGACGTCACCAGGCCATGACCGAGACGATGGCTGATTTTCCTTCTTCCCTTCCGGCAGCAACGGCTGTCGGCACGAGAGCCGGCCGGTTCCAGATCGTCTTCCTCGCGGGAACGCAGCCGGCAATGCACCTCGGCAATCCGCGCCAGTTGAACGCGTATGAGTATCCCTCTGATTATGGGCCTCGCAGTCCCTCATTTGCCCGTGCGACATTCTCCCGGTCAGAGAGTGAAGGCCTGTTATTCATCGCTGGGACAGCAAGCGTCGTCGGGCACGCGAGCCGGCATATCGGCCTTCCGTACGAACAAATGAGGGAGGCGATTCACAATGTTCACGCCGTCCTCGACCGTGCGAAACAGATCGCCGGAGTTGATCTGTCAGGCACACAACCGCGGGCGATGTACAAAGTGTACGTGCGCAACCCTGACTCACTGCCCGAAATCCGACGGGCACTCCAGGATTCGCCGCTTCCCGGTCATCAGCCTCTGTTCCTTCAGGGCGATCTGTGCCGAAAGGAGCTGCTGGTGGAAATTGAAGGCCTGTTGATCTCGGATTAATCACCCGCCATGGAACTCTGCCCTGTCCTCTTGCCCGGAGAACGCCGCGCGTCAGCATCGCGAAGGAGCAGCCTGTGAGGTTCACCAGCGGAACGAACCGAAACGGATACGGCCCTTCGAATGAGAATGGGCGGGACAAGGCTTCCGCACCACAGTTTTATTTTACAATCGACTGCGACTGGGTACCCGGCTCGCAGGTCGGGCTCGAACGGCTCCTGGAGTTTTGTGACCGGTACAAGCTGAGAGGAACTATTTTTTTCGCCGGGCGCTTCGCGGAAGCCTATCCCGACTTGGTCCGGGACTGCCATCAGCGTGGTCACGAGTTGGGCACGCATGGATGGGCCCATGGGGGACTGGAAGATGACGAAGACTTCCGCATTGCCTGCTACGAACGACAACGGGAATGGATCCGCCGGGCGACGGATGCCGTGGAAAAGGCTGCAGGGATACGTCCGGTCATCTTCAGGGCACCCAATCTTCGAATCGGGGAAGTCACGCTACGCGTTCTAGAAGACGAAGGCTATCGATATGATTCCTCCATTCCGGCCCGACGCTTCGACATGGGATTCGGGCGTGTCCACTATACGGAATACTTCTGGGCCCCCCTGGAACCCTACAACCCGTCCTGGCAACGATTGCATCACCCCGGCAGAAGCAGCATCCTTGAAATACCTCCTTCAGCCTGTCTCTTCCCGGTCAACCTCGCCACGCTGCGTATATTGGGTCTGCCGACCCTGAGGCGTATGATTCATTGGATTGGTCGCCGTTCACGACATCTGGTGTTCTATTGCCATCCCTCCGAATTCCTCTACGCCAAAGATCAGGTATTTCCTCGAACGATGTCCAAATGGAATCGATGGGGCATGCAACCGGCCAATCTCTCACTTGTGGAATCCCTGATCGACTCAGTTTTTCATTTAGGGTATGCTCCCGTTCCAATGACGAACACCCGGGCTCCGTGGATTGACTTCAAGCGGCCGATCATATCGGGTGTCGCCGATTATCAGTCCGATCATGCCTAAGAAAAAGGAGGGCTCGTATATGAAGGGGATGCGGCCAGTCGCGTTGTGCCTGTGTGTCATGTTCGTCGCCGCCATGGGCTGCCGAGGAGGCGCGCAGATCTATCAAGTAAAGGAGGCGCCGGTTCAGACGGCAACCGGAAAACAGCCGAGCATGGAGGATGTCCAGAAAGCAATTGTTGCCGCAGGCGTGGGATTAGGCTGGCAGATGGCGGTGGCTAAGCCCGGTGAGATCGTCGCGACCTTGAGCCTCCGGGGCCACCAGGCCGTCGTGTCGATTCCTTACACGACCAAGAATTACAGCATCCTCTACAAGGACAGCAATAATCTCAAATACAACGCCGAGAAGCAGACGATTCATGAAAATTATGCCGGCTGGATTCAGCGGCTCGACGGGGCCATTCGCTCACGACTCACCGCAGCGGGGATGTAGGGCTCACGAGTCCCCTGCCGCATGATTCGGCAGGGGACAGATCCATCGGCTACTGCCTCATTCGAGGCAAGCTCATCGGGCTATTTCCGTACCGGGCCAGCAATTTCCTGATCGCAGTGACTGCGTTTGGGCGTAGTGAGGTCCGGCCGCCAACAGATGATTCGATAGAGACCAATCGGGTACATTCCACAACTGACGAGTTTCCGTGCTACCATCTGCACGATCCGCACGATGTCCAGAACAGGCCGAAAGTGGCTCGGACGTGACCCTGACCGTGGGCTCACGCTGACAGCCACATTCCGGAACACAAAGCCTCGCCGGGCGGCTTCGATCAGGATCTCACTTTCGTAGACGAAGCTTTGATCCGGTCCGTGCGGGACGGTTACCTCTCGCAGCAATCGAGCCGGATACAGACGGAATCCCGATTGACTGTCCTCGATCGGCTTCCCGGCCGCCCAGCCGATCCAGAAGTCCGCAATCCGGTTAGCGGCATACCGGCAGAACGAGGCTCTTCGTTGATCGGACCGGCGGGCGCCGATGAGAAACGCGTTCGGATCGTCCCTGGTCCGCTTCAGAAAGGAGGGAATCTCTTCGGG
>JBQTIO010000131.1:0-4657 GCA_052388075.1 Nitrospiraceae bacterium
TGCGGATAGTGCCTCTCTCGCTTGACGCACGCTTGTCATCGATCAATCCATCCTGGCAGGCCTATCCGCGCGCGAGCGGACTCTAGCAGGATGGAGCAACCGTGTAAAGTTGCACGCGGCTGGAGCACGATATTGACTGCCCCAATCCGACTGAGTAAGATGCCCACGTGTTGCCTGTTAGGGTACAACGACCAACCCGCCGGCAGTACTCCCCAACTCAATCGATCCAATCACTACATATGATTGAAGTCCAACAGATCACGAAGCGGTATGGACACCATACCGCCCTTGATCGCGTCAGTTTCTCCGTCGCCAAAGGTGAGGTGCTGGCATTCCTGGGCCCGAATGGAGCGGGTAAAACCACCACCATGCGCATCCTGACCTGTTTCATGCCGGCCACCGAAGGCACCGCACGAGTGGCGGGATTCGATTGTGCTGACCAGCCGCTCGAGGTGAAACGTCGGATCGGCTACTTGCCGGAAACTCCTCCGGTCTACCAAGAATTGACGGTCACAGAGTATCTTCAGTTCGTGGGCCGTCTCCGCGGTCTGAGTGGAAAAATCCTCACCTCGTCCATGAAGCGTGAAATCGAGCGGCTCGGACTTGGCACGGTGCAACACCGGCTCATCGGGAATCTGTCGCGAGGATATCGCCAACGCGTCGGGCTGGCCCAAGCGTTGCTGCACGATCCCCAGATCTTAATCCTGGATGAACCGACCGTTGGGCTCGATCCGAAACAGATTATCGAGATCCGAGAATTGATCAAGAACCTGGCTGGATCCCATTCCGTCATTTTGAGCACCCACATTCTTCCCGAAGCTACCGCCGTGTGCCAACGCGTCGTGATCATCAGCGGCGGGCGTATCGTGGCCGAAGACACACCCGAACAACTCTCTGCGCGCCTGCGCCAGTCCGAAAAGATCTCGCTGACCCTCAAATCTCCCGCCGCGGACACCGAAAGTCGCTTGAAGGCGGTACAGGGGGTCCAGAACGTCTTCACAAGCGGCGCTTCCGGTACCTTTCTCCTGGAATGCGAACTTGGTCGGGACGTGCGGGAACAAGTGGCTCGCCTGGCGGTCACCAGTGGATGGGGGCTGCTCGAACTGAAAGCCATTTCCATGACGTTGGAAGACGTGTTCCTCCAGCTGACCAGACATGAGGAGGCCCTCGCGCCGGACGCAGTGGTCGCCTCAGCAGAACCGGCAGGCTAGCCAGCATGACGCCAGTCCAAGCCATCATCGCAAAAGAGCTGCGTTCGTACTTCGTCTCGCCCGTGGTGTATGCCGTGGGATCCGTGTTTCTCCTGATTGTGGGCCTTCTCGCCTATCTCTACGTTGTCTTTGCCGGAGCCCAGGCGATTCAGCTGATGCAGATGCAGGGAAGCGCTCAGATCAATCTGAACGACCTGGTCTTCCGGAATCTGTTTGCCAGCATCCGATTTATCCTCCTGATTATCCTGCCGATCCTGACGATGCGGTTGTTCGCCGAAGAACGCAAACTCCGCACCTTTGAATTCTTGCTGACCTCTCCGATCGGCATCAACGAAATCGTGGCCGGCAAGTTCATGAGCGTATTCATCATCTTTCTGGGCTTACTCGGGCTGACCGGTCTTATGCCGCTCATGCTCGCCCTATTCAGTGATTTCGATTGGTATCCCGTGCTGACCGGCTACCTTGGACTCGTCTTGCTCGGCGCCCTCTTTCTCTCCGTGGGCGTGCTGGCCTCGGCACTGACCGAAAACCAGATCGTCGCGGCCTTTGTGAGCATTGGCCTGTTACTGGTCCTGTGGCTCCTCGCTGGCTTAGGGTCACTGCTTGGGGATACGGCCATCGGACAGGCCGTCTCGTACCTGTCATTCATGGAACACTACGAGCACCTGGTGCGTGGGCTGGTCGACACGAAAGATCTCGTGTATTTTTTCAGCGGTCTGGCCGTGATGCTCTTTTTGTCTCTCCGAGTTGTGGACTCGGTACGGTGGAAATAAATCTCAAGACGATTCCGCTAGGCGTGATTGGGCTGGCTCTAGCCGTGGCCGGAGCGATCGCCTATAGCCTCGTTCCGGAGAAACTCTGGCTGGTCACCCTCATGGAAGGATCGGCGCTCCTCTTTCTCATCCTCTTTTTTGTCGTCCATTTCAGCGGCCTGAAAGCCTTCTCCACACGTCGCTCTACGCGCATGGGTGCGAACAGCCTGCTGATGATCCTCCTCTTTGTCAGCATTCTCGCGGTCGTCAACTTTCTCGCTGCCCGCCACTCCGTTCGTTGGGATCTGTCTGAGAACCAGAACTTCACCCTCGCCCCGCAAACGCATCGCGTGCTGCGGAGTCTCCCGCGCGAGGTTACCATCACCGTCTTCACGAGAGAAAAGGATCCCGGCTATCAATCCTACAAAGAACGGCTCGATAGTTATCGGCAAGCAAGCCAGAAGATTTCCGTGGAGTTCGTCGACCCGGAACGGCAGCCGAAAATTGCCCAAAACTACGGCATTACAAAAACCGATACGGCTGTTTTCGAAAGCGCCGGACACAGCGTTCGGGTCACCGCTCCCTCGGAAGTGGAACTGACAGGGGCGCTGATTCGTGTGTCTCAGGACAGCAAGAAACGCGTACTCTTTCTCGAAGGGCACGGGGAACCGAGTCTCGACGATCGGGAGCGAACCGGACTGTCAGCCGCTAGAGAGATCTTGTTCAAGCAGGGCTACGATGTCGGGACCCTCAGCTTGCTCAAAGAGGAAGCCGTGCCGGATCACACCGCCATCCTCGTCGTGGCTGGACCCCGTCGGCCGGTGACCACCGAGGAGCAAGAACGGATTCACAGCTATGTGGAAAAGGGCGGCCATCTCCTGCTGCTCATCGACCCGGATACGCAGGCTGACCTGGCCCCCCTGCTCAAGAAGTGGGGCCTGGGAGTCGGCCCTGGAGCCCTGGTCGATGTGCAAGATCGATTAGCCCAAGGCGATCTGACGTCCTAGTTGGTTCGCACGTTCACAGAACATGAAATTACGCAGGATCTCTCCGCCGCCGAGCTGTTCCCCCTAGCGCGACATATCACATTCGATGAACAGGTCGGCAACGCATGGGACTACGTGCCGCTCGCCCGAACATCGCCAAACAGCTGGGCAGAAACCGACCTGAAAGGCCGCGTCGTAAGCCTCAATGAAAAAGAGGACATCAAAGGCCCCCTGCCGATGGCTGCGGCTCTTGCGCCAAAGGTCGCACCGGAGGAAGGCAAGCCTCGGCCGGCGATCGTGATCATTGGCAACTCCACGTTCGCGACCAATGCTTTCGTAAACTTTCCAGGCAACAGCGACTTTTTCCTCCACACGACCGCGTGGTTGGCTGAAGAACGGAACATGCTGGCGATCGGCCCGAAGGATTCCGCGCTTCGACCCTTTACCCCCAACCCCTTAGAAGAACGAGCACTGCTCTATCTGCAAGTCGTCCTCCTACCGGCCACCATGTTTTTCTCCGGCATCATGGTGTGGCGCAGACGCCGGCGCCTCTAGACCGATGCGTTACTGGCCCACACTCGTCCTGGTACTCCTACTGGCCGGACTCGGCCTGTACCTCTATGCCATCGAACTTCCGCAGAATGAGTCGCACGAGCGACAAGACACCGCCGACAAGAAGGTGCTGCTCTTGGACCAGGAAACCCTCTCCGGGCTCACCATCAAAACCGACCGGTACGACCTCGTTTTCGCTCGGACTCCCGAGCGGGGCTGGCTGTTGACCGCGCCTCTCAGCGCCGAGGCCGATCAGCGGGAAGTACAGAATCTGATTCGGGCCTTGGTCACAGGCACCGTGACCCGCGTCGTCGAGGACCACTCGACCAATCTGACTCCCTTTGGACTCGACAATCCGGTGACGACCATCACCGTCACAGCCGGCGCCGCACGGGAGACCTTCTCCATCGGGGATAGCGGTCCCCTCTCCTCCACCCTGTATGTCCTTCGTGAGTCGGATCGCAAAGTGCTGCTCACCAATCTGGCCCCCAAAGACTTCGTGAACAAAACGTTGATGACCTTTCGACGCAAAGACCTCTTGCAGCTGTCACAAGGCGACATCGACCGTATCCGTCTCACCTATCCGACCACCGAAATTGTGCTCTATCAAGGACAGGAAAAACCCAAAAGCAAATGGAAGCTTCGCTACCCGATTGAAGCCGAAGCTGATCAAACAGAGGTGCGAGCCCTTCTCTTCAGGCTCGAAGACTTAAAAGCGCTGGGCATCGTCGACCCGGGGCCCGAACGCGACGCCCTGGCCAAAACATTCACCGTACCCAAAGTGAAAGTCACCGTCCATACGGCCGATGGTGACCAGACAGTCAAACTGTACCAACCAGACCCGGCCAGCAGTGAAGCCATTGCCGAAACGAGTCCCGATGGCCCGCTCTATCGCATCAATCCCACCGCGATCAGAGACCTGACAAAGGAATTATTTACGTTCCAAGACAAGCGGCTGCTCGGCATCGATTTCACCGACATCGCCATGCTCTCCGTCAAGACGCCGACCGACGAATATGTCCTGATCAGCCAACAGAACGAGTGGGTCTTGGAAGATCAGCCGACTGAGAAATTGGACCAACAGGCCACCGACTTGTTTGTCAGCCGTGTTGCCAATGTCCCAGCCGAGGAACGGGTGATCAAACAGGCCGGGCCG
>JBQTIO010000132.1:0-2973 GCA_052388075.1 Nitrospiraceae bacterium
GAAACATCGAGACATCAATTGTTGCGATAGTCGTCGTGGTCGTCGAGAAGGTCTTCGGACTTTTCAATCAGCCCGTCGCCGTCGTCGTCGGCATCAAGGTCCAACTCTTCCTGCACATCTTCATCGAGGTCACTCTCGATCTCCAGGTCCTCATGGCCGATCTCTTCCTCGATGTCGGCTTCCTTCGGCTCGACCGGAATCCCTGTCCTGGCCGCAACCGGTTTGCGAGTTTCTGCCTCCTCCAGAGGCCCCTCCTTCGCGACCGGAGCGGCCGGCTGGATGACCTTAGATAGGGGTCTCTTGGGAGCAGATTTCTTGGCCGCTGCCCTGACCGCTTTCTTCTTAGCGGCCGGCTTCGACCGCTTGACCGCTGCCCGCTTCTTAACCGCCTTCTTCACCGCCCGCTTCTTCGATGACTTGGCGGCCCTCTTCTTTCCCGGCGATTTTTTTGTCGCGGTCTTCTTCTTTTTCTTCGCCATTCCGATTCCTCCTATGTCGTCTGCCACGCCTCACCTGCGGCGTATTGGCCTCCATCTAGCATGAACGAATAGCTTGTTGCAACCGCCACATTTCTGGGCCGTTTCCATCGTCCAAGAGGCTCGCATCGCTCGGAATTTCTTGCCAGGACCGACCGCTGGCAATGGCTCGTCGTTCGCTCTCACCGGGGTGGAGCTTGTGGTCGGCGGGGCCGCCGCCCGTGATAGAATACATCAGAGTACATGAGTGCGGGTTGAGTCCTTTGCGTTCTCGTTGGATCTCAACACCACACAAGGCTCGGGAGGAATAGAACCGCCGTGAAATGGTTTATGACGATGACCGTTGCTGGAATGTCGCTGGCTGGTTTAGCGTGGCCCACGACTGCGACTCTTCCCATGACACAGATCCTCCTTGAGGACGGCTCACCCTACTACGTTCCAGTCACGGCCACCGCAGTAAGCGGCAGTCCAATCCGGTGGGCTAACCCGACGCCGACTCACCATACCGTTACCCATAGCGGCTGCCTCGACGATTCCATCCCGTGCGCTTTCGATTCAGGCATGCTGCCTCCGGGCAGCACCTTTACCCTTCCCGGGCTGCCTCCGGGACACTATGCCTACTACTGCCGGATTCACCCGATCATGCGCGGTGCGTTGACCGTGACCGACGACACCGCAACACCGTCGCAATTGTAACCCTCGTCGCTTGTGATGTGTATCTCGTCATTTACGCGAGACTAGCGAGAGGAGCGAGGCTTGCCTGGCCTATCCTCACTTGCGAGACGCGCGGGTCGTGCCTGTCGCGCAGGGATTGCACGAGATACGTGAGGCGGATCACGCTTCACGTGTCTTGAGGCCTTGCACGAGCGCGCTACGCTCATGTAGCCTGCAGGCGTCCACAGAGATTCCGGTCCGATGAAACCCCTCGCCGCCGTCCAAGAACCGCTACAGCTCGCTGGAGAGACCCTGACCCTCCTGGCCTGGCACACCCCCGATCTGGTTGGCTATCAGCACGCAGAGGACGAATATTGGCTCGCCCCGCTCGACGATAATTTGCCACTGGTGCGCCTCAATCACACCGGCGTGGATATGCTCAGGGCAATGGACGGGCACATCACGGTCGGCGCGCTCCTTGAACAATACGGCAACAAGATTTGTGGCCCCGACGGCCAACCGGGCCGGTGGCACCTGGAGCGTTGGGCCACGCCCAATTATTCCCTCTGTTACTACGGCGCCGAACCGCCGGGCGGCCACCGGCACAGGGCCAAGTGGGACATGCTGCTGCAGCAGATTCGCGAAGGCTGGTCCGGACGGGAAGGATTCGAAGGCGAAGCACACCTTCACGACTTCCATCGCCACACATTGACCGAGCCCCACAAGGACGATGATCACTTCGATGTGATTGAGACCACCGTCTCGCATCTGTTCAGAGAACCCAATGAGGCGCTCAGCGGCCTCTCTTACGGCCGGGTCCTCATGCGGCAATTCCGCCGGCTCGGCTGGTTCACTCCCAAACCGAAAGTCATCCTGGAGGTCGGCGGTGGGCTCGGCTCCCTGGCGCGCGACCTCGGCAAGGAGCTGCTCCCGTTTGAAAAACAAACGACCACATATGTTTCACTCGACATCACGCAGCCGTTTCTCAGGCTGCAAGTCAGCCGCGCAAGGGACGGCGGTTGGAAGTGCGCAGGCACTCGCGCCAACGGCGAAGCCCTCCCCCTGGCGGACAATTCGGTGGATCTCGCCATCGACAACGAAAACATGGCCGATATGACGCCGGTGAAGCTGACGAAGAAGGAGCTGACAGAGGGGACCAGCGACTCCGAACAACATCAAGAAGCGCTGGACTGGATCAGGCGCGCACGGCTCTCCCTCGGATCGGATCTGCCGGACGAGGTGATCTTTAACCTGGGGCCGATCCGATTCGTGGTGGAACTGTGGAGAGTGCTGAAGCCGGGCGGACATGCCTTCCTCACGGAATTCGGGATCGACGAAGGATGGCCGTCGCCGGTGAAGCTCCCGGGCCATACAGAGTACGAAGTGCAGTACGGCCATCTCCGGCAGGCGATCCGTTGGCTCGGCTTTCAGGAGCGCTACCTGTCCCTGCCGCAATTCCTGGCGCTCAAACCGGACACCAAGGTTCTCTGCACCGGCGCCGCCTATACGATTCAGCGGTTCTGCCAGGCCATGAACAAGCCGTTCGCCGTGCGGGCCTACACGGAGAAGGAATTGCAGCAGGCGTTAGGCGACATGCTCCCCAGGCTCCACGGGTGTCACTACCACGACGTGGCCGATCCCGCATGGTTCAGTCTCCTCGACTTCAAAGTGCTGCTATTGGAAAAACCCGGCGGCGTGCCGAAAACTCAGTTCACTGAGCAAAAAGGCTATCGGTGGTATTCGCAGCGGTGAGCCGACCAACTGCCCTTCTTGCTCGCGCAACGCGGCACGCGGGACCTATCGTATTTTCACACTAAGGGCGGTGCTCGTTGGACGCGCGCAG
>JBQTIO010000133.1:0-3482 GCA_052388075.1 Nitrospiraceae bacterium
GAGGTGACACCCTGGAAGAGAGATTGCGCGACGTCTCGGACGAACTTGGGCTTCCGGAGCAGATCCTCCTCGGCTGGATTAGAGATGTAGGCGATTTCAGCCAGAATGCTGGGCATGCTGGTAAATCGCAACACATAGAAGGGGGCAGTCTTGACGCCGTGGTCATCCACGGCATAGTGGCCGTTCATCTGTGTGACGATGGCCTGTTTCGTAGTCCAGGCCAGCTCAAGCGAGGCCTCGATTTTCTTGGTGGTCAGCAGATCGGCCACGAGATATTCCCATCCGACGCCGGTGCTGCTGAGGGGGGTGCCGTTCTCGCGCGCGGCTACCTCCAGCGCTCGCTGATCCTTGGCTGCTCCGAAGTGATAAATCTCGATGCCTTTGACCGAGCGCGAGGGATGCGAATTGACGTGGATCGAGACAAACAGGTCGGCCCCCATGTTGTTTGCAAACTTGGTGCGGTCCTCCAACTCCACAAAGACATCGCGATCCCGCGTCATCAACACCCGTACCCCCGGTTGTTTGCTCAGGAGCTCGCGGAGTTTCAATCCGACCTTAAGGGTGATGTCTTTTTCTTCCGTCTGTCGCAAGCCGCGCGCTCCGGAATCCCTGCCACCGTGGCCGGGATCAATCACGATGGTCTTGTAGCCTTTGGTCGGCGGAGGGGTCGGTTGGATCGCCGGTGGCACAGGAACGGGCATGGATGCATGTGTGTCTGGCACCGGTGGCGGCCCCGGTTCGATCGGAGGCGTGACATCGACGACAAGCCGAGGGGGATTCGAGAGCGTAAACTGCTTGTAGGTGTGAAAGGCGGTGGTCGGCAACGACAAGGCCACGGTGGGCGCTGCGGTCTGTCTGACGATAAACGGAGCGGGCACGGAGCCGTTCGCTGCCTTGATCCGCGCGGACCGGCTCATCACGGTATTGGGCAGGGCGATGACGAGGCGGCTCGGGTTGTTGGCTCGTCGTTCGATAACCCTGGTATGTCGATCTAGATCCAGCACAAGCCTTGTTTTCTCCTGGTTGGTCAACACGCGGAAATCCTGGATCATGACGGGACTTAATGAAGCCGGTGTTACTCCGGTCTTGGATCTCTTCGCGAGGCGTTCATGGCGGGCACGGCCGTCATGTTCGGAGGCGGTGGCTGCCCAGACGGGGTGAAGCTGGAGCGTCACAACCGGTAGCAACAGGCCGGCCAGGTAAGGCAGGAGGATGGCCGCGAGGGGGCCGTGGTGTGGTCTGAGCAGTGACGCCATTGATCTCACGGGTGAACGAAGGGAATGGTTAACTATTTCTCAGATGTTCCATGTCTTGTCAAGGGATTGCAGTGACCATGCTGAATTTCCTGCCGCATTGACAGCCCCGTGACCTGCGGGGTAGCGTGAACGGCGATGTCTACCCACCTCATCATCGATGGCTATAATCTGCTGGGCCGAAGCGGGGGCCTTTCCGGTTCCATGGAAAACGCGCGTGAATCGTTGCTGCAGGCCCTGGCTGCTTATCGACATCGAAAGCAACATCTCATCACCGTGGTTTTCGATGGCTGGCAACAAGGTCTGCCGACGGAGCGACACGAAAATCGAGCCGGTCTGCAGATCGTGTACTCCAAGCGAGGGGAACGAGCCGATCAGGTGATCCAACGGCTTGCGCGGCAATTTGGAACCGACTGCGCCGTGGTCAGCTCCGACCACGAGGTGATGCGTTCTGCCCAAGCCGCGGGGGCGTTCGTTCTCGGCGCGCAGGAATTTTCCCTGAAGCTCGGGACCGTGCCCGGAGGCAGCGCGGTCATGCACAAGGAACTCGATACGGAAGACGAGTCTCCGCCTCGCGATCCGAAGAAGAAAGGGAACCCGCGCAAGCTTCCCAAGTCGCAACGCCAGCGAACGAGACAACTCAAGAGATTCTGAAGAGGCGCTTGGCGTTTTGTGTGGTGAACTGACCGATTGTTTCGACCGACATAGCCGGATCATCCGCGCGGATCGCCGCGAGTTGTGCCGCCACCAGGGAGACGTAGGCCGGTTCATTGCGCTTCCCGCGATGGGGCGCCGGCGTCAGATAGGGGCAGTCGGTTTCGATGAGGAGCCGGTCAAGCGGGACGGTTTTCGCGATCTCGCGGAGCATCGCCGCATTCTGAAAGGTAACGATTCCCGAGAACGACAGATAGAATCCAAGGTCCAACGCATCCTTCGCCAGCCAGGCATCTCCGGAAAAGCAGTGAAATACCCCGCCGACTTCTGACGCGCCCTCCTGCTTCAAGATCGAAATCGTATCCTCCTGCGCTTCCCTCGTGTGGATGATCACGGGGAGTTTGAGCTCGCGCGAAAGCTGAATCTGCTCGCGAAACCGTTCGCGTTGCTCTTTCGGCGAGGAATGGTTGTAGTGGTAGTCCAGGCCGATCTCTCCGTAGGCCACGACTTTTTTGTTTGCGGCCATGCGGCGGAATTCGTCGTACCAATGGTCCTCAATACGTCTCACCTCGTGCGGATGGACGCCGATCGAAGCGTAGACAAAGGGATACCGGCGGGTGAGATCGATGGCAGACTGGCTGGTGGCAAGGTCGCAGCCGATTGTCACGAACGCTTCCACGCCAACTTCACGAGCCCGTGCGATCATGGCCTCGCGATCGTCGTCGTAGCGGGCGTCGTCGAGATGCGTATGGGTGTCGATGAGCATCGCGCCCGCATCCTAGCATGATGGCGGGAGAAGGCAACAGGATGGGCTGGTTGTCAAACTCGAGAAGTGAAACTAAGCTGGTCGGGGCGTGATCGCTTCGGCCAGGTCGGTGAGCAGGGCTGCAGTCTCGTCCCATCCCAGGCAGGCGTCGGTGATGGAAACACCGTGCGCCAGCGCAACACCTTCTCTCCAGGTCTGTTTGCCGGGGTGCAAATTGCTTTCGAGCATCAGGCCCATGATGGATTGGCGGCCCTCGCGAAATTGCCGGAGGACTTCACGAGCGACGAGGCCCTGGCGCGTATGGTCTTTGCGGGAGTTATCATGCGAGCAGTCGATCATGATGGGTCGGGCGATACCCTCACTCGCCACGGCTGCCTCGGTCTTGGCGACATGTTCTTCGTCATAATTCGTCCTGCCGCCTCCGCCCCTGAGGACGATGTGCCGATCAGGGTTGCCCATGGTCTTGATGATCGATGTCTGGCCGTCCGCGTTGATTCCGACGAAATGGTGCGGCGTGCTGGCCGACGTCATGGCGTTGATCGCGACTTGCAGGCTGCCTTCAGTGCCGTTCTTGAAGCCGACCGGCATTGAAACGCCGCTGGCCATTTCGCGATGCGTCTGGCTTTCCGTTGTCCGGGCCCCGATCGCGGTCCAACTGATGAGGTCGGCTACGTATTGAGGGCTGATGGGGTCCAGAAGTTCCGTAGCGCAGGGGAGCCCGAAGTGATTGATCTTGAGGAGAATGGTTCGGGCCAGTTCCATGCCCGTGGCGATGTCGCAGGTGCCGTCCAGGTGAGGATCGTTGATCA
>JBQTIO010000134.1:0-4182 GCA_052388075.1 Nitrospiraceae bacterium
ATTTTGGATTCTGCGCCTGGCTCGCGACTGGCCGCGACGACACAGTCGACGGGCAAATAGAATTTGACGCCGCGGGAAAGGGCATGGTCCTCGATGCCTTTGGCGAAGTCCAGCATGTCGTTTTCGACCAGGGAGTTGCCGATCTCCATGCCCTTGGCCTTCAAAAACGTAAAAGCCATGCCGCCGCCGATAATGACCTTGTCGACGCGTTTGCCGAGGTTTTCGATCACGCCGATTTTCCCGGATACCTTTGCCCCGCCCAGGACGGCGACGAAGGGACGCACCGGATTGGCGACGGCGCCTTCGAGGTATTCGATTTCCTTCTTGAGCAGCGCGCCCGCCACGGCGTCTCCAATGAACTTGGTAATGCCGACAGTCGAGGCGTGAGCGCGATGCGCGGCTCCGAACGCATCGTTGATGAACACATCTCCGAGCGAAGCCAGCGCCTTGGCGAAGGCATCGTCGTTGTTCTCCTCGCCCGCATGAAAGCGGAGGTTTTCCAGCAGCAGCACGTCGCCGGCATTCATCTTCGCGACAAGGTTCTCGACGGCCGGGCCGATGCAATCCGGGGCGAAGATCACCTCTTTGCCGAGCAGACGCCCCAGGCGTTTCGCGACCGGCGCGAGGCTGAGCCTGGGATCGAACGTTCCTTTGGGTCGACCAAGATGAGAGCACAGGATGACTTTCGCGCCTTCGTCCACGACCCGATTGATGGTCGGCAACGTGGAACGGATGCGGGTATCGTCGGTGATTTGAAGCGCTTCGTCGAGCGGCACGTTGAAGTCCGCCCGGATGATCACCCGCTTGCCACGAAGCGGCACGTCGTCGATCGTCTTCTTGCGCAAGTTCATGGATGCTCCTCGATGCGGTGCCGCAACCGGGACGGATGAGCATGAGGTGGAGCCAACTCGATCACAGGGGCGTCCGTGGCTTAGCGGCCGGTGGACTTTCCAGCTACGACTTTGATCAAGTCGCGGACTCGGCATGAATAGCCCCACTCGTTGTCGTACCAGGCCGTGACTTTGACCAGGCGCTTGTCAACGACGTTGGTCAACGGGGCATCAACGGTGGCGGAGTGATCGTCGCCCTTCTGGTCGATCGAGACGATGGGTTCCTCGGAATACTTCAGAATGCCTTTGAGCGGACCGTCCGCGGCTTTCTTGAACGCGACATTGACTGCCGTGATATCGCAATCTATTTCGGTTTCCACGGTGAGATCGACCAATGATACGTTCGGCGTCGGCACCCGGATCGCGAGGCCGTCCAGTTTGCCCTTGAGTTCGGGGATGACCAGGTGCAAGGCCTTAGCCGCGCCGGTGCTCGTCGGGATCATCGACATGCCGGCCGCACGCGCGCGCCGCAGGTCCTTGTGGGGAAGGTCCAGGAGCTGCTGATCGTTTGTGTAGGAATGGATGGTCGTCATGACCCCGTGCTTGATGCCGAAATTCTCCAACAGCACCTTGGCGACGGGCGCCAGGCAGTTGGTCGTGCAGGAGGCGTTGGACACGATATGGTGAGCACTCGGATCAAGCTTGTGGTCATTCACGCCGAGCACGACCGTCACATCGGGGTCCTTGGCCGGGGCCGAAATGATGACGTACTTGGCACCGGCTGAGAGGTGTTTCCCCGCGCCTTCCCGGTCGGTAAATCGGCCGGTCGATTCGATGACCACGTCCACATTCAGGGCTTTCCACGGCAGCTCTTTGGGATCCTTGACCGCGAGCACTTTGATGGGTTTCCCGTCGACGACAATCTGGTCCTCCTTGGCCTCGACGCTGGCCTTGAGCGTGCCGTGGACGGAGTCATACTTGAGGAGGTAGGCGAGGGTCTTGGCGTCCGTCAGGTCATTGACGGCGACGAATTCGAGGTCCGGATCTCCCATAGAGGCGCGTAAGACGTTGCGCCCGATGCGCCCGAAGCCGTTGATACCGATTCGAATGGTCATAGCGTCGAGTCCTCTACACAAAAATATGCCGGTTGCACACAACCGGCCACAATGTGTGGGATAGTATCGGCGCCCTCCACACCTTGTCAAGTCATACGAACGAGGCAGGATGCGCGCAATCGCCCTGTAAACGCTGGCGATTTGGCCTGAACCTTCGTGACCGCGGCGGAGCGAGCAGGTGAGCCGGGCTTTGCCTTGCGTCTTGCCTCGCTGGTTCGCTAGAGTTCCTTCTCGGTGGGTTGTTGTGATGGAGCTCGAATGAACGAAACGCTCTCGGAAAAAGCGGCGCAGTCATTGGAGTGGCCGCGCCTGCTCGAATTCCTGGCACGGCAGGCTCACTCGACTATGGGGGCGGCGCGGTGCCGCGTGCTTCCACTCGCGAGCGAGCTGTCCGTCGCGCGGATTCGCCAGCAGGAAACGACCGAAATGCGGGCCCTCCTGGCGGGGAATGAGTCGGTACCGGTGCTGACTTTCCCGGATATTCGTGATCTGTTGATCCGCGCGGGCAAGGGAGGAGTGCTCGAGGCGCCGGAGTTGAGAGACTGTGCCATCGTGGCAGCGCTGATGGAGGAGGTCGAACAGTATGTCACGCGCCACCGCATCGAGGCGCCGACCCTGGCGGAGTTCATCGCTCCCCTCCGTCCCACCGCCCATCTGCGATCGATTAGGAGAGCCATCGAGGCCGCGATTCAGCTGGACGGGTCGATCAAGGAATCGGCCACGCCGGAGCTGCGGCGGCTCACCCACCAGGCACAGGAGTTGAAACAGGAGATGCGGCTGCGCCTCGACCAGATGCTGCAATCGCGTCGGTACGAGGAGATTCTGCAAGAGTCCTATTTTGCACAACGCGAGGGGCGCTATGTTCTGCCGGTGAAGGCTGACATGCGCGGACGGATCCCCGGCATCGTCCATGATGTCTCGGCAAGCGGCGCGACGGTCTTTCTCGAGCCGCGTGAGCTGGTCGAGCTGAACAATTCCATCAAGGTCGCGGATCTGGAAATCGATCGGGAAGTCCGGCGGATCCTGCGTGAACTCACCGCGCTGCTGGCCTCCGAGGCCACAGACATCGGGAACGGTGTCGAAGCATTGGCAGAATGGGATGCGATCAGGGCGAAGGCGGAGTTGAGTCGTCGGCTTCACGCAAGCCCGATCGCCTTGAATGATCTGGGTCGGGTGGCACTGAAACAGGCGCGGCATCCGCTGCTCATGCTCGCCAAGGATCAAGTCGTGCCGAACGATATCGTGATGGAGGAAACGACTCGCGTGCTGGTGATCTCGGGGCCCAATACCGGAGGAAAAACCGTCACGCTTAAGATCGTCGGGCTCGCGGCGCTTATGGCGCGGGCCGGGCTCCATCTGCCCTGCGCGCCGGAGTCCGAGATGGCCCTCTTCACGCAGCTGTATGCCGATATCGGAGATGCGCAGGATTTGAGCCAGGATCTCTCCAGCTTCTCCGCCCACATGACCCAAATGGTCCAACTCCTTTCGGAAACCATGGCTCGGGCTGATGGGGGCGCACCGCCCCGGCCGCAATCGCTAGTGCTGCTCGATGAACCGGTGGCTTCGACCGACCCGCACGAAGGCGCGGCGCTTGCCGAGGCCCTGTTGTGCCGCCTGGCTTCGCTCAACATGAAGGTGGTGGCGACCACCCACTATGGCCCGCTCAAAGAGCTAGCGCAGACCACTCCCGGGTTTGCCAATGCCAGTGTGGAGTTCGATGTATCGCGGTTGGCCCCGACCTATCGGTTGTTCCTCGGGATTCCCGGCGGTTCCTCCGCCTTGGAGATCGCCGGCCGGTTGGGAATGGATGAAGCCATCTTGCGTGATGCGCGGCGACGCCTACACCATGAGAATCGACGGCTGGACGATCTCATGGCCGATCTTCAGCGCACACAGCGCCGGTTGGCCGACGATACCGAGCTGGCGCAGCAAGCCAGAGAAGAAGCCGAACGGGCGGCCACCGAAGCGCGCGCGTTGCGAGCAAAACTGGAGGCGACTGAACAGGAGACCCGCAAGGGACTGAAGAAGAAGCTTGGCGAGCAATTTCAGCGCGCCCGTGCCGAAGTGCAAGCCACCGTCGACGCAGTCAAGCGCGAGCAGAAGCTCATCAAGGCGAAGGAGGCCAAACAACACCTCAGTGAGCTGGAGCTGCATGCGCGACAGGAACTGGCACCGACCGGCGAGCCGATTCCGGTTGAGCAGCTCGGTGTCGGCGATACCGTAGAGATCGTCGGATT
>JBQTIO010000135.1:0-1634 GCA_052388075.1 Nitrospiraceae bacterium
GGACGTGACTGTTTGGATCACGAGCCAGATCGGCCAGCCGATTTCCTTGCCGCAAGCCCTGGTCGTCGAAGTCACCTTGGCGAGTGGCGCGACAATGCAGGCCGTGCGTCCGCAGATTCAGCGCGAAATCCAGCTGGCCTTCACCCACATGAAATCCTTCTGTAAGGCACTGACGCGGGGCCTGTATGCGGTGTGCTGAGTGAACGGGTCGGCGCTTCCGATCGGGAAAATCCCTGTCGGCCTCCTTCGCAGGCTGCTCGCGCGTTTTTCCAAGACCCGGGACCCGCGTGTCGTGGTCGGCGCGGGGATCGGTCTGGATGCGGTGGCCATTCGCGTCGGCGGCACAGCACTTGTTGCGAAGACCGATCCCGTCACGTTTGTTTCGGACGAAATCGGCACCTATGTCTTGCTGATCAACGCCAACGATCTGGCGACGATGGGGGCGACGCCGAAGTGGTTTCTGGCCACAGTGCTGCTGCCTGCTCGGGCCACAACCGCCTCGTCCGTGAACAGACTCTTCGGCAAACTCCATACGATCTGCCGTCAACTCGGCGTCTCGTTGTGTGGAGGCCACACTGAGATCACTGATTCGGTGACACGTCCCGTCGTGGTGGGCTGTCTGTTGGGAGAATGTGTACCGCGCAAGATCGTCACGGCGGCCGGCGCGCGGGTCGGTGATGCGGTACTGCTGACGAAGGGCCTCGCTATCGAGGCCGTTTCGATCCTTGCTCGCGAGCGGGCCGACGAGATTCGGCGACGACATGGAGCTGGTTTCCTGGCTCGTTGTCGGCGATATCTGCTAACTCCCGGCTTAAGCGTTTTAAAGGAAGCGCAACTGGCTATGGCTGCAGGAGGAGTCCATGCGATGCATGACCCGACGGAAGGAGGGCTCAGTTCGGCGCTATACGAACTCGCGGAAGCGGCAGGGGTCGGTTTGAAGATTGATGCCGATGCAATACGAATTCTTCCAGAGGCGGCCCAACTTTGTGCAGATTTCGGGCTCCATCCTTTCGGAGCGATCGCGTCCGGATCCCTTCTGATCTGCGCCGATCAGGCCTTTGAGAGGCGAACAGTCTCGCGGCTACAAAAAGCTCGAATTCCACTGGCACGGATCGGAACCGTGGTCCCGAAAAGGAACGGCGTGACGCTGATCGCAGATGGTTGCGCGCGTTCCTTTCCACGGTTTGCCGTGGATGAAGTGGCAAGGCTCTTTGAACACTCACGTGCACACTGAAAGAAACGGATGAACCTCGTGATTATCAGGCGCGGGCGGAACATCACGTGTCAGAATCCCTGGCTAGGCTCGCTGATAGACTCCCTCCTGCACTGACCACGGAATCAACCCGAATTCTCCGTTCGGCAAGGTCTCATGTTGCCCGACGACCAGGGCGCCTCCTCTGAGCATCCGTCCCACGAGCTGCTGCAGCGTCTTGCTCTGCAATGGCGCATCGAAGTAGGTGAAGACCAGGTACCGACACAGGATGAGGTGAAACGTTTCCTCCGGCGCCGCTTGTCGAATGTCTTGCACGAGAAAAGTCACCGGCTCCCGAAACTCCGGCTTGATACAGGAGCCTTCGGCTGAGTGATCGAACCCCTGCGTGCGCCAGCCCTCCGGCAGATCCTTGAGACTGCTC
>JBQTIO010000136.1:0-9186 GCA_052388075.1 Nitrospiraceae bacterium
AGACTTCAACGATTCTGGCGATCATGAATTCATCTAATCCAAAGACGCAACATGGCGAAACGACCTGTCGGTTACGTACCTTTGACTTCTTGGCCCTTGATCAGCACGGCCCCCTTGGTCACGATGCACTCCCCCTGCGTTAATCCTTCAACGATTCGAGCCTGGTCGGGCGAAATGTTCGCAGTCTTGACTTCCCGTTTGACGTACTGATTTCCACTCTCCACCACATAGACGAACTGTTTACCGTCGACTTCCAACACCGCCTCTCGCGGCACGGTAAGAAACTGCGCGGTGTCACTGACATCAAGTTGCAGCCGAGCAAACATTTCAGGCTTCAACTTGTGAGAAGCGTTGTCGACTTGGGCACGAACCTTAATCGTCCTGGTCGCAGGGTCGACGACATCACCCACGGCCGTGACTTTGGCGGGAAAGTCAATCTCCGGATAGGCCTCCACCTTAACCACGGCGAACTGTCCTTCCCGCACCAAGGCCAGATCCCGCTCGTACAGATCCGCGAGGACCTGAAGACTGTCCAGATCGGCAATCGTAAAGAGGACGTGGTCCGAATCTCCGGTCACGGACTGCCCCGGCGTTACCGTGCGCTCCACCACGATCCCGGTGAGTGGGCTCTTCATCTCAAATCGCGACGTGATTTGTTGTTTATCGAGCGGTTTGTCCAATTCTTGTGGCGCGATCCGAAGCGAGAGCAACCGCTCCTTCGCGCGCCGAAACTCCGCGCGCGCTTTGACCAGCTCGTTCTCGGCCTGTTTGAGATCTTTGAGAGCCATCGCTTTGTTTTCGTAGAGATCCTTCGCCAATTCATGCGCCCTCGTAGCATATTGCAAATCGGAGTCTTCCTTCACATATTCCGAGTAAGACTGCGCGATATCAGGACTATCGACGAGGAGCAAGACATCCCCCATCTTCACCCGATCTCCAAGATGGGCCCGGACTTCGACGACACGCCCCTGCAAGGGAGACGAAATACGCGAGTACCGGTCCTCACCGTAGGCGACCTTGCCTGAAAGGGTCAGACCTTGGCGCGAAGAGTTGAATTCGACGATCGCCGTCTCAATACGGGGTGCCACGCCGATCGCGCCCGCCCCATTCTTCGCAGGCGGAGGAGCCGCATCCAATCGCGGGGGTTGATCGCTACGACCGCACGCCCACAGTAATAGAAAACCCAAGACGAATGGCGAGCTTCCAGAGAGACCTGCAAGAAGCCCGCGCCGAGATCCAATCGACATGTTCATGTTCTCAGTTTCGTCATTTGACCTTGAGGCGCTTCCTCATGACGCGATTTCCTGACCGACTGCGCTCTCCAACTGAATCACATTACGCTGATAATTGAACAAGGCCTCGATATAGTTTTGTTGGATCGTCCTTGACGTCCTTGCCGCGTCTAACAAGTCAAGAAGCGTGGCGCCGCCCCGTTCATAGGCGCGTTCCACGATCGTCAACGTCGACCGGGCATCGTCGAGCACCCCTCCCAGGAACGCTTCGACCAGCCGCCGACTTTGGATCAAATTTCGATACGCGATATCCACCTGGTTTTCCACTTGATTGAGCGTCTTCGCGAGATCGGCTTCCGCGGTCTGCACCGCCACCTCCGCTTGCATGATACCGCCCTGGTTCCGATTGAACAACGGCAGCGGCAATCCCAGATTGAGACCTACCTGGTTCGAGTTGTCCGGCCCTCTGGCGCCTTGGACGGCGTACCCGGCGCCGATGGTCACATCCGGAATCCGATACGCCTTGGCAAGTTTGAGGTCCGCCTCACGCTGGGAAAACGTCAACCGCTTGGCACGCACATCGGGGCGGGCGTCCAAGGCGACGGTGCGCAGCTTGGCGATGTCGGGATCCAGTCGCTTGTAATTGAGGTCGGTGGTCAGCTCCAACTGCGCTGCAGGCGAAAGCCGCAGCAACTGACGGAGGTCTGAACGAGCTGACTCCGCTTCTTGAATCGACTGAATCACCTGGGATTGGAAATCGATGAACTGCAGCCGAATACGAATCAGATCGACCTCGGCGATATACCCCTTTTTGAAGCGGATCGTATTGATGTCGAGTATCCGGGAGAATCGATCCCGATTCTCCTCCGCCAACGCTAACCGCCGCTGCGCCAGCTGCGTTCGATAGTAGGCATCCTTCACCGCTAAGCCGAGCTGCCGGACCGCATTCTCGAAACTGGCATCCGCGGACTGGGTCCCAAGTTGTGCGCTCTCGATCCGGAATCCCCGCTTCCCCGCCAGTTCGAACAACTGTTGGATCTGAGGAACGATCTGCCCCCCGCTTGACCATGTGCGGCCCTGAACGGGAGAGCTGACCGCGCCGATGGAGGCCACCGGATTCGGAAAGAGGCCGGCAGTAATCTGCTGGCCTTTGCTGAATTCGATGCCGAACTTGGCGATCAAGAGATCCAGATTCTGCCGAAGGAAGAGTCCGATCGCCTCATCGAGACTCAACCGCACCACCTGCGCGGATGGCGTCGGGGTTGCGCGGGAAGCCCCCTCGAACGTCGCGCTGATCGACGGCTCGACAGACAGAGCATCGCCGATGAAGGCGGCGCTCCATATGACCGCACAGCCGAGCGTCGCCCGCAGAAAAGCATGAGCTGAACGAAAGAATGGAGCCATGCTCGAAACATCACCCATGTGCATCTCGTATGGCCAGACAAACGGGAACCGACGGCGGGGCACCGCGGATGAATTACAGGCATTATACTGAAAGACAGATGGCTTGGAAATCTAATGACGTTTGCCGACTCGCATCACTATTGCGGAGACGCGGAAGGGGTGCCGCGGGGGTGAGAGCCAAAACCTAGCAATGCCTTCAGCGATCCAACCCAATCTTGGAGTCGGCCTCGCGCAGATGCTTTCTCACGCGCACCTGCTCGTGGTGCTTGCGGAGCAGTTGCCGACGAATGACCTCCCGATCCTCCCCGACAATCCGGACCAGTCGGTCGACGTCCTCGGCATGCTCACGAACCAGTTCGGACAGTTTCTGCAACTGTCCTTCCAGCCGCACCAAGCGCCAGGCCATGTCGCTCACGGACTCCGTAGAGTTGGCCCGGGCTTTGGTCACAGGTCTCCTGTTACTTCGCGGCAGAGCGGCCACCACGACATCGCGCTTCATGCTCACTCCTTTTCGTCCTATTCCGACCGCGTCGAGATCAGTCACCCGGCGCTCTGACGGCTAGTATTATCCGCACCGAAGGGGAAGTCAATGATTCTGCTTCCTTTTCAATTGCAGTCGGGCCTGTTACAATTCCACCGTCATGAGCCTCGGCCAACATATTTTCACGATGGTCCTCGCCGGCGGCAAGGGGGAACGGCTCCATCCGCTCACCGACCAACGCGCCAAGCCGGCCGTCCCGTTCGGCGGGAAGTACCGCATCATCGACTTTACCCTGAGCAATTGCCTGAATTCCGGGCTGCGGAAAGTGGCCGTCCTGATCCAATACAAATCCCACTCGCTTGACCGGCATATCCGCGTAGGCTGGAACATCCTGAACGCCGAACTCGGAGAATACATTGCCTCCGTCCCTCCACAGCAACGGATCAGCGAGGACTGGTATAAAGGCACGGCCGATGCCGTCTACCAGAACACGTTCCTGTTGGACAGCGAACAACCGGAACTGCTGCTGGTGCTGGCCGGCGATCATATTTACAAGATGAATTATATGGAAATGTTCCATTGGCTCATCGCCAAGGGGGCGGACGCGGTCATCGGAGCCATTGATATCCCCTTACAGGACGCGTCGCGGTTCGGAGTCATCTCGGTCGACGAAGACTATCGCATCACCCGCTTCGATGAAAAACCGGCTCAACCTACCCCCCTGCCGAACGACCCGACGCACGCGTTTGCCTCGATGGGCATCTACCTGTTCCGCACGAAAGCCATTCGCGAGCACTTGATTGCCGACGCGCAGGAAAGCGGGGCGCACGATTTCGGAAGAAATATTATTCCTCGCATGATCGACCAGCGCCGCGTCTACGCCTTCAAGTTCCACGATGCGAACAAGAAAGCCGTCCAATATTGGCGCGACATCGGCACCCTCGATGCCTATTGGGAAGCCAACATGGATTTGGTCGCCGTCGACCCCCTATTTAACCTCTACGATCCCTACTGGCCTATTCGCACCTATCAAGGGCAATTTCCCCCCGCCAAGTTCGTGTTCGCTCAGGACTACCAGGGCGGCCGGATGGGTGTCGCGCTCGATTCGATTGTGTGCGGCGGCTGTATCGTCTCCGGAGCGCGTGTTCAAAACTCGGTGCTCTCGCCCAACGTGCGCGTCCAGGACCATGCCGACGTCCGTGAATCCATCCTCATGGAAAACGTCGTTATCGGCGAGCATAGCCGCGTACGGCGCGGCATCATCGACAAGGATGTGACGATCCCCCCGCACACGGAAATCGGCTATAACCGGGAGGCCGATGCCCAGCGGTTTACCCTCACGGAGTCGGGCCTCGTCGTGATCTCAAAGGGAATGAAACTGCATGCCGCCGTCGATCCATCCGGTTGATCTCATCGCCGCGCTCCGCCAGAAGCACCTGACGCCTGCCATCGTCTTTCTCACGTCCCGCCGTGCCTGCGACGAGGCGATGGACTCGTTCGACCATGCCGACATCGTCCTCCCTTCCGCGCGTCAGGACGCGATCGACGCCGCGCTTGCGCGGGTGATCGCGCAATATCCCAGCATCGCGGAGCATCCGCTCATTCCCACCGTCCGGCGGATCGGCGTCGCCGCCCATCATGCCGGGCATCTCCCCTCCTGGAAAATCGCGGTTGAAGAATTGATGCGACAGGGATGTCTCGATGCGGTTTTCGCCACCACCACGTTGGCGGCCGGGGTGGACTTTCCCGCCCGCACGGTCGTGATCACGCAATCCAGCATCCGCAAGTCCCGCGACTTCACCGATCTCACCATCGGCGAAGTGCAGCAGATCGCCGGGCGAGCCGGCCGTCGCGGCAAGGATGACGTCGGCTTTGCGGTGGTCACCCCGTCCCCCTATATCGACCTCGGCGTTCTCTGTAAAGGCTTGACGGGACATCCGGAAGCTATCGACAGCCAATTCACGATCAGCTATCCGATGGTACTCAATCTGTTGAAAGCCCATGCCCACGAACAGATTCAAGGGATTCTCGCCAAGAGCTTCGCCCAGTTCCAGCTCAACCAGCGGGCCGAGCTGCTTGAGCGGAAACTGGATGCCCTCCACATTCAGATGGAACCGTTCGGTCCTCGCGTCTGTACGGATTGGATTACGCAATGGCAGATTTATGATCACGCCCGCAGGCAACGACCCGCCCGTCATCAGATTCGCCACCACGAGCCGCCCGAGCTATCCGCCCGGTTTCATTTCCTCACGCCGGGACGGGTGGTGGGACTCACGCGAGGGCGTGGAATCGTCCTGCGTCAGTACCGCAGCAAGGGCCAGAAGAACCCGATGATTACGGTCCTGCGACCGGACGGCGCCGTCACAGAATGTCCCGCCTCCAGCGTCAGCGAGGTGTTCGATCGCCTGTTCGACTGCGAGGAAACTTCGGCCTATCCCTGGTGCACGACGGACACCTTCGAGGAACTGAGCTATCAGCTGGCGGAACTGCCCGTGCGGCTGCCGGTCCTTCCCATCCTGATATCCACCGACTCCGAACCGCTCCCCGACTCCATCGTCCAATCGCTGGGCGATTTTCCCTGTCCGACCTGCCCGTCACGCCCGGCCTGTCAGAAGGACTTCGCCACGGCGTCGCGGCTCCGACAGGAGCAACAGCGCCATGCCAAATCCATTCAGGCGCTGCGAGCCAGTTTGTGGCACCGGTTCCAGGACCGCATCGAAGTCCTGCAGAAATTCGGGTACCTGTCATCATCCGCACAACTCACCGCGGACGGAGAATGGGCCCGGCTCATTCGCATCGATCATTCGCTGCTGATCACCGAACTGATCCGCGCTGACGCGTTCGGCGGCGCAGACCCGTCCATCCTCACGGGCATCATGGCGAGCATCGCCCATGACGACGACCGCCCCGGTGCGTTTCCACGGATCAGCCCCGGGTTGAGTTCCCTCCTGGGTCAGGTGCGGAAACTGGCGGAAAGCCTGTCTCCCTATGAAGAACCTCCCCTCTTGCGGGCCGATGTGGCGGCCTTGGCTGAACGCTGGATTGCCGAGCCCACCTTGACATGGATCGGGCTCTGCCGCCTCACCACCATGGCAGAAGGTGACATCTATCGCTTGCTCGCCAGAACCTTGGAGTTTCTGGCACAAATCCATACGCTGAAGGCTACACACCCGAGCCTGGCCGACTCGGCGGCACAGGCGATCGCCCTAATCCGTCGCGGCGTGCTGGAGGAATTGCCATGAAACCCAAGCTGACAGGTTTGCAAGCAAGAAGGCTGACAACGAGCTCCTTTGACAGACGTGTCAGCCTGTCAGCTTGTCGGCCCGTCACGTTATCCGCTCTTGTGAAATGACTACTGACGAACTCGAACAACTGCTCACGCAGCAACCAATCGCGATCCTTCATCGTTTGGCGCGCGGTCGTGTCCACCGGCACTTCCGCGCCGGCAAGCGCCGTCTCATCGAGTTGATCATCCAACATTCAAGTGAGAATCGCGCAGGCCTCGCATCGGACCTACAGGCGTTGATCGGAGAACGTGGATCACGAACACATCAGCCCCCATCGCCGGCCCGGACTACAGGTCGCGCCCCGGTGATTCCTTCAAAGAGAATGCCGCCGCAGGCAAACGAACCGGAGTCCACTGAGCCTGCCGTGTCGTTATCGGCCTGGCTGGAAGGAATCGGCGTTCCTCCTCCTCGAGCGTTTGTGCCGGATCCGTGGCAGGAGGAAGCCTTGGCGGCACTGGAAGATACCGACGTTGTCGTCAGTGTCCCGACCGGAAGCGGGAAAACCTATGTGGGGGTGGAAGCGGCCAGGCGAGCGATGGAGGACAACCGCACGGTCATCTACACCTCACCCTTAAAAGCGTTATCCAATACTAAATTCACCGAGTTTTCGCGTATCTTCGGCACGGAGAAGGTGGGGATCCTCACCGGCGATCGTCAGGAAAACGGGCAGGCTCCCCTACTCATCATGACGACGGAAATCTTACGAAACCTCCTCTATGACGCGGCAAGCGGCGAGATCGATGTGCGCTTGGATACCTTAGGGCTCGTGATTCTGGACGAATCCCAGTACCTTGCAGACCCGGAGCGCGGTGTCGTATGGGAAGAAACCATCATCTTCTGCCCCTCGCAGGCCAAACTTCTCCTCTTGTCTGCCTCCATCGGTAACCCGCAGGACATTACCGATTGGTTGACATCGATTCGCCCAACCGCCTGCCGGCTTGTGCGTCACAATAAGCGCACCGTGCCGCTCCGGGCCGGGTATCTCCATCCGAACGGAAAGCTGGTTCCTCTCTTCAAGACGGCGGCCATCCCCTATGGCCATGCAAGCCATCTCCATCCCGAAGCCAAACGACTCTTCTTCCAATATGAAGAAGAGACCCTCCCGTCCGGACGGCCGAGACGGTAGCGCTTGAATGCTTCGAGAAGGCTAAAAGTATGCGGTGAGTCCCACGGTCGCACCGTGGCGGATACTTTGGAATTCTGCCAGGGGAGCCGTTTGGGAGCCACCTCCGGCCGGATGAATC
This sequence comes from Nitrospiraceae bacterium, assembly GCA_052388075.1. Lineage (GTDB taxonomy): Bacteria > Nitrospirota > Nitrospiria > Nitrospirales > Nitrospiraceae > Nitrospira_D. The sequence continues at coordinate 7,649 of JBQTIO010000136.1, forward strand.
TCCCACGTCCCGGTATAGGTGCGATTCCACCAAATACGATAGCCGCCGGTTAGGGCAAAATGGCGGCTGAGCATGAACTTGATTATCGGCTCGGCGCTTGCGCTCACTCCGATACCCCACATGGAAAAACTCGGATCCTGCTGCAGATCCGACCGCAGGTGATGCGTATCGGCATTATACACAATGCTGACAGGGCTCACGGATGCTCTGAGGCCGATGCTGATTCGCCCGGTCAGCCGGTAGTCCGTGTCGACTCCGACCTGCACCGGCGTGATCCAATGAGTGGTGTTGGTGATGGTAAGAGCGGTAGAAGCCTGAGGCACGCAGGACAGGACCGTCGAATCGCAGACTAATCGGTCAAATCCGGTTGCCTCGTACGTGGTTCTCCAATACCGAAAGCCCCCAAACACGTTCAAGTGACCACGGCCGCCAGGAAACTCCATGGCGCGATAGCCAACATTTCCATTGACATACCATGTTCCTGCCCCAGTGATAGCGCTGCTCGTCCGCGACACCAGATGCTGCCCAGCCCCGTAGTCGTCATCGATCAATGTGCCTCGATCAAAATCTACAGAAACGCCGAAATCCCCCTGCAAGTACCATCGCCGAGTCAGATGTACGTTGGCTCCGAACTCGACGATGTGCGTATCATTGTCCTTGAATGTCAGCGTCGAACTGGGATTGCCGAGGGTAGGATCGAGCCCCGACGCATTGTGACTCCATTTCATTTCTCCGCTGCTGAACAGCCACGACCGCAGAGAAACCTCCACGCGTGATCGCGGTTCTGCCGCTCCTTCGCTTGCGTAAGATGACAGGGAAGGGGCTGCAACCAAGATGCCGAGAATCGCGATACCGTATCGAGACCACCTGCTCACCGGCGTATGCCCCCACGCTGGATCACGACGGTATCGAAGCATCGTTCAGCCGTATCCGGCATCACCCGTTGGCAGGCCGCTTTGATATCCTCCTCTTGAAACCTCCGCTGGAGGGACGCTGAAAACCAGGTCAGCCAGGTACCGATGATTGCGAGGAGCAGCGCTCCGACCGCCAAGTAGCTCCACGCCATCCACGGAGAAGTCGGGCTCCTGACGGGTACGGCTGTCGCTTCTTCATCCGACACAATGTGAACCGCCGGCATGACTGGAGCTCCCGTCTTCGATTCCGATCACTCGCACCACACAACACACGAGCAATCGCGCAAATCATACCTGAGACCATGACTCCTGAACACAATTTTTCGTTCTTCCTCATCGTTCGCGGGACTATAACCAGCCACCCACGATCCTGCATCATTGGAGCCTGCACCCCTGGTTATTTTCTAATTCCGCTGGACAGGAGAGCCCCGCAAAAGATGTGGAACTCAGACCATTCAACTTGGTAATATGCGCCGGACGATCCCCGGATCGCCGATCCCGCGCAGGTTCATCGCCGGAAGTCTCGCCATCATCGACGTGCCGAGGTAGCTCAGTTGGCAGAGCACAGCCCTGAAAAGGCTGGTGTCGACAGTTCGATTCTGTCCCTCGGCACCACATCTCACC
>JBQTIO010000137.1:0-5140 GCA_052388075.1 Nitrospiraceae bacterium
TCGTGGCGTCGCTGGAGTCGAAGAGATACACGCTGTCCGGGGCGACCGGCAACGAGAATTTTGCCGGATCGACTGGCTTCTCAACCTCGCGTCCGGTCCGCAACGGTATGGCACGCTGCTTCAGCAAGGCAACGGCATTTCCTTTGCCATGGACAAGCATATTGGACACGGCGTGCCTGACGTCCGGCACCGGATCGTTGGTCAAAGGCGCGAGCATTCTCACATCCTGGTCTTGCGGGCCGATCATCCCGATCGCGTCCGCCGCGGCCAGCCGCAACTCGACCTCATGTCTTCTGCGAAACAATCGAACAATGTCTGGTATATACTTGCGATCCGCGGTAGCACCCAGCGTCAACAAATCTTCTTTCAAGATCGCGACGAAATCGTTGCTCAGTTTGTCGCAACTCGCTTCTTTAGCGGCCTTACCACCGCAATCGCGAAGATACTTAACCACTGTTGGATTTACCGGATTTTCGGGAGATGCCGGGGCGGCCGCTGCCTGTTGCTGGCCCGCCGTCGACGGAGAGGCCGCCAAAAGAAGATCAGAATGAGAAAGGAATGCGAATAGCACCAAGCCTGTGATGATGGCAGAACGGGCTTCGCCTGGCTTCATAAAAATCCTCCTCACAAGGAGTCCTCTATTTCGTTTGAGTGGTGGTCTTGAGCTCGCCAATAACATCATCTAACGCTGGATTTCCAAATCTTCCAAGTCCTCATCTTGACCGGCGGTGCTTCCGACGAATTGGATGTCGCCAAATGCCTTCTTTCGTTTCTCACGTGCCGCCGCCAAGTCGCGAAGGTATTTTCCGTTCTCGAGATTGACAATGCTGCCAGATGACATTGGACATTTCTCCTTGAACGGCGGCAGGGACTTATTTATGAACTCCTGAGCCTTTCCGCTGACAGACGCTTGTTTTGGTTGGTTGCTTGTATTGTCCATGAGGTCGAGCAACTCGACCTGTTTGTAGATCCTGTTCATCTCATCCTGGCACATTTCCGCGAGGCTCGATGGAGGCCATACAAGAAAGACGACGGATAGCGACAGCCCAAAGAGGAGCATCCGTGAAATTGCCATAGTTCCTCCTATGCCAGATGAACGCGATGCAGTATAACGTTGTCCGTGGTCACAAGGCTTCGCACATTTCTGCCGCTCCTCACGCTCTGCGCTGCCGCAGTAATGACCTACGCTGGAGCGTTCCGCGGCGACTTTCACTACGACGATTCTCTCTCGATTCTTAAAAACCCCCATCTCGAAGGCTGGCAGATCTTCGTGGGCCACCTCGATCACATGGTGCGGCCTGTTTTGTACGCGACGTTTCTACTCGATCGCTCCCTCTATGGAGCCGATCCTGCCGGCTACCATCTATTGAATCTCCTGCTGCACCTTGGTTCAGGATTACTGATCTATCGGATCCTCATGAGGGCGGCGCCCGATGAACGATCAGCTACCCCGTTCTGGACCTCGTTGCTCTTCCTGGTTCATCCGATCGCAACTGAAACCGTGACGTACATCTCTGGTCGTGCGTCCGGCCTGATGGCGTTCTTCTATCTCCTGGCGTTCTTCCTCTACATCAAGGCGTCGGAACAGTCGGAAACCACGACGCTGCGCCGGCCCTACTTGTCAGGCGCAATCGTGTCCTTCCTACTTTCGATCGGCTCCAAGGAAGCGGCGGTCACGCTTCCGATCATGCTCCTGCTCTGGGATGTATCGATACGCCGGTTGAATGCACCGGCGCTCCGCGCCGCCATACTTTCGCGACACTTGCCGTTCTGGATCGTTCTTCTTTTGACGGCCGGATGGGCCTGGACCCACCCGCGCTATACCGCGCTGGCGCAGTTCAGTGTTCAGATTCGGCCCTTCTGGGACCATCTGCTGAGCCAGGTTCATGCCGTCGCCTATGCCATCCTGTTGTTCTTCACTCCTTGGAACCAAAACTTCGATCACGATCTCTCTCTGTTCCACTCGCTGACTCAATGGCCGCTGCCGCTCGATTTGGTGCTACTCTCAGCAACGGTCGCTGCAGGGTTGATCTCATGGCGGCGCTTTCCGCTGCTGGCCTTCGGCCTGGCCTGGTTTTTCATTCAGCTTCTCCCGACCAGCTTGATTCCACGGAACGATCTCTTGAGCGAACGCAATCTGTATCTGCCTGCGACCGGACTCTTGCTGGCGATTGTCGCGCTCGGTTCGCAGTACATCCAACAGCTCATCACGATCATCCGGCGACCGACTCTTGCTCCATCCGCTTGGGCTGCAGTGGCGACCGTCGTGGTCGTCATTCTCTGCTTCTTCACTGTTCAGCGGAACCAGCTCTATCACGACCGGCTCCTGCTCTGGTCCGACGCGGTCGCAAAATCTCCCGATAAAGCCAGGCCGCACAATAATCTCGGCTATGCCTATGCGCTTCGGGACGACTGGGACAGGGCCATCGAAGAATTCCGCGCGGCGGCCAGGCTCGATCCCGACTTCATCCTCGCCCAACAAAACCTCCGCGATGCCTATCTTCACCATGTCGGGCGCCAATAGGGACTGGCTCCGGCGTCTGCGGCGGTGCCTGTCCCACTTCCGGAACGAGGACAGCCTCCACACGGAAGGGAGGCTGTCCCCGCTGCGGCTGCTTCAACCGTTCGCTCTCTGTAAAACAGCATGACCATAGTGAAGCAAGTGGGTGGCTTGCTTCCATTGATCCATGAGATTCAATCCCACCAGCAGCAAACGATGCCCGTCCTTGAACATGCTGGCAATGAGGCAACGGCCCGCTTTACTCGTATAGCCCGTTTTCACGCCGTTCACGTCGGGGTCTATCAGCAGTTCGTTCGTGCTGTGCAGTAACATCTGCCTGGATCCATCCACCGTCGAAATGTCGCGGACCAGTGTCCGGACCATCATGGAAAAGAACGGCTGTTGTAGCGCCTGTTCAGTCAGCTTGGCGAGATCGGCGGCTGTGGAGTAATGCCCGGCGGCGTCGAAGCCGCAAGGGTTGGAAAAATGCGTGTTCTTGAGCCCCAACTTGCTGGCCCGCTCATTCATCATCGCGACGAAGCGCTTGTGATCACCCCCGATGTGCCAGGCCACTGCCTCACAGGCGTCGTTCGCGCTCGCCACCAGCATGGCCGTCACCAGATCGCGCAGGAGAAACTGTTCCCCGCTCCGGAAGCGGTAGGATGAACGATGCACGACCGCGCGGCGGTCTATCGTGACCACCTCCTGGAGCGGCGCAGATTCCAGAGCGATGAGCGCGGTCATGATCTTGGTGAGGCTGGCGGGCGGGAGCCGGCGGGTCGCGTTCTTCTCCAGGAGAACTTTCCCGGACTGAAGCTCCACCATGTACAGAGCGGCAGCGTTGACGACCGGCCGTTCGGGCAGGTGGAAAGGCGAGTCCTCAGCGCGAGCGGCGCACGGCCATGCCGTGCTTGCCGTCATCAGTATGGCGACCAACAGCGATGTGCCTCGCAGCCGCCTGTCCATGGTGTCGTTCGTTTAGCGACCGAACAGGCCCTTCAATAAGTTGCCGGCTTTTTCCATGTCAGAAGGCTCCTCTTGAGTCGGCGCGGGTTCAGGAGCGACCGGCTGTTCCTCCTGTGCCGGTATGGTTCTCTGGGGCCTTCCCGTTTGAGGTCTGGGAGTCGTCGGCATGCCGCGCTGCCCCATGCCTTCACGGCCCATCGCCCCGCCCATCATGGCGCCCATATCGAATTTGGTGAAGCCTTCGGGAATCTCGAAGAGCTTCGGGTCCTGCTTGCCGATCTTGAGATTGTTGAGTTCGGTCAGCATCCGCTTCTTCTCGTTCCCTTCCTTGTAGAGGAGATCCTGCTTCACGTTGATCCCCTCTTTTGTCCGCCAGGAAAAGCCGCCGTATTTTTTGCCGTCCGTGCTCGTCGCGATGGTCTTGTACTTCGTCACCTTGACGCCGTTCAGCGTTTCTTCTCCCATCGGCGTGTCTTCATACGCCCATTGCGACGTATCACTGCCCTGTCCCTGGACTTTTTGTCCCATCGAATATTCCATGTACATGCTCTCCGACGGCATGAGCATCCACATGACTTTCGTATCGTACCGGAAGATCTGGACCGCCCCATCGCCAGCCCCCGTCAGCATCTCCTTGCGCTCCTTGGTCGGTGTCGCATAGACACGTTGCTGGCTCGTGCCTTCCTCATTTTGAATCGTTGCATCAGCCGAATATTCCGACTGAGGCCGGCTGAGTTGAGCCGCCCAGAGTGGTGTCACTCCACAGGCACTGACCAGAACGATCACCGCGCACAGACGTTGTAACATGGCAGACTCCTTCCGAGAGTTAAGCAGGGCTTGCGATGCTTCCCAATCACGTGAGAATGGGCGTAGCGTACTTTTTGTCAGAGAAGAAGTAAAGTAGCGGCGAGTGCGTTCACTCATTCACAGTCATTTGAGGCGCTGCCACCGAAGATCATCAAAGTAGGTGACGGCATCCGACTTGGTCCATAGCCCAATCGTTCCTTCGTGGAACGTCTTGTCACAGAGACCGAAGACCTGCTTGTCGTCATAGAAGATGCTGATCTCACACCCACGATGTATCACCCGTAAGGTGTGCCACTTTCTCACGTCGATCGTCTGGTCGAAATTCTGCAACAGGTGTCGCACACCTTTCACGACCCGATAGACTCGAATGTTCTGTTCCAGTGGGTTGGCTCGCACGAGATAGTAATTGCGATCATCCGCTGCCCGCCAGATCAGCCCGCCGCCCATGTCTGCGTTCCCCTGAATGGGCAAGAACGAGACCTGAAGGTTCAAATCGGAAGCAACGACTCCTTTGACCAGCGTCAGTTTGTACGCATGTTCCGCTCCCTTGGCCATGAGCTGGGCGAGCACATGGGGAGGACTTTTCGCACGATCGGTCGCCAGCACTTGCCAATCGCCGGCCAACCTGCCATCAAATAAGGTTCCAATCGAAAACTGGCTCGGGAGAGCGCCGGGCTGTTCCTGGTCGAAACTCCACTCCCACGCAGGAGTTGCAGACTCTGCCTGGACAGCCAAGGGCTCGATGGCTATCGCAAGGCTGGCTATGAGACCGATAACGATCATCGACGGAGAATTCACATGATTTACTTCCACGTTACTTCCTCCCAGCAGAGATGGACGAAGGTTTCAAAGGGAGGAAAGTTGTTC
>JBQTIO010000138.1:0-4993 GCA_052388075.1 Nitrospiraceae bacterium
CCTTCACGGCAGGAACCTCCAGCGCGAAGAAGTCAATGAGCTGCGCGAGTTGCCGGTTCGCCAGTTTGCTGCGGGCGATGAGTCGCTTGCTCATGGAACAACCTAAAATAGCTAGGCTGTTCTAGACAACCTCCTTATTTTGATTCGATGAAATGGCTGGGAGTCGAGATGGAGGCATTCAGTTCAACACCACACCTTAAACAACAGACTGCGACGGTGAGTTTCTTAGGGATGCCTCTTGGTCCCGTTACGTTACTCGGTCAAGATCTCCGTGTCACTAACTGGTCTCCGGTCAACGTCGTGGTCCGGTACCAGATGGGTCCAGTGGAGCCCTATGCTGGGGTGGGCTTGGGAGTGTTCTTCGCCCGCATCCATGATGCTGCCAGCGGCGAATCGTCGTCCAGCAACTTGAGGCCTGGCCTGAACACCCAGGTCGGCCTCCGATGGAGGCTGACCAAGAACCTCTCGCTATTCGGTGAATGGAAATACAACCGCGCGAGCTTTAATTTCGATGCGTCAAGCCCCACACAAGCCACCGGAGGAATCAAAGGAGACTACAGTGCGCACATTGCGGCAGGCGGCCTCGCCTGGCATTTTTAGCTGAGTGTGAACGGCTCTCCGCAAGTCTAGACGTATCGCGGGCCGAACTTGTGGCCACACAGCGAACTTCGGCGGCCGTTCATGCGAATTTGAGCGCGTACATGAGCCGTCACAATGCTGTAGCGAATTGAGGAGCGGCATCCGTATGAAGTGGAGCATACCCTGTTTTCATGTCGCCACGATGGCGGTGCTTACTACAGTGATAGGAGTGCCGACGCTTGTCTCAGCTGAGCCGTTTGTGTCCCTGTACGGAGGCGCGGCGATGCCCCAGCCCGCGACGGTAACAACCACGGTGGACCAATCTTCGGGACTATTTTCCCCCGGGCGTCAGTTCACAGGCTCTCGCCAGGCAGACTTCAGCTCGTCCTTCACGGTTGGTGGGCGGATTGGCTATTGGTTCGATCGGGCACCCTGGCTCGGCCTCGCGTTTGACATCTCGTACTTTCCGGCTCACGCATCTGTCGCGCAGATCGATGTGATTCCCTTTTCCTTCTTGGTTATGTCTCGAGTGCTCTTGCTAACGAGTGAACAGTTTCCAAAAGGACGGGTGCGCCCTTATGCGGGAGTCGGACCGAGCCTTGTGCTGGCCAATGCTTCGACGGACTTCACCCCGGCTGTTCCCCCCGTAGACGAGACGTCGAAAAGCGTGGGGCTGGACGTGCGTGCCGGCCTCGACTGGCTGTTTACCCCGCATCTTTCCCTGTTCGCCGAATACCGGTTTTTTTACACGAAGGTGAAGGCTGAATCATCCTGCGAGTTTATTTGTTTTGCGCCGTTTACCACCTCCACCATCACGACGACCCTAGCGGTCCACACGGTATCGGCTGGGTTGTCTTATCATTTCTAGGAGGCCTCGCGTGCGGAGATTGGCCCACACAGTCCCCTTGCTCTGTCTGACCCGTATACCTGCTCTTGCGAAGTTCACTGGCTCGGTCGTCTCCCTCCTCGACAGCGACACCACCGAAGTCCTGCACGACCAACGTCCTAAACGTATCCGTCTGAATGTCATCGACTGGCCTGAGAAAGGCCAACCCTATGGCAAGGCTTAGAGATAGTCCGGGTTTGGGCTTTCCCCTTTTTTCAAAGGAGCCTCGAACATGAGATATTATGGAGTTGCGTTATTAGCCATCGTTGTTGCGGGCTGTTCGTCTGATCCAGCGAAACGCGCATCTGTCGCAGAACAAGAGGTTGCCCGCCTTACTCCCCCACTGAAACCACTCTCTGAGTTTCGTAATTACGAGCTAAAACCAATAGCTATGAGCGCCGGTGTAATGGCGGACAAAGCAAAGGTACAGGTGTCTCAGGAACTCGGAGCCAAGATAACTGCTCGCGTAACCCCGCTCCTCGACAACTGGCGAGCTCAAAAAGGACAAACCGCTGGAGGGCCAGTTTTAATCATTGAGCCGAAAGTCCAAGAGTTAAGAATAATAAGCGGCGGCGCTCGATTTTTTGTCGGCGCTTTCATGGGGGAGTCTTTTATTGACTTAGATCTAAAGTTAACTGACTCAGCTACAGGACAGATAATTGCAAACCCCCGTGTGCGACAAAGTGCTAGCGCGATGGGTGGTGCCTTTTCGATCGGGGCAACCGATCGGAACTTGCTGGATTATATCACCGACATCGTCCACCGATACTTGGAGGTACACCACACATTGAAGTCAACGCCCCTAGTTGAAGGACGTTGATCATCCGAAACTTTCGCAAAAGACCTGCTTTTGATAGTGAGTCAAAAACGGATATTACAACGTTGCTCCTTTTTCGATTAATACACTGGCTGATAACGTCGCCACCACGTTTGTAGAAATGGATAAATGCTCTCGATCCTGAGCATGCCCAGTGCCGATCCACAAGAGTCCGTCGAGCGTCGTTGTGTCGGTGACCGGCGGCAAGGCAACCTCGGCGCTGGTAGGCGCGGAGCAACTCAAAGACGAGGATTTCGCGCAGGCGCTTCGCCAATCGATTGCACAATCGGGATTGTTCGCTCAAGCGCTGAAAGAGGGCCCGGCGAAATATGTCTTGCAGGCGTGGATCGCGCGGATCCATCGACCGTTTCTGTCGCAAAGGACCATTGTGATGGAAGTAAACTATAGCCTGACCAGGACAGAACCCAAAGAGGTAGTGTGGCAAAAAGCGGTATCCAGCACCTATAGCGCTCTGGTTGGTCAGGCGTTTGGAGCTGCCAGGGAAAATATCGAGCAGGCCATTCAGGAAATATCGCAGCTGCGATTAGAGTAGGCAGGTTGATTTGTGAACGGCGATTTGGCTCCCGACCGCGCTTTCTGCCCGACCTCTTGCGGAGGCAGCGGATCTCCGGCTCCATTCAGAAGGGACCGTTTCCTGTTTGGAGAAACGCCCGCGTTGCCGCCGGCGTGGATGGAGAGCACACGCGCTGCTGCGCTCATCCACTTGAGCAACTCACTGCTGTGCGATCACACATCACGGATCTGGACCCACGGAATGCGAGCGAAGTGCTTGCGATCGTAGGTGAGAATCTGGGTGAGTCCGCGATCTCTCATGTGGAAGGCGTTAAAGGCGTCCACGAAATCGATGTTCGCATGGACATAGAGATCCAGTGCCATGAAAAGCAGCGGGGCTTCGGGACAGTCCAGATTGGGCGTGTTCAAAATCTTCTCGACCTTCGCGGCGATATCCGACTTCTCCAGGTGATAAAATGATTCCAGCGTCCAGATGATCTCGGCGATGACCAGCAGACTGGTCGCCAATCTGATTTTGCCGCGCAGGGCATCGCGAAAGAGTGCCTCGGCTCGCTTCGCTTTCGCCGGGTCGTCGTTGGTCAGAAACCGGAGAAACACATTGGTGTCCACGAAGAGACTAGCCATGCCCGGCCGCTTTCTTGGCGACGGTCTGTTTCACCGACTGACGAATCTTCTCAAAATCTTCGGGGTGCGCGGACGGCCGAACTGAGCCTCTGAGATCAAGAATGGTTCCTTTCACGACCTTCAAGACCACTTCCTCGCCTCGCATCACAAAGAGGACCTTCTCTCCCTCCTTCACTCCCAGGCGGTCACGAATCGCCTTGGGAATCGTCACCTGCCCTTTCCTGGTCATGGTCGATTCCAGCATTCTTACCTCGATCGAGATAGTAGTACTTCCTTATCCTAGTACTACATCCTGATTGAGTCAATCTCGACCCTGGAAAGAGGTGAACCATGGGGGAGTTTCACGACCCTCCTTCCCTCAGGAGGAGCGCCCGTGTGACCGCCGACGGGGAAGGGAGAGCCAGCGTGGTGGCTTATTCCGGGGGAGACAATCGCGCCAGGAAGACCAACCTGACACGGTTGCAGCCCCGTCGCACCTCTTTAGGAATGGGCCCCTCCCCCTGGTTAGAGGGGTGGTAGGCTTGCAGCAGTGAAATCAGCTCCAGGACCCGGTCCTGTTCACCGTTACCGGACGTCAATTGATTGTAAGACGTGAAACCTACCGGCCCCTCTCCGACCACCAACGCTTTACGGATCATGGAATTGGAAGGCTCACCGGTGAAGGCCCGAACCGCGACTGCACCTTTCGAAGACCGCAGGAGAGGCATTTCGCGTTTTCAGTGGAGACGGAACGGCTGCTGATGGAGCGTCTACTGCCTCGCATGCAACAAAGTGATTTCGTGCATCGGATAATCTTTCACGTTGCCGGTCGCCAAGGGGGCCCCTTCGACGAAGGCGGTCGCGGCAATCAGGCAATCGGCCAGCTCCAATCGACGACTCGTGGTCCTCTTCTTGAAACGCCCGGCCACTTCAGCGATCTCGAGCGTCACGGGAATGATCACGAGGGCATCGAGCAAGGTTCGAGTTCCGGTCTCTTCTTCCGGCCGCATCCCGACAGAGAGCTCTGCAACCGAGATGACCGAACAGGAGGGGATGAACCGGTCCTCCACGTCCTGAAGAAACGACCGGGCTGTTTGCCGACCTCTGAGCACGTCGATGAGGACATCGGTGTCCAGCACGATCTTGGTCACCGGATGCCTAGGCGTGTCAGACGGACGGATCTACGGAGCGAGCGGACAAACCGGCGAGTGCCTCTAGCCAGTTCCGGATGCGAGCCCTTCCGCCAAGCCCCAAAACTACTCTGCAACGCCTTCTTGAACTTGATTCGCTTGAGCTCATGGCGCAAGGCGTTTCCCACGACCTTGCTCTGCTCTCCCTTCGGAACCGTTTTCTTCAATTCTTGGAGCAGATCTTCGGGCAACGTAAAATTCGCCTGTCTGGTCGAACTCGCCACGATAGGCCTCCCTCAAGCCATACGACGACCTATATAACGGCCTATATGGTGACATAGGCACCGGGGACTGTCAACAAGACACTTCCTTCCCCTGCTCCTGCCCGTCGCCGCTGCTCCCTCCACAACAAATCCGGCGGATAATTCTCTGGCACAAGAGTGC
>JBQTIO010000139.1:0-41457 GCA_052388075.1 Nitrospiraceae bacterium
TAGATGGGAAGACTTCCCTGCACCACCGCGACGCAAAGCGCGAGAATCAAGGCGAAGTGACCGATCTCTGGAATCATCGAGGCGGTATCCTACTGCGGTTGTACGACCAACGTGTTGCTGCTCTGGGCCCCGGAGACCTTGGCCTTGGCCAGCGCCTCCGCCGCTTCAGGCGGCATGTAGTTTTCATCATGCTTGGCCAGCACCTCGCTGGCAACGAAGGTGCCGTCGGCAACCAGCTGCCCTTGCGCGACGGCGCCTTTCCCTTCTTTGAAGAGGTCCGGCAGAATGCCTTTGTAGGTCACGGACACGCGCTTGGCCAGGTCCGTCACCACGAAGTGGACGGTGAGGCCGTCGCGCTCGCGTGTGAGGCTGCCGTCTTCGACCATCCCTCCGATCCGGAAGCTCCGGCCCTGGGGCACCTCACCGTTCGCCACCTGGGTGGGGGTGAAAAAGAAGACGAGATTGCTCTGAAATGCATTCAGCACCAGCGCCGTCGCCACCGCCAGCACCAGCAGTCCCACGCCGATGATCGCGAACCGTTTCCGTCGAGGTGTCATCCGACGCTCCTACAACATGCCGCGGTTCTCTGCGACCGTAGCGGCTCGCCGGCGCCACAGGGCGAGGACTTCCCAGACCATGCAGAGGGCGGTGACAATGAACGACGTCCAGACGTAGAGGCCATAGCCCCCCATGGCCAGAAACTCACTCAGGCTTCCCCAGTACATCAGCGCGCCTCCGCAACTTCCGGCATCGAGGATGGCTTGCTCCAGGACGGGAGTTGCTCCCGCTCCAGGATCACGCATCGCGCGCGGGCCAGCACCACCGCGATGCTGTACATCCAGAAGCCGAACGTCATCAGCAGCATCGCGGTCAGCATCGTCGCCGCCATTTTCGGCGCCGCCGTCATGCTGACGGAGGCCCCTTGGTGCAACGTGTTCCACCAGCGCACGGAAAAATAGATGATGGGGACGTTGACCACTCCGACCAATGCGAGCACGCCGCTGGCCCGGTCGGCGCGGCGCAGATCATCGATCGACGCCCGCAGCAACATGACCCCGGCATATTGGAACAGCAGAATCAGTTCCGACGTCAACCGGGCATCCCACACCCACCAGGCCCCCCAGGTCGGTTTGCCCCACATCGCGCCGGTCAGCAGTGCGAGGAACGTAAACATCGCCCCTGTGGGGGCGATGGCCTGGCTCATCATGAACGAGAGGCGCGCTTTCAATCCCAACCCGAGACCGGCCCAGACGGCCATGATCACGTAGAGAAACATGGACATCCAGGCGGCCGGCACATGCACGAAGATAATGCGGTAGGAATCGCCCTGTTGAAAATCGGTCGGCGCGACGAGGAGCCCGATATAGAGACCGACAGTGATCGCCAGAGTTGCAACGGCGGCAAACCAGGGAATCATGCTCCCGGCCAGCGGATAAAAGGCCTGCGGCGCCGAGTACTTCGACCAATTGATGCCCATGAAGCTCATGAGAATCTGTTACTCCAACGCGATGCGCAGCGCCGCGGCCGTGGCCCAGGGCGCAAAAAACAGTGACAGGGCAAGACAAGCGCCGAGTAACGACAGATTGGCTTCGCCACCGACTCCCGCCAAGCTACTCGTGACGGCGCCGGCTCCAAAGATCAGCACCGGAACATAGAGGGGAAGTACCAAGAGGGCGACCAATAGCCCACTCCCGCGCACACCAAGCACCAGCGCGGCACCGATGGCTCCAATCATACTCAACGTCGGCGTCCCAAGCAAGAGCGACAAGACCAGGACCCCCAGCGCTTCCCCCTCAAGCCCGAATTGCAGACCGAGCAGCGGCGAGAGCAGCACCACCGGCAAGCCTGAGGTGACCCAGTGCGCAAAGACCTTGCCGACGACCAGAACCGGGAGAGGCTGGGCAATCAGCAGCATTTGCTCCAACACGCCGTCCAGATAGTCGGCCGTAAACACCCGACCCAGCGACAACAGGCAGGCCAGCAGCGCCGCGACCCAGAGCACCCCGGCGGCGATTGTCCTCAGCACCGCCGGCTCCGGGCCAACTCCGAGCGGAAAGAGGCTCGCCACGATGACCAGGAAGAAGACCGACATCGCCACATCCGAGCGACGCCGCATGGCCAGCAACAGGTCCCGCCGGACCACCCCGCGCAACGCTTCCCACAGGCCGGGCTGGTTCATCCAGTCAGCCTCAGTCGCTGCACCGCATCAGGTGGAAGCGCCACCTCCTGGTGAGTGGCCACGACCGCCATACCCCCCTGCTGCAGATGCACACGCAGACGCTCGGTCACGTAGCCAGTGGCCGCCGTATCCAGTGACGTGAACGGCTCATCCAGGAGCCATAACGGACGGATGGATAGCCAGAGTCGGGCGAGCGCCACGCGGCGTTTTTGCCCTTGCGACAAAACTCTCGTCGGCAGGCGATGCACCTCCCGCTTGAGGCCGACGGCCTCCAGGGCCTCTTGCACCAGGGCACCGGAACTGTGGTCGCCGGTGACGCTGGCCGTGACCATGAGGTTTTCGATCGGAGTCAGATCATCCTTCAGTCCGTTGAGATGCCCGATATAGGTGAGCTGCGCACAATACTGTTCCTTAAGCTGGCGGATGTCCTGCCCCTGCCATAGGATGGCGCCGTCTTCGGGCGACAAGAGGCTGCATAGCATGCGAAGAAAACTGGTTTTCCCGCTGCCGTTTTCTCCCACCACGGCCAACAGAGTTCCCGGCTCAACCCTGACATTGACGTCAGAGAACAGGCGACGTTCCCCGCGAGTGCAACTCACTGCGACGGCTTGCAACATGGCGAACGGAATCCCTCCACAATCGGCGGCCCCGGACTGCCGCAGGCATGCATACGAGGCATGCCGACCATCCGACGGCAACTGGTGAGAGTAAAGGGAACGGGGCGCGGAAAACAAGGGGCGAGGGGTGGAACCCTCCGGCGATGTTGAGATGCTTTACATTTACATGGTAAAGTAAAGCCTCGCCGGGAGGTGTCGTCATGGCCGTACAGAAGCTCAGCAGCAAGAATCAGATCGTCATTCCGAAGGAAGCCCGGCAGGCGATGGGCGTCAAAGGCGGCGATGAGTTGCTGGTCGTCGTGAAGGATGACCTAACACTCGTCATGCCGAAGCCCAAGCGGTATGCCAAGGCCTTGCAAGGGCTGGCCAAAGGCGCCTATCCGGCCAACTATCTGAAACGAGAGCGCAGGTCGTGGTAGCGCCATCCTGATGCGAGGTCTCCCCGCCGAACGCGAACGCATCGGTCTGGACACCAATGTCTTCATCTATTTTCTCGAGGCCCATCCCCGGTACGGCTCCTGGTGCGCGTCTCTGTTCGACTTGATCGAACGAGGCCACAATTCAGCCGTGACCTCGACCGTCACACTCCTTGAACTGCTGGTCCAACCCTATCGCAACCAGAAAGAAGAATTGGCGCAAAAGATCTTTGCCCTGGCCGGCACCTACCCCAAGCTCGAATGGGTGCCGCTGACGATGAACCTGGCGGATCGAGCAGCAGAACTACGTGCTCGCTACCGCCTCAGCACGCCCGATGCCATTCAACTGGCGACCGCCATCGGCCAGAAGGCCACACGCTTTTATGGGAATGATCGAGCCCTACGGCGGGTGAGCGAAATCGAATGCCTCATCGTGGATGACCTGACCTAATCGCCTCGTTTCTTGTCTGAGCCCTGGAGCATCTTTGCGCATCGTCTCCAGCGGCGAGCTGGTAGCAAGAAAAGACTCCCGGTACCTTTTCTCCAGTAGCCGGATCGAACGCTTACCCGGCCTCGCGGTAGCCGCAGTCCTGATTGCGGCATTGCACGCTCCGTCCGTCCTGCTTACTGACTTTTTCGACCAGGAACGGGGCCTGACAGGTGGGACAGGTCTTCGCCACCGGACGATCCCAGAGCGCGTATTCACATTTCGGATATTTACTGCAGGCGAAGAATGAGCGGCCCTTGCGCGTCCGCTTCTGGACGAGATCGCCTCCGCAGCCGGGCTGCGGACATTTGACGCCGAGTGCCAACGGTTTGGTCGTCTTGCACTGCGGGTACGCGGAGCAGGCGATGAACTTGCCGAATCGCCCGATCTTGACGACCATCGGGCTTCCGCATTTGTCGCAGACCTGATCCGTCGTGATCTCCTGCTTGGGGACTACTTTGATGGTGCCGTCCGGCAGCTTTTCAAAGTTCTGCGTGTTCTTGCAGGGCGGATCCTCTTTGTAGCCGGGGCAGGCGAGGAACTTCCCATTCCGGCCCCATTTGATTTCCATCATCCGGCCGCACTTGTCGCAGGGAATGTCCGTGGGCGGTTCGACCCGGTCCTTGGGGCCGGGAATGGTCTTGGCTTTCTCCAGATCCGCCGTAAACGGATTGTAGAAGTCTCGCACGGTCTCGACCCATGGCTTGTTGCCTTCTTCGACCTCGTCCAGCTCCGCTTCCAGATGGGAGGTGAAATCCACGTTGACGACGTCCGGAAATCCCTTCACGAGGAACTCGTTGACGGTACGGCCCGTCTCGGTCGGCTGGAACCGTCCCTCGATCTTTTCAACGTACTTGCGCTCCTGGATCGTGGAGATGATCGCCGCATAGGTGGAGGGCCGGCCGATGCCCTTTTCTTCCAGTTCCTTGATCAGCAGCGCTTCGTTGTAGCGCGGCGGCGGCTGCGTGAAATGCTGCTTCGAGGTCACGCCGGGCACCGTCTGCTCCGCCTGTTCGACTAAACGGAGCCGCTCGCCTTCCGTGAGCGGCGGCAGTTGCCGCTCGGCTGCGTCTTCGGGCTCCTCGTCCTGCTTCGGTTTCTGCGCAAACAGTTCCTTATCGACTCCCTCCAGATAGACGATCGTGTGGCCGGGAAATTTCACCACCGTTCCGCTGGAACGGAACAGGTAGGCCCGCTTCGTGTCGAGCGGCTTCGATGCGACGCGGGTGACGTCGAGGATCGCCGGCACCATTTGCGATGCGATGAACCGGTTCCAAATCAGCTTGTAGAGGTTGTATTGATCGGGGTCCAGATATTGGCCGATCGACTCGGGATCGCGGGCCGCCGACGTCGGACGAATCGCTTCGTGCGCCTCCTGCGCCGCTTTCGACGTCTTGTAGACGTTCGGCGTCGACGGAAGATAGTCCGCGCCGAACCGCTCCTGAATCACCTGCCTGACGTCGGCCGTCGCCTCCTGTGAAATCCTCGGCGAGTCCGTGCGCATGTAGGTGATGAGACCGGTCGGTCCCTCGGCGCCGATCTCGATGCCCTCATACAGCTGCTGCGCGAGGGTCATGGTTTTCTTGGGTGTGAAGTGCAACTTGCGCGCGGCTTCCTGTTGCAGCCGGCTCGTGATGAAGGGCGCGACCGGGTTCCGCTTCTTTTCCTTCCGTTCGATCCCGGTGACGACGAAGGGCTTCCCCTTGATCTCACGGACGACCTTCTGCGCGTCCGCGGCGGTCGAAATCGACGCCTCTTCGCCGTCGATACTGTGGAGCTTGGCTTCGAATGGAGGCGGATGTGTTCCGGCGAGAAGCGCGGTGACTGACCAATATTCCTCAGAACGGAACGCCTCGCGCTCGGCCTCCCGTTCGCACATCAGCCGGACGGCGACGGATTGCACCCTCCCCATCGACAAACCGCGCCGGACTTTGTTCCACAACAGCTGGCTGCCCTGGTAGCCGACGATGCGGTCCAGCACGCGGCGCGCCTGCTGGGCATTCACCAGCTTCATGTCGATCTGGCCGGGCGACTGCAGCGCCTGCTTGATGGCTCGTTCGGTGATCTCGTTGAACCGCACACGAAAGACCCGGTCGTCTTTTTTCTTTTTTGATTTTCCGCCGATCTCTTCCGCGATGTGCCAGGCGATGGCCTCTCCTTCGCGATCGGGGTCGGGCGCGAGAAAGATCTTGTCGGCCTCTTTGGCCTTCTGTTTGATCTCGGCCAGGACTTTCGATTTGCCCTTGATGGTGACGTACTGCGGTTTGAAATCGTGATCGAGATCAACGCCCAGCTTGCTGGTCGGGAGATCCTTCACATGCCCGACCGATGCCATGACCGTATAGCCACGACCCAAATATTTGGTGATCGTTTTCGCCTTCGTCGGCGACTCAACGATGATGAGCGACTTTGCCATCACCACTCCGTCTGAACATGAAAAGTTCTATCATCCGTATCAAATATCCAAGATTCATGCAACTAGAACGGCGTATGCCGCCGTTTACAGGCGGATGTACTGCTGCCCTGGCAGCTGCCTCACCCGCCCGTACAATTCCAGCGAAAGCAGCGTGGCCGACACCTGCGCCGCGCTCAGGCCGGTGCTTTCGATCACCGCATCGACGGATCGCGCCTCAAAGGACAGCGCGTCATACACCAGAGCGTCTTCTCTACCCAGGGGCGCGCGCGAGTCTGACGGCGCCCCGCCGAGTGACAACCTCGCGCGGAGGCGGGCATCAACTTGGGGCAGGATTTCATCGAGGATGTCCCGGGCTCCTTCGATCAGTTTCGCGCCCTCCTTGATGAGACCGTTCGATCCCCGGCAGGCCTCTTCCCGAACCGAACCCGGTACGGCAAACACGTCCCGTCCCTGCTCCAACGCCAGCTTGGCCGTGATCAGTGATCCGCTGTTCGCCGCGGCCTCGCTAACCAGCACCCCCAGCGACAGCCCGCTGATGATCCGATTTCTTCGCGGGAAGTGATGACTCTGCGGAGCAGCGCCGATCGCCAACTCGGAGATCACGGCTCCGTGCGATTCAATGCTCCGCCGCAAGGCGTCATGTTCGGACGGATAGGTCCGATCGATTCCACAACCCAGCACGGCGATCGTTCTGCCTTTGCCGGCCAACGCGCCCCGATGCGCCGCCGCATCGATCCCGCGCGCAAGACCGCTGACGATCGTCACGCCGGCTCCGGCCAGCGCTGTGGCAATCTCCTCCGTGATCAATCGTCCGGAGGGCGTGGCCCGGCGCCCTCCCACAATCGCCACGGCCACATCATCCTGCGCCGAGAAGGTCCCGCTTACGTACAGCAACGGCGGCGGATCGGGAATCGTTCTGAGGCGTTCGGGGTACGCTTGGTCGACGAGCGTGACGACGCGTATCTTGAGACGCTCGATGACCTTCAGCTGCCGATCGATCTGTTGGCGGATCTTCAGCTCGGGCCCGCGCCTCACGGATTCGGCCAGTTCCGGACTGCACCCGGCCCGGATCAGATCGGCCTGCGAGGCCGCCAGCACCGCATCGGGCGAGCCGAACGCTCGGATCAGCTTCAACAGCGTGCGATCGCCCACCCCGTCGATCGTTTGGAGCACCAACCATGAGGTCAGCGTAGTCGCATCCATCCCACACACCGATGACTGGACTGGCAGTCCGTTGCCACGGCGGGAAGACCGAGGCCGGCAAGTCGTATCACGCTCTGAACGAAGGGATATGCCGGTGGACGCGGCACCGGACTACATGACGACGAGATCGTACTGCTCGAGATGCAACTGATCGTCCGGCGTCACGATGATTTTCGCCGCATGATCTCGTTCCAAGAGTTCAACCGCGTGGCGTTCTTCGTCCTGCAGCAACTCGGCCACGGTGGGATGGGTCCCGACGACGATCCACTGATGGTCCGACGACGGGCCGATCCGGCGGATCTCGCGAAAAATCTCATAGGCCACGGTCGTCGGAGACTTCGTATACCCGCGGCCCTCGCAGTAGCGACAGGGTTCCGAGAGTGACCGGAGTAGGTCCTCGCGGACGCGTTCGCGCGAGATTTCGATCAAGCCGAGATCCGAGATTCTCGAGATCCTGGTTCGCGCCTTGTCGGACGCCATGGCGTCGACCAGCGCCTGATAGACCTTTTCGCGATTTTTCTCGCGTTCCATATCGATGAAGTCAACGATGATGATGCCGCCGATCCCGCGCAATTTGAGCTGATAGGCGACTTCCTTTGCGGCCTCCAGGTTATTCCGGAGGATCGTCTCTTCCTGATCCCGTTTCCCGACAAACCGCCCCGTATTGACGTCGATCACCGTCATCGCTTCCGTATGATCGATCACCAGATACCCGCCGGACTTCAGCCACACCTTCCGGCTCATCGCGCGCGCAATTTCTTGTTCCACTCCGAGATGGTCGAACAGGGGCTCGTCCTTGTCGTAGAAGTGAATCCGCGAGGTCTGTTCGGGAGAAAACCGTTGCACGAAATCCCGCAGCGCTTCGTACTCTCCTCGCGAATCGATCCAGAGTCGCTCCACTTTCCTGCCGAACAGGTCCCGGACGACCCGGAAACTGAGGCTCAAATCGGTGTGGAGCAGTGCCGGAGCCCCCAGCTGCTCCCGCTTTGCGAGAATGTCCTGCCACAAGACATGCAGGAAATCGACGTCGGATTTCAGATCATCCTCTCTCACGCCTTCGCTGACCGTCCGCACGATGTAGCCGCAACCCGGGCGGCGGACACGACGCATGATCTCCTTCAGCCGGGCCCGCTCCTCATCGCGCGGAATCCGCCGGGAGACGCCGATGTGCTCGACGTTCGGCATGAACACCAGGTACCGACCCGGCAGCGAGACATAGGTCGTGACCCGCGACCCCTTCGTGCCGATCGGCCCCTTCGAAATCTGTACCATCAGCTCCTGGCCTTCGCTCAACAACTGCTCGATCGGCTTGGCACTCTGGCGCTTCGGCCGCAGCATGTCCGAATCTTTGTCGTCCTCCTCCTCCGCGTCGACGAGCAGATCGCCCGGCTCCGCATCCATCGAGAGATCGGACACGTGCATGAACGCGGCCTTCTCCAAACCAATGTCTACGAACGCCGCCTGCATGCCCGGCAGGACTTTGGCCACCCGCCCCTTATAGATGTTTCCGACAAAGTCCTTATGTTTGGCACGGTCCCCGAACAAGTCGGTGACCATTCCGCCATCAAGGACGGCCACCCGGGTTTCTTCCCGCGCGACCGTAATTGCAATCTCAATTCCCATACTCACTCCTTCTGTCTGAGAGCCCCGGACGCAGGCCAGGGAAAAGGGGCGCGGGCGTCATGCCCAGGCCCCAATCCTCCCCGTCACCCGTGCGTCCTCCGCAGCCCTCGATCGTAACCGTTTTCCGAACCAGCGGCGCCGAAGATGCCTCGGCCCACGCTCCGTCAATAGAACAAACTCAGTCGTCTTCGTTTGACGTTCAACAACAATCCCAGGGACGCCATCGTCATAATCGTGGCGCTTCCGCCATAGCTCACCAACGGCAGGGGAATCCCTACGATGGGAAACATGCCCGCCGTCATGCCGATATTGACCACGACGCAGAAACACAGCATGGCGACAATCCCGGCTGCGAGCAGCGCGCCGAGTTGATCCTTCGCCTTCGACGCGATTTCCAGCGACAACCAGATGAGCGCGACGAAGAGCGCCAGCAAAACGAGCACCCCGAGAAACCCCCATTCTTCCGCATAGACCGCGAAGACGAAATCGGTGTGACCCTCCGGCAGAAACTTGAGCTGGCTCTGCGTCCCGCCGTAGAGTCCCTTCCCCGTCAATTCTCCGGAACCGATCGCGATCCGCGATTGCAGCGCATGATAGCCTTTTCCCCCCGGGTCGTAGTCCGGGTCGACGAACGCCATAATGCGCTGTCGCTGATAATCATGCAAGGACCCCCATACCCCCTCCCACGCGAACGGGAACAGCATGACCGAGAAGAGGAGGATGACGCCGAGCGCCTGAGACCGGACCCCGACCATCAAGAGCATCGCCGCATACACCGCGACGAAGCTGAGCCCGCTCCCCAAATCCGGCTGTTTCAGGATCAGGATCAGGCCGGGCAACATCAGCAGCCCCGGGACGATCACGCGCTGCAGCCATCCCACGCGAGGCGCCTTCGAGTAGTAGTGGGCCAGCATGAGAATGAGCACGAGCTTGGCAAACTCCGATGGCTGAAAACTATAGGGCCCCAGCCCGATCCACCGCTGCGCCCCTTTGCTGGTACGCCCCTCGACCAGGACGAAGGCCAGCATCAACAATACGACCGCGTATGCCGGATACGCCAGTCGGGCAAGCCGATGATAGTCCGAGACCCACATCACGACGAAGGCGGCCACACCCACGCCGATCCACACCAGCTGCTTGAGATAGTACGGCGTCCCCCCGCCCTGCTGAGCGTGGGTCAGACTATAAATCGAGAGCACCCCGATTCCGAGAATCGCAAGGATCAAGGCCACGTAGCGAAGATCGAAGTTGTCAAGGCTGCGATGATCCGTCAATCGATCGATCATGACTTCTCCGTCGATCGGCGGGCCTGCTCCGGCTTGGCGGCTTTCGAGATCACAATCGGGACCTGCGGAGCGAGCTGGATGTAAGTTTCGATGACTTCTTTGGCAAGCGGGGCCGCGGCGGAGCCGCCGTGCCCCATGTGCTCGGCAAGCACCGCCACCGCGATACGAGGCGATTCCACGGGGGCAAACGCCAGAAACCACGCGTGATCGCGGAACTTCTTGGGGACCTGCTCCTCAGGCCCCGTCCGAAGCGCCGCCACCTGAGCCGTCCCCGTTTTCCCGCCGATCGTGACCAGCGACGACTTCGCCTTGGTCGCCGTTCCGACCTTCACGACATCGGCCAGTGCATCCTTGATCAGGCGAAACGTTTCGGGCTTGGCTTTAATTTTTCCGCGCGGGACCGCCGGCAACTCTTGCAGATTGCCGGTCGCACGATCCATCACGGCCTGCACCAGCCGGGGACGATAACTCACCCCGTCGTTGGCGACCGTTCCGATCAAACTTGCCATCTGCAACGGCGTGACCGTCACATAGCCCTGTCCAATGGCCGCCGAGATCGTTTCACCCGGTAACCACGGTTCGTTCCTCGCCTGCTGTTTCCACGACGTCGACGGCATAATGCCCGATCGCTCCGACGGCAGTTCCACGCCGGTTCCTTGCCCGAGTCCGAACTCTTTGCCGAAATCGGCCATGACATCGATCCCCATCCGTTGACCCACCGTGTAGAAATACACATCACACGAATGCACCAGGGCCGTGTGGAGATCGACCGCTCCATGCCCGCCTGCCTTCCAGTCATGATAAACCCGTTTCCCGAACTGGTAACCTCCGTTGCAGTAGACCGTGTTGGAGGGCGACATCGTATTGGTTTCCAGGACAGCGACCGCCATGGGGACTTTGAATGTGGAACCCGGAGGGTACTGTCCCTGAGAGGCGCGATTGTTCAACGGACGGCCTTCGTCCTGCACGATTTCGACCCATTGCTTGGGCGTCAGTTCCCGCGAGAGCACGTTGGGATCGAACACCGGACGGCTGGCCATGGCGAGAATGTCGCCATTGGTGGGATCCAATGCCACAATGGCGCCGGATTCCTCGCCCAGAAGGTCCTCCGCAACCTTCTGCAGCCGGATGTCGATTGTGAGATAGAGGTCGTTTCCCGCCTGCGGTTTGTCGACGACGGCGGTCTTTTTCTCGTGTCCGAGCGCATCGACTTCGACGCTCTTCTGGCCGGCCTGCCCGCGCACGTGGCGATCGAAGGATTTTTCAACCCCGTACTGGCCGACGACGCTCCCTTGATGCAGGTCCGAAAACTCAGGCTTCTCCAGTTGGTCGGCGGAGACTTCGCCGACATACCCCAGAAGATGGGCGGCCGTTATGCCCCCCGGATAGTTGCGTTGCGATTCGACCTGGACCATGACACCCGGGAGGTCCAATCGATGGGATTCAATCACCGTCGCATCGCGGAGCGTGAGTCGATCCTTGATTTTGAGAGGAAGCAATTTGCTGCCCCTGCCCCCCAGCTTTTTCCGGATGAGCGCCGGATCCAGACCGAGGAGATCGGTCAACCGCTGAATCAAGGCTTCGCGATCCTTCACGTCCTCCAACGTGACGTAGAGGCTGAAGCTCGGCACGTTGTTCGCCAGGAGCACACCATGCCGGTCATAGATGAGACCACGGGCCGGTTCCAGCAGCACGAGCCTGGTTCGATTGTTTTCGGAGAGGTCGCGGTAGTATGGCCCCTCACGGACCTGCAGATGCCAGAGGCGAAGACCGAGCAGCGCCACCACCAGCAGGAGCCCCAGTCGCAGAATCACGAGCCGGCGATGAAGCTCACCGAATTCCGTTTCTTGATAATTCCCCGACGCCATGTGGAATGCTACGCTCGATAGGCCGCAAACAACCGTTCAACGTTCAAGCGGCTCCATATCACCCAATAGATCGCTCCGCCGACTACGGCATCGAAACAGGCCTGCGGGAGCATGACGGCCCGGATCGCCCACCACATATCCTGCTGATCGTTCAGCTTGAGCGTAAATGCCGTGAGCAGTCCGGCCAGGGTTGAGATCATGAGCAGCCCGATCACGAGGACGACCGGCGTCAGATACACCACTTGTCTGCCGGCAAGACCGGCGGCATATCCGATGCCTCCCTTGGTGATCATGCTGAAGCTCAGGGACTCGGCAGAAAACAGGCTCATGAGCCATCCCACGGCAAGCCCGACCAGCAGCCCTTCGAATTCTCCCGCAACGAGACCGACCAGGCAGACGACGATGAGGCCGAGATCCGGTTTCACGCCCCACAGGCTCATGTGGGGCAGCACCACCGACTGAATCGGAACGAGCCCTAGGAGGAGAATCGTATACACCAATGCTTTCATGGCTTGGGCTTCGTGTTCGGAGGCCCGAGGCGCTCTCCCTCGGTCGGAACGTAGGGAGATTGAATCACCAGGACCTCCTCCACACGGTTCACATCGACCTCCGGAGTCAGTTCGGCAGACTGGAACAGCGCCCCTTCCTCCTTGTCAATTCTCGTGATGGTCCCGATGGCCAGGCCCCGAGGAAAGTCTCCTGTGAGTCCCGACGTCACGACCCGATCACCGGCCCTCGCGTTCGATAACAGCGGAATGTACTTGAGACGAGCCAGCGCCTCCGAGGTGCCTTCGACGATTCCCTCATCCCTCGTTCGCTGGATCAACCCCGCGATGGCGTTGTTGGGATCCGTCACCAGCAACACCACCGATGTGGCAGCCGTCGTCTTGACGATACGACCGACCACCCCGGCGGGGGTAATTACCCCCCGGTCCGGCCGGACTCCGTCTGACTCGCCCTTGTTGAGAATAATCGTCCGATACCAGTTCCCGGTATCGCGCCCGATCACCTGCGCGGCCACCATCGGCGGGAGGGCCTGCGTCTTGAATTCCAGCAGCTCCGTGAGCCGGTCCGTGGCCGCGGCCGCTTCACGGAGCTGGCTATTCTGCTCTTTGAGATATTCCAACTCCTTCCGCAACTGCTTGTTTTCCTCCTCGACCCCCTGGAGTGTGACGAAGTCGGTCCAGAAATCAGCGAGTCCATCGGAGACGCTCGCCATGGCGCGGAGGGGCCAACTCACGACCCATCCAACCGGACTGCCCACCTGCTGGAACACGCCTTGGAGTTGGCTGGGCAGGAGAAGAAAGCCGACGAGGAGAATGACGGCGAGGGCGAGGGCAACACGTCTTGCGTTGTACGGTGCGCGTAGATTGACCATCCGCATGAGGGATGGAACCTTACCGGAGGTTGTTGGCCTGAGACATGACCGATACCTTCCGGAGGAGATCCAGCTCGTCCAAAATCTTTCCGACCCCCAACACGACGGAAGTCAACGGATCGTCCACCGTAATGATCGGCAAGTTCGTTTCTTCACGGAAACGGGTGTCCATCCCCTTGAGAAGCGAGCCCCCACCGGTCAGCACGATTCCGCGGTCAATGATATCCCCCGCCAGTTCCGGCGGCGTATTTTCCAACGCAATCTTGATGGCATTCACGATCGTCCCGATGGGTTCCTGCAACGCTTCGCGAATTTCGGCATCGTCCACGACCAGGGTGCGCGGGATCCCAGAGATCAGATCGCGGCCCTTGATCATCATGGTCTTCCGCTCCTCGAACGGATAGGCGGACCCAATTTCAAATTTGATCCGTTCCGCCATGTGCTCGCCGATCAGCAGATTGTACTTCTTCTTGATGTAGTTCATGATCGCCTCGTCCATACGATCGCCAGCGACCTTCACCGATTCGCTGTAGACGATACCGCCGAGCGAGATCACCGCAATGTCCGTCGTGCCGCCCCCCACGTCCACGACCATGTTGCCGGAGGGCTCCGTGATCGGCAGCCCGGCCCCGATCGCCGCCGCGACGGGCTCCTCGATCAGATAGACTTCCCGCGCTCCGGCCAGCTCCGCCGAATCCCGCACGGCCCGTTGCTCGACCTGCGTGATGCGGGAGGGCACCCCGATGATGATTCTCGGCCGGACGAAGGCGCTGCGGTTGTGGGCCTTGCGGATGAAATGCTTCAGCATCTGTTCGGCCATCTCGAAGTCGGCGATCACGCCTTCTTTCATGGGCCGAACCGCCACGATATTGCCGGGCGTGCGTCCGAGCATTTTCTTCGCCTCGGCCCCGACGGCCAGGACCTTTTCGCTTTTCTTTTCGACCGCCACCACAGAGGGCTCGTTCAGAACGATGCCCTTCCCGTGGACATACACCAGGGTCGTGGCCGTTCCTAAATCGATGGCAAGGTCGTCGGAGAACCACCCGAATACATCTCCCGGGAACCCCACGGCATCTCTCCCTTCATCTTGGCCGGACGATCCACGCCCGGCCCGTGCACATCACCTGCTCTTAATCCGGCACCGCGAGCTGGCCCGCATCCAATACGTGAGTCCTCGCGATCTCATCACCAAGCCGCCGTCCCTGCTCATTGCCGATGATGAGCAACCCTTCGAACGCCAGAATCACCAGCGTCACCAGCCATCCCACATACGGAATCGCAAAGGCAATCTGTGCGCCGCCTAGCGGGAGATTACGAATGATCGATTCTCGAAAACCGGCTGCGTCGCGCCCTTCCACCCGCATGGTCTGGAGACCCACCAATCGCTTGCCGATACTCCGTCCCTCGGCAAAACCGTCCGCAATCAAAATGTAGGCCAGACCGAAAAGAAACCCGACCGGAGGAGCAATTCTATCCGCCGCAACAACGATGAATAGATCGATCAGCTTCGCGATAAACCGGTTGAGGACATGCGCCTTCGGATAAACCGTTCTTTCCACCACCGTCGAGGTTCACGCCTCCCTTGTCAAGGGATCTTTTCTAATTAGTGGCAAAGTATAACAAAATCCAACATCTTGCACAAACAAAGCCTGTTATTTCCTCGCGGGCTTTCTCAGAGTCCCCACTTCGAGAGCCGCGGTTGGACCGGATGGCATGGTGCTCACACTCCGCCAGCCTTCGATCTTCAACGGTCCGGAATAGGACCGGCACGAGATCGCCGGTTCGGGCTGGTCCAGCTTGCCTTCACGCCGGCTGGTAAGTAGAATGCTTTGATATTCAAACAGCTGAGGGAACCCATGCTCAAGACCTTGCGAAACGCCGCGCATAATTATCCCTGGTTGCTTAAGTCCATCATGGGCATCCTGGCCGTCGCCTTCGTGATCACCATGGGATGGTGGGGATTTGGCGAGCAATCGGAGAACAACGTCGCGAGTGTTGGCGAGCTTGCCGTATCACGGGACGAATACCGACGGACCTATGAAACCATGTACCGCTTCTACAAAGAAAAAATGTCCGGAGAGTTCAAGGAAGAAACGTTCAAGCAGTTCGTCGTCGACCAACTCGTCGACAACCGTGTCTGGCTCATTGCCGCAAAGGATTTGGGCGTGACGGTATCGGATGCAGACCTGCGCGAGCTGATCGTGCAGATTCCGGATTTTCAGAAGAACGGCGCCTTCGACCCCGAACTCTACCAGCGGCTCCTCGCCGCCAACCACCTGACACCGGCCGTGTTCGAGGCCGCGCAACACAAGGAGATCCTTGGGAACAAAGCCCGAATGATCGTGCGCGAATCGGTGGCCCTTTCTCCGTCGGAGATCTCCGAAGGACAGGCCCTCATGGCGAGGCCGCAGGAGGGCGACGCCGCCATGGCCGCGATGGCCAGGGATCGCGTGCTGCAAGACATGCTCATGCAGAAACAGCAACGCGCACTGGTTGCCTATCAAGCTTCCGTGAAGGCGAAGATTCCGATCACGATCCGCCGCGAATTGCTCTAAGCAGATTTCCCGTCCGTGGACGACCGTGATGATGCGACAGCTGACGTGACCGGTCAGAGCATCAGCATGGCGTCGCCGTAGCTGTAAAAGCGATACCGGCCCCTGACCGCTTCCTCATAGGCCTTCCTGATCAACGCGGACCCCGCAAACGCCGACACCAACATCAAGAGGGTGGTTCGCGGGAGGTGGAAATTCGTCATGAGGGCATCGACCACCTGAAAATGAAAGCCGGGCGTGATGAACAGCCGGCTTTCACCGCATGCCGGAACGACAGTTCCCTCCTGCTTCGCAACCGTTTCGAGCGTACGGACGACCGTGGTGCCGACCGCCACGACCCGCCGACCGGCTTCTTGGGTCTCAACGATCGCCCTGGCGGCGTCGGCGCTGACCACGAACGTTTCCTCCCCCATCTGATGGTCCTCGATACGCTCGGTGACGACCGGCATGAAGGTGCCTGGGCCGACGTGCAGCGTGACCGGAGCCACTCGGATTGCCGCGCGATCTAGCCGCGCGAGGAGCTCCTCGGTAAAGTGCAGCCCGGCCGTCGGCGCGGCGATTGCGCCGTCGTGTTTGGCAAAGGGCGTTTGATACCAGCGGTGATCCTGTTCGCTCGGCGCGCGCTTGATATACGGGGGCAGCGGCATGGACCCTCGTTGCTGGAGCAACTCCCGCACCGGCATGGGGCTGTCGACTTTCACCCACGTGCCGGCCGCACTGCGCTTGAGAATCGTCGCGTGCGAGCGCTCGCCAAAATCGATCACCTGGCCGACGTGAAACGCGCCTTTGACCATGACCTCCCACACTCCTGCGTCGCGCTCTTTCACGAACAAGACGTCGACCGGCGTTCCCAGCGGTCGCTTGCGTCCCGACAATCGTGCCGCCAACACCTTCGTGTCGTTCACGACCAGGAGATCGCCGGGGTCGAGCAAGCCGGGAAGATCGGCGACAAGACGGTGGGCGAGTTGGCCGGTCCTTCGATGCAGGACCAGCAGTCGGGCACGATCGCGCGGGATGACCGGCCGCAACGCCACGAGCGCAGGATCGAACGGCAGGTCGAAGTCGGAGAGTTGCATCAAGAGGCGGGTGGCGGCGCGTGCGTCTGCGAGGCGTTCTGAAGCTCCGTGCCCGGATAGTAATAGCGAAGAATGCTGGGATAGGCATAGCCCAACTCCGCCAGCTCTTTGGCGCCCCATTGGCATAACCCGACGGCATGACCGGCCCCGTACCCGGCGAGCACGACGTCCGGGCCGAACGATTCAATGGTAAACTGCGTACTGGGTACCACCGTATAGCCCACCGCTTTGCGAAGCTCCTCTCCGCGCAACATCAGCTCGCCTTTGGAATGCAGGATCCGCAATGTCGCCACGCGGCCCGCACGGCTGTAAGCCAGGGGCGTGAGTGTGGCGATTGTCCCGACCGTGAATCCTTGCTGCCGCAGGTTCTGTTCCAGCGTCTCGAGTTTGAACGAGGCTTTCCACTGATAATACGGGGATTCCAGGTCGAACGGACACTCGACCCCCTTCAGGTACGGCAGGTCCTTCGACCAGACGATCACGGCATCTTCGGTGATCCCGGCAGCGGTCGACGAGAACGCCGCGTAGATCGGCGCACCTTGATGGGTAATCACCAAGCCGCGCGTCGACTCAACCGCCTGTTCCACCCGAGCATCGATCCCCTCACGGCCACGATAGACCTGATCCTGAATACCGGCGGCCACGTCGTAGTCACGCGAGGCACTGAGCATGTGCTGGTACAACGCATAGGTCCTTGCCGCAACCGCCTGCGCCTTGAGCATCTCGGGATGCCAGCCAGAATTCACCTCGGCCGGCACCACCCCTTTCACGTATTCCTCCAGATCGACTTGATTGATGACCAGCAGCCCTTTTCCGCGGCGGAGTAACTGGACTAGGCCGCTCACCTGCACCACGGATTTCTCATCGTCCGGCTGGAGTGACGACCCATTGCCGTTGCCGTTGTGGCGCGGGAGCCACAGCCGTAAGTCCTGATCCCCTGCCCGAAGGGTCACATGATCGCCCGACACACGGGTTCCATTCAGGACCAGATCCTGCCCGCGCACTTCGATCCGAAGGGAGGACCGATACATCCGGGCACGATCCCGTGCATCCGTCGCCCAGATGACGTGGTCGGCCTGCAGTTCCATCCGCTGAACGTCGGACGCCAGCAGGACACGAATCGATGGCGCCGCCTGGGCTGCCGGCACCTCCGTAGACCCCACCCCCACCGCCAAGCCGACCAAGCCAGCGCAGACCTGTCGCAACATCATCGTCGGAAGAACCATCCTACAATATAGAATAGCAGACTCAGGATGATACTGAGGAGAAGACTCGTCGCGATGGGGAAATAGAAACTGACGTTATCACGCTTAAAGGACAGGTCGCCGGGAAGCTTCCCCAGCCAGCCGAACAGATTCCCCAGCCCGGGAATACGATCGGCTGCCATCAACAGGACTCCAAGCCCGGCGATTCCGAGCCCGATTCCGATCATGACCTTGCCGAGCGCGCTCCATTCCGGCATCAGCCCTGCACCAGACATTCGGCAATTTGAATGGCATTCAGCGCGGCCCCCTTGCGCAGGTTGTCGGAGACGACCCAGAGGTTGAGGCCGTTCGTGATGGATTCGTCCTCACGCACGCGGCCGATGAAGACCTCGTCTTTTCCCGTCGCGTCCAATGGCATGGGATAGAGCTTCTTCATCGGGTCGTCGTACACGATGACGCCCGGCATGGCCGCCAGCGCCGCCCGCGCTTCGTTTGCCTTCAACGGTCGCTCCAATTCGACGTTGATCGCCTCGGAATGGCAGCGCAGCACCGGCACCCGGACGGTCGTGGCCGTCACACGTAACGCCGGCGCTCCCAGGATCTTTCTGGTCTCCTTCGCGATCTTGACTTCCTCGGAACAGTCACCGCCGTCGTTGAACGAACCGATGTGCGGCAGCAGATTGAAGGCGATCTGATAGGGATAGACCTCGGCCTTCACATCGCGAAAGGCCATCAGATCTTTCATCTGATCCATCAACTCATCCATCGCCGCCGCGCCGGTGCCCGACACGGATTGAAACGTCGTGACCACCACCCGCTTCACGCCCACCGCCTCGTGCAAGGGTTTCAGCGCCATGACCAGCGGCGTCGTCGTGCAGTTGGGAATCGCGACGATGCCGCGAGGCATCGACCGCAGCGCCTGGGCATTCACTTCCGGCACGACCAGCGGGACGTCGGATTCCATCCGGAAGACGCCGCTGTCGTCGATCACCACGACGCCCGCGGCACCCAACCGCTGACCATATTCGCGGCTGATCGCATCCGTGGCCGAAATCAGCGCAAAGTCCACACCCTCAAAGGACGACTCGGGGGTCAACTCCTCGACCTTCCATTCTTTTCCCTGGCATGACAAGGTCCCTCCTGCTGACCGCTTCGAGGCGAACAGGCGAAGCGACTGCAAGGGGAACTTGCGCTCTTCAAGGATTTCCAGCGTCTCCCTGCCGACCGCGCCGGTTGCGCCGAGGATGGCCATCACGTAGGTGGGTTTCTTCTTCAGCATCGAGGCCTGCCGGTTTAGAGTATGATCGTGCGAATCCGATGATTGAAGGTATCGGCGATGAACAGATTCTCTTCGCCGTCCACAGCGAGCCCAAAGGGATAGTTGAGGCTTGCCTCCAACGCCGGCCCGCCATCACCCTTGTAGCCGGCCACCCCCACTCCGGCCAACCGTTCGAGCCGCCCCGTTGTCGAGTCCCATCGACGAACCAAATGGTTGTCGGAATCGGTGATGAAAAGGTTGCCCCCCCTATCCAGAACGATACCGGAAGGCCTCGCCAGCCTCGCTGAGGGTGGTTCGGCAGGACCCTCATATCGATACTGGCTGCCGTCCCCCACAACCGTCCGAATGAGGCCGGTTGCCGGATCGACAGCACGGAGTCTTCCGTTAAAGGTATCGGCGATAAAGAGAGTGCCGTCATCCGCGAGCGCCAGCCCGCTTGGACCGGACAGGGCAGCTTCCGTCGCGGGAATCCCGTCTCCATTATAGGTGGCCGTTCCGATACCGGCGACCGTGCGGATGAGTCCGGTCGCCAGATCGATCGCCCGGACGAGATTGTTGCTCTGATCGGCGACGTACAGAACCCCTGATTCGCTGACGGCCAGCGCGGCCGGTTCATTGAGCCCGGCGAGGACAGCCGGCCCTCCGTCTCCCCCGTATCGAGGCCGGCCTGTGCCGGCGATGGTCGTGATGCGTCCGGTACCGGCGTCAACACGGCGCACTCGATGGTTCAGGGTATCCGCGATGTACAAGTGTCCCATCTGATCGACCACGACGGCCGTCGGAAAATTCAACAGCGCCTTGTCTGCCGGGCCGTCGTCGCCGCCGAATCGACCTGCCGCCCCGGTCCCATTGGCGACATACCGCACCGTTCCACTCAAATCCGCCCGTTGGACATACGCAGGAGCGCCCGTCGTTCGTGTTTCGCTGAACGGATCTTCGGACTCGGTGCGCTCTCCCGACGGCAGCGGAGCAGGGCCCATCTGCAGCGGAACCCTTCCACTGTCGCCGACGATGGTCGTGATCGTTCCGCTTGCACGATCGACCTTCCGCACCACATGATTTTCGGAGTCTGCGATGATGAGATTGCCTTGTCCATCCAGCGCCACGGCTTTAGGCTCATTGAGACGGGCGGCCACGGCCCTGCCTCCGTCGCCGGACAAACCACTGTCGCCCGTTCCGGCAACCGTCTCGATGGGGTGGGCTCTGACCGCCGTACTCATTCGCGCGCCATCCGAATCAATCGAGGTTCCGAAGAATTGCATCGCCCATATCGCTCGTCCCGACGATTCTGGCACCGGGACTTTGGATGTCTCTGGTCCGATAGCCGAGATCAAGGGTCTTCACGATGGCTTGTTCGACGGCCAACGCCTCTTTGTCGAGCTGAAAGGCGTACGACAGCATCATGGCAGCCGAGGCGATGGTCGCGATAGGATTGGCGATATTCTTTCCGGCGATATCCGGCGCGCTGCCATGAATCGGCTCGAACAGGCCGACTTTGGCGCCGATGCTCGCCGAGGGCAACATGCCGATCGAGCCGGTCAGCATGGCCGCCTCATCGCTCAAAATGTCGCCGAACATATTGTTGCAGAGCAAGACGTCGAACTGTCGCGGGTTCCGCACCAATTGCATCGCCGCGTTATCCACATAGATATGGCCCAACTCGACATCAGGGTAGCTCCGATGGACGTCGACCACGACCTTCCGCCACAGTTCGGAGGACTCCAACACATTCGCCTTATCCACCGACGTGACCTTCTTACGCCTCTTCCGCGCGGCTTCGAATGCCACCTTCGCAATGCGACGGACTTCTTCCGTCGTGTACACCTCGGTGTTCACGCCTCGTTCTTCGCCAGTCGGCAATTTTTCTATGCCTTTGGGCTTGCCGAAATAGATGCCGCCGGTGAGCTCCCGGATCACCAGGATGTCGATCCCTTCGATGACCTCCCGCTTCAGCGTGGACGCATCGACGAGATTGTCGTAGACCTTCGCCGGACGGAGATTGGCATAGAGGCCCAAGGCCTCCCGGATGCCGAGTAGCGCGCGTTCCGGCCTCAGACTGTACTCCAACCCTTCCCACTTGGGGCCGCCCACTGCGCCCAGCAGGACCGCATCGCTCTGTTTCGCGAGCACCAGCGTATCCTGTGGAAGCGGCACGCCCACCTTATCAAGCGCCTGCCCTCCGATGTCGGCGGGAACAAACTGAAACGAGTGATGATACTTTTCCCCGATGGCCTTCAAGACCTTGACCGCTTCCGGTACGATCTCGCGCCCCACGCCATCTCCGGCCAGCACCGCAATCTTCGCGTTCACGTCAGGCTCTCCTTCCCCTCATCATGTCGCCGATCCCCTATTCCAACACCGATTCATCCTCGACCCTCCAGGCCGGGTCGACTAGACAGAGAAACTCAAGTTCCGTTGTCCCAGTATTCTCGACAGACTGTCTCCCACCCGGAGGCACATAGATCGTGGCGCCGGCCTCGACGGGGCATGTCTCCGCATCGATCGTAAACCGGCCACTGCCCGCAACAAAATAGTACACCTCGGAAGAGGTCAAGATGTGCCCCTTGGATCGCTGTCCCGGCGCCAATTTCCCATGCGCTAGACTGTAGCCGAGCCTGATGCTCTGTTTTGCGGGATGCAGCAGTTCACGGAGGACGGTATGGTCTCCTGCTACAAACTCCTGGCACTCGGCAAGTGTTCTCTTAAACATCAACGCGGCTTCCCCCTGGCCCTGCCAATTGGCACCATCGATTCGGGATTCTGGAGCCGGGGGACGTCACTCTAGCGTGGCACGAACGATCAAATCAAGCGAACCTTCTGCTCGGCGCCCGCCTGTCTGGATGCCAGATAGGCCAGTCGATTCAAGGCGTTGAGATAGGCCCTGGCAGCCGCGGTAATGATGTCGGTATCGGCGCCGTGACCGGAGACGGTTCGTCCGTCCTCCTCGACTCGCACAGAGACCTCTCCTTGGGCATCGGTTCCGCCCGTGATGGCGTTGACGCCGAACATCAGGAGTTTGCTCTTCGTCTTGGTCATCGCCGCGATGGTCCGATAGACGGCATCGACCGGACCATCGCCGGTTCCGGACTCTGTGACCGCCTGTCCGTCGATCTCCAGCTCCACGGTCGCCGTGGGGATACGATCGGTTCCGCTTTCGACGTGAAATGCCTTCAGCACGATCCGCTCCGCCATCTTGGCCAATTCCTCGGACACAATGACCTCGAGATCCTCTTCGTAGATCTCCTTCTTCTGATCCGCCAATTTCTTGAACCGCTCGAACGCGTGGTTGATCTCTTCTTCCGTGAGTTGATACCCCAGCTCTTCCAATCGCTGCCGGAATGCATGTCGACCGGAGAGTTTGCCCATGATCATCTTGCTCTCGACCAGACCGATCGATTCCGGTCGCATGATCTCGTAGGTAGTCTTGTCTTTCAGCAGCCCGTCCTGGTGAATCCCCGACGTATGCGCGAAGGCATTGGCGCCGACGATGGCTTTGTTCGGCTGCACCACCATGCCCGTGATCTTGCTGACGAGACGGCTCGTCTTTGCAATCTCCTCCGTCCGAATGCGGGTATCCGCTTGATAGAAATCTATTCGGGTCCGGAGTCCCATGACGACTTCTTCCAGCGAGGTGTTCCCTGCACGCTCGCCGATCCCGTTGATCGTACACTCGACCTGCCCCGCCCCGTTGATGATGGCCGCCAGGCTGTTCGCCACCGCGACGCCCAGATCGTTGTGGCAATGAACGGAGATCACCGCATCCTTGGCATTCGGCACCTTGTCGCAGATCCCCTTGATCAGCGCCCCGAATTCCTGCGGCACCGCATACCCGACCGTGTCGGGAATGTTGACGGTGCCCGCCCCGGCCGCGATGACCGCTTCAATGACTTCGTAGAGAAAGGACGGATCCGAACGGCTCGCATCCATCGGGGAGAATTCGACGTCATTGACATAGCCCCGCGCCCGCTGAACCATTTCAACGGCACGCTGCTTGGCCTGCTCGCGCGTCATCCGGAACTGGTGTTTCAAATGGATGTCGGAGGTCGACAGGAATGTATGGATGCGGACCTTGGGCGCGCCTTTCAGCGCCTCCCACGCCCGATCAATATCTTCGGAGCGCGCCCGCGCCAGGCTGCAAATGGTCGGCCCTTCTACCTCTTGCGCGATCCGCCGCACCGCTTCAAAATCCCCGGGGGAGCTGTAGGCAAACCCGGCCTCGACCACATCGACCCCGAGCCGAGCCAGCTGCTTGGCCACCATCA
Organism: Nitrospiraceae bacterium; assembly: GCA_052388075.1. GTDB lineage: Bacteria > Nitrospirota > Nitrospiria > Nitrospirales > Nitrospiraceae > Nitrospira_D. Next base: position 23,848 of record JBQTIO010000139.1, read on the forward strand.
CTTTCTCTTCCACGTTCATGCTCGCGCCGGGCGACTGCTCGCCGTCGCGCAAGGTCGTATCGAAAATTCTGATCATGCGTGCCATCTCGTCACCTCGCTGCTATCAGCCCCAAAAAACACAAAAGCCTTCGGCCCCTCACCAATCAGGGACGAAGGCTCGACGCGCTCCGTGGTACCACCCTGGTTCAGCCCGAACAACGTACGTGTTGTTCGGAACTCTTCATTTCGCCCGCTTACGAGGGCGAGGCGGAATCCCCTACTGGTCGTTCAGGGACTCGGCTCAGAGGTGAGTTCCGCGATGCCCGGGCTGGTTTGCACCGTCCACCAGCTCTCTCAAGTCCGGGCCCTCCGCGTACTAGTCCTCGTCATGGCCACTCGCAGACTGCGCCATCACCGCATGCCGGGGGGTTCGATGCTCCGCTTACGGCTTCAACTCGAGCGTCGGCAGTTCCGGCTTTCCGACGCCCTTCTTCCCGACCACCCGTGCGAGGATCCAGAACATCCGCTCGACCGGACCCAGCAACGCATAGCCGGCAAAGATCACAAATAACATAACCTGGGGCCAGGCCGCCACCATCATCAGCGCGAGGATTCCCCAGACGAGATAGGTGATCTGCTGGCGGCCCTTGAACTTGAGGTCCTTAAAGCTGCGATACTTGATCGTGCTGACCATCAGGAATGAGAGCGTGAGGGTGATGATCAACACAAAGATGGGCTTTACCCCCGCGCCCATCCGCACGATGTGATGATCAAACACCACCAGAGAGGCCACGACTCCCGCCGCCGCCGGGATCGCCAGGCCGGTGAAGTACTTGCCGTCGGACAAGGCCACGGTCGAGTTGAATCGAGCGAGCCGCACCGCGCCCATGGCCACATAGGCGAACATCACCGCCACCCCGAACGTGCCCTGCCCGCTCAACGCCCAGGAATAGATCAGCAGTCCCGGCGCGACACCGAACGACACGACGTCGGACAGCGAGTCGTACTCCAGGCCGAAATGGCTCGTGCTATTGGTCAATCTGGCCGACTTACCGTCAAGCACGTCAAAAATCAGCGCGACGAGGATCGCGATCGCCGCCGCCAGATAATTGCCGTTGAACACCGAAAGAATCGCATAGACCCCGCAGAACAAGTTGCCGGTCGTGAACAGGTTCGGAATCAGATGCATGGCCGCCTTGCGCCGCTTTCCGTCTTTTCCGAACGAGCTTTTGAAACCGGTGGCTTTCATCGCAGTTCCCCCAGGATGGTTTCTCCGCCCTTGACCCGGTCCCCTACCGCCACTCGAAGCTGCGTGCCGATCGGGACGAAGGTGTCCATGCGCGACCCGAAACGGATCAACCCGAACCGCTCGCCTCGGACGGCCCGACCCTGCCCGGACACCCAACAGACGATCCGCCGGGCGAGCAACCCCGCGACTTGCACACACAGGACCTTCGCGCCCTCAACTGTCTGGATCATCAAGGCATTCTGCTCATTCCTCAACGTCGCTTCCGGCTTGCTGGCCACCAGGAATTGCCCCGGCTGGTACTGCACAGCTTCTACCACTCCGTCACACGGCATCCGATTGATATGCACGTTGAACACACTCAGGAAGATCGAAATACGAACCGCGCGATCCTTAAGATATCGCGGCTCGAACTCTTCTTCGATCGCAATGAGCTTCCCGTCACCGGGAGCCACCACGAGATGCGGCCCCTGCGGCACGACCCTGGCCGGGTTTCGAAAGAACCACGCCACAAAAACTGTCAGAGCCGCCGCCCCGATCGCGACGATCGCCCAACCCAGCCACCCAGCTACCAGTGTAACGCCGGCGGGAACCGCAATGAAGGGAATTCCTTCTTTGGCGAACGGGACGCCGACGGCACGATCGATGATGGACAAATCCGACATGCTCCGCTAGTTCTTGGTTCTGTCAACCAGCTGATCTTTCTTGAGCCACGGCATCATCGCTCGCAACCTGGCCCCCACCGCCTCGATCGGATGCGCCTCGCCTTTGGCGAGCAGAGCATTATACACGGGACGATTGGCCTGATTTTCCAGCACCCATTCCTTGGCGAACCGGCCGGTCTGAATTTCCTCAAGAATCTTCTTCATCTCCTGCTTGGTCTGTTCGGTCACGACCCTCGGGCCGCGCGTCACGTCTCCGTACTTGGCCGTCGTGCTGATCGAGTACCGCATATTGGCGATCCCGCCCTGGTAGATCAGATCGACAATGAGCTTCACTTCGTGCAAACACTCGAAATACGCCATCTCCGGCGAATATCCGGCCTCGACCAGCGTCTCATAGCCGGCCTGGATCAACGACGTGAGGCCTCCGCACAGCACAGCCTGTTCGCCGAACAAATCCGTCTCGGTTTCTTCCCGAAAATTGGTTTCGATCACGCCGGCCCGTCCACCGCCGATCGCGCTCGCATAGGCCAATCCCACCTGTCTGGTGGTGCCGCTCGGATCCTGGTGAATCGCGAGCAGGCATGGCACGCCGCTTCCCTTGGTGTACTCGGAGCGGACGAGATGACCCGGCCCCTTGGGGGCCACCATGAAGACATTCACGGAGGCCGGCGGCACGATCTGTCCAAAGTGAATATTGAATCCATGGCCGAACGCCAAGTATGACCCGGGCTTGAGATTCGGCGCGATCTCCTGTCGATAAATGGCGGCTTGAGCCTCATCAGGCGCCAGGATCATCACCACATCGGACCCCTTCACCGCATCGGCCACCGGCATCACTTTCAGCCCGCTCTGCTCGGCCTTCTTCCAGGAAGCCCCTTCGCGCAGACCGATCACCACGCTCACGCCGCTTTCCTTCATGTTCAACGCGTGCGCATGGCCCTGACTTCCGTAGCCAATGACGGCCACCTGCTTATTGCGGATCTGCTGGATGTCTGCGTCCTTATCGTAATAGATCTTCATGCCTCACTCCTTCAATCGCGCCGACTTCTGGTCAATACAGCGACGGCCTCTCCGGCGGGGAACTATTCCCGGACAGCCTTCTTGGCCTGCAGGGCCGCCGGACGGATCGGTTCCCGGGCGACGGCCACCCGACCCGTGCGAACCAGTTCCTTGATGCCGAGCGGCTGCAATAGGTTGATGATCGCCTCGATTTTCTTCGGATCTCCGGACACTTCGATCGTGTAGGTACTCGGCGTCGAGTCGATGACGTTCGCCCGGAAAATATCCACGATCCTGAGCGCCTCCGCCCTATCCGCATCTTTCGTATGAACCTTGATGATGGCCGTTTCCCGCGAGACAAACTCGGTCTCGTTCAGATCGACCACCTTGATCGCATCGATCAGCTTGTTGAGCTGCTTGACGATCTGCTCGATAATCCGTTCATCCCCCGAGGTGACGATCGTCATCTGGGACATGGAAGGATCGAGCGTCGGCGCGACCGAAAGGCTCTCGATGTTAAACCCGCGGCCGCTGAACAGCCCCGCAACCCGGGAGAGGACGCCGAACTTGTTCTCCACTGTGACCGAAATGATATGTTCCATGGAAATGAGTAATTTTTAGTTGTGAGTTTTGAATTTTTAGTTTCAGCCTAACTCAACACTCATCATTCACAACTCAACATTAGCGCCTTATGCCGTCAACACCGTGTCTTTATCTTCCGGCGTCACCGGCGCCGCGCCGGCTTGTTTCTTCTTCAACTCCGGCGGATCTTCCAGAATCATCTCATGGTTGCAGCCGCCCGCCGGAATCATCGGATAACAGTTCTCGTACTGATAGGTCGGGACATCCACGATGACGGGTTTATTCGTCGCCATGGCCTCTTTCAGCACACCGTCGAGATCCGCCACTTTGGCAGCCCGCAAGCCGACAGCTCCATAGGCCTCCGCCAACTTCACGAAATCCGGCGTCGTGTCCAAATAGCTGGAGGCATACCGCCCTTCGTAGAAGAGATCCTGCCATTGGCGCACCATGCCGTGGTAGCGGTTATTCAGGATCACGATCTTGACCGGCAGTTTGTGCACCACGGCCGTCGCCATTTCCTGCATGTTCATCTGAACGCTGCCGTCTCCTGCGATGCAGAGGACGAGACGATCGCGGAACGCGGCCTGCGCACCCATGGCCGCAGGGAATCCGAAACCCATCGTTCCGAGTCCGCCCGAGGTCAACCACCTGTTCGGCTTCGCCAGCTTGAAGTACTGTGCGGCCCACATCTGGTGCTGGCCGACGTCCGTCGAGACGATCGGATCGCGATCCTTCGTGAGTTCATACAGCCGCTTCACGACCTGTTGCGGCTTGATCGGCCCGTCTTTCTCCTGCTGATATGTCAGCGGATGGGCCTGACGCCATTCGCAAATCTGATCCCACCAGGGTTTCCGGAGATCCTTCTGCTCGCCGTTCACCGTCGCGCGGAGAATCTGATTCAACTCGCGGAGCACAGCCCTGCAATCACCGACGATGGGAATATCGACGTTGATGTTCTTCCGGATCGACGTCGGATCGATGTCGATGTGAATGATCTTGGCAAAGGGGCAGAACTCCGACACCTTGCCGGTCACCCGATCGTCGAATCGCGCCCCAACCGCGATCACGAGATCGGAGTAATGCACCGCCATATTCGCCTGATAGGTGCCGTGCATCCCTAACATCCCCAGAGACAGCGGATGCTCCCCGGGAAACGCGCCGAGCCCCATCAGCGTCATGTCGACCGGAATCTGGGTCATTTCAGCCAATTCCAGCAGTTCCTGTGATGCGCCGGAGAACACGACTCCGCCACCCACATAGAGAATCGGCTTCTTGGCCTTGGTAATAGCCTCGGCTGCCTGCTTGATCTGCCACTTGTTGCCCTCGTACGTGGGATTGTACCCGCGGATCGAGACAGAATTCGGATAGTGGAACTCCGCCTTGGCCATCGACACATCTTTGGGAATATCCACCAGCACCGGTCCTGGGCGGCCCGTCGTCGCGATATAGAAGGCTTCTTTGATCGTCGAAGCCAGATCGTTTACGTCTTTGACAAGAAAGTTGTACTTCGTGCAGGGCCGACTCAAACCCACGTTGTCCGCTTCCTGAAACGCATCGTTGCCGATCAGGCTCGTCGGCACCTGGCCGCTGAAGCAGACCAATGGGACAGAGTCCATGTATGCATCAGCCAGAGCCGTAATCACGTTGGTCATGCCGGGACCGGACGTCACGAGGCACACCCCGGCCTTTCCGGTAGCCTTGGCGTAACCCTCGGCCATATGGCCGGCTCCCTGCTCATGGCGCGTCAGGATAATCTCGATATCGTTCTGCTGGTGAAGCATATCGAAAATCTTCAGGACTACCCCGCCGGGAAGCGCGAAGAGCGTCTTCACACCTTCCCGCTTGAGGCACTCGATGAAAATCTCCGCACCGGTGAGTTTCATGATAGACCCCTCCCTCTCGCCACGGAATCGGGGCTACGAGAGTTCAGCTAATCTCGTGAGACTAAAATTGGTCCGCCTGGCTGAAACGACAATCCGTCACAATCGTTTAAATTTTTTAGAAAAATCAATAGGAAAGATGGACGATCCTACCACCCTGCCTTGGTAGCGTCAATAGGATCTCTCCCGGAGAGACCCACCCGCGGGAAAGCTGCCATGATTCGCCGGGACGGGAATAGTGCGCAGGTGCGAAGACCTATAAGCCGGATTCTGTCCCGCAAAGCAGTTTCCTGCTCCGCATGGGTGATCATTTCTCTGGGATTCGAGTTGCCTCGAACCTCAAGCGACCTACCCGAAGACCTCGACCGGGCCAGTCGGTTTGCAGGACTCGTTATAAGCCCTGCAAGCGTCTTCCTATTTGGCCTTGCACCGGGCGACGCTTACCGTGCCGGTGATGTCACCATCACCGCGGTGGGCTCTTACTCCACCGTTTCACCCTTACCTGAGCCGCAGCAACCAGATGGGATCCTGTTGCCCTGGCCATCGGCGGTTTGATTTCTGTGGTGCTGGTGTCGGATTGCTCCGCCTGGGAGTTACCCAGCGCCCTGCCCGTGGAGTCCGGACTTTCCTCCCGATGCCGGGGGCATCGGGCGATCACCCGGTCTTCGCACCCGCGCAGGCCTACTATAAACGATACCAGCAGGTGGTGACAAGAATGCGCAGCAAATTGCAGTCCCGACCCCCTCGCCCTCGCCCCAAAAAATGGCAGGCCATGGATCGGCTACCGACCTCCGACAGTCGGCAGGAGTGCAGCAGGCACTGGAGGCTTTTTCAGATAAATCGCCATGGCTTCGGGCATCCACTTCTTAAGCTGTTGGATCCTCGTTTCATGGCCTGGATGAGTGGATAGGAATTCAACGGGGCCGCCTCCACCTGACAGTTGCTCCATTCGCTCCCAGAGATGCACTGACTCTTGCGGATCATATCCGGCATCGGCGGCCAAGAGGATTCCGACATAGTCAGCCTCGGATTCATGTTTCCTGCTGAAGGGCAACAGCACCCCGACTTGCGCCCCTACCCCGAGTGCCGCCATGGTCGCCTGGCCGAGCAGAGGGTTTCCACCTGTGGCACCCACCGCGGCACCGGCAACTTGGAGCGCGGCGTTCGTCAGCTGCCCTTGGCTCATCCGCTCGGCGCCGTGGCGCGCTAACGCGTGAACCACTTCATGCCCCATCACTGCCGCCAGGCCCGCCTCTGTTTTGGCAACAGGGAAAATACCGGTGTACACCGCCATCTTCCCGCCCGGCAGCGCAAAGGCATTGGCTGTCTTATCATCCTTGAACACCGTCACTTCCCATTGGAACTGTTTGGCCATATCGGCATACTTCGATCGTTTCGCCGCTTCGATGATGCGGGCCGCAACACGTTTCACCGGCTCGATCTCACGCAGGTCTTGGGATGGTTTCATTTTCGGATCGCTCTTGATCTGATCGTACGCCTGTGCGCCCATCTGCATTTCTTGACCGACTGACGTCATCAGCAGTTGTGACCGGCCTGTGTAGGGATTGGATTCGCACCCGACGATCCCCACAGATAGCACCAGCGCACCAACGAGAACGCCTGTGCGCGTCCTTGCCCGAGCAGTTCCCATCGTCGATCCTCCCCTCATCATGTTTGCTCCGCTGGCGCTCATGAAAAATTGACCGCCCTCCGTCCGATTGGTTAGATTACCCCGCCCCTCGTAATTTTTCTACCGGGAGAACTGCCGGTGACCGCGCGCCGTTCCCAGAGACCCATCGAACGCATCGGCATCGACGAATCCGGGAAGGGCGATTACTTCGGCCCCCTGGTCGTCGCCGCAGTATTCGTGGATGCAACGACACAGAGCGAGCTGGCCCTGATGCAGGTGCGCGACAGCAAGAAGATTTCCGACGGCCGCATTCTCGAAATGGCGCCGGACATCAAGACGATCTGCCCCCACAGCATCATCGCGATCGGCCCGCACAAGTACAACGAACTCTACGCGAAGATTCGCAACCTCAATCGACTCCTGGCATGGGGCCATGCCAAGGCGCTGGAGACCCTGCTTGAACGGGTGTCCTGTGTACGCGCGATCTCGGACCAGTTCGGGGATGAGCGGTTGATTCTTAACGCCCTGCAAGAGAAGGGTCGGAAGATTGTCCTGGAGCAGCGGACCAAAGCGGAGTCCGACCTGGCCGTGGCAGCCGCTTCGATCCTGGCACGGGCCGAATTTCTGCTCCGGCTGAAACGGCTCTCCGACGAGGTGGGCACCACGCTTCCGAAAGGCGCCTCACCAGCCGTCGAACTAGCGGCCCGTATGGTGATCAAGAGACATGGACAGGATCGACTGGACTCGGTGGCGAAACTGCACTTCAAGACCACGCAAGCCGTCCTGGCGGGACTGCCCTAGACCGACTCCCCGACTTCGAGATCGGCCGGTTTGCCTCCCGGCGCGGAGGGCGCCTCGGCAGCCGGTTCCCCTTCCCAATACAACATCCGGCGGCAATAGGGGCAGACTTGCAGATCCTCGGAGCGTTTGACCTCGGCAATGAGCTGCGGCGGAATTTGCAGACGGCACCCGGCGCAGATGCCGCCGCGTACCGCCGCCAGAGGCTGATCCTTTCGCCCTGCTTTGATCTGGTTGTAGCGCTGAAGCAGACTCGGCTCGACCTGCTCGGAGACCTCTCGCCGCTTTCCATCTAACTGAGCCAGTTCGGCGGCCAGTGCGCGATCCTGTTCATCCAGCAACGTCTTCTCTTGCGCAAACACGGTCTCCAGGGTCTTGACCTTCTCCTGAGTTTCCTTGACCGTTCGCTGCAACTGATCGATCTTGTCCATCCAGACGAGAATTTTCTCTTCAAAGTCCCCGCGTTTCTTGTTGGCCAGTTCGATCTCGAAGAGATGCGCCTGGTATTCCTTGTTGGTTTTCAACTCCGACAGGCGCGACTTCATCCTGTCCGTCTGCGCCTCGTGCGCCTCCAAATCTTTCTCGTGCGAACGCCGCTCCTTCACCGCCGCGTCGACCGCGGTCTTCGTGTCATTCAGAAGGCGCGTGGCATCGCGCAGGGGTGCTTCGGCAGTACGGAGGCGGTCGGGAATTTTTTTGCGGATTTCATCGATCTCCATGATGCGGAGGTCGAGTTTTTGCAGTTCGACGAGTGGAGAAAGCTTCTGATTCAACGTTCCCTTTCGGTTCGCGGAGGAACCGCCCGTCCGGATGCGCCTCCGGCATGTACCCGGCCTGGTGGGCCCACTAGGACTTGAACCTAGGACCAGCTGATTATGAGTCAGCCGCTCTAACCACCTGAGCTATGGGCCCTCGCAACAGAACGGTGGAGGCTCAGGTTGAGGTCGAGGGTTGTAACCGGGCTCGACTGCCTTCATCAGCCTCGTCCTTGACCTTGGCCTCGACCCGAAGTTGATTCTAGGCTCACCTCTGAATGGAGTCAAATCGAGGCTCTCGGGCAGGGGTCTACAGACTATCGACAAAACTTCTGAGCTTCTTGCTGCGGCTCGGATGCCGCAATTTCCTCAAGGCCTTGGCTTCGATCTGCCGGATACGCTCGCGCGTCACCTCGAAATCCTGCCCCACTTCCTCGAGCGTATGATCCGTGGCTTCTCCGATCCCGAACCGCTTGCGCAACACTTTTTCCTCGCGCGGCGTCAGCGTTTCCAGCGCGCTGTTGATCTGCCGCTGCAGGTCATAGCGGATGGCGGCCTCCAGCGGAGACACGGCCTTCTTATCTTCGATGAAATCGCCCAGATGGCTGTCCTCCTCCTCGCCGATGGGCGTTTCGAGCGAAATCGGCTCGCGCGCGATCTTGAGGATCTTCCGCACCTTGTCGAGCGGCAGATCCATGCGCTCGGCGATTTCCTCGGGCAGCGGCTCCCGTCCCAGTTTCTGCACCAGATGCCGGGAGGTGCGGATGAGCTTATTGATCGTTTCAATCATGTGGACCGGAATCCGGATCGTACGCGCCTGGTCCGCGATGGCCCTCGTAATGGCCTGCCGGATCCACCACGTGGCATAGGTGCTGAATTTGTAGCCCCGCTTGTATTCGAACTTGTCCACCGCCTTCATCAAGCCGATGTTGCCTTCCTGAATCAAATCGAGGAACTGCAGGCCCCGGTTCGTGTACTTCTTGGCGATGCTGACTACGAGCCGCAGGTTCGCTTCGACCAGTTCAGCTTTACCACGCTTGACTTTCTCCTCGGCGACGTCGAGGTGCTTCACCGCGTCTTTGATCTCCTCGGCGGGAACCAGCGCCTCCTCGTGTTCCAGCTGACGTACTTTGGCCTTGGCGGCTTGATAGACCTTGCGAATCTCCAGCAGGGTTTCCTCCGACACCCCTGTCTTCCGTTTCACGGCCAGGAAGTCCTGCCGGCTCCGGCACATCTTTCTGAGCAGCTCCGCGCCAGACTCCCCGCCGACGCCGATTCGCCGCTGGCAGCTCGTCGCCTCGCGCTCAGCCGCCCGAATCTGGACCGCGAGATCGCGGACACGCTGCACCATTCGCTCTTTGAGCACTCCGTGAAGGTTGACTGACTCGATTCTGTCCACAACCTGCTGGCGCACGGCGTCGAACTGTTTCTTGAACTTCTTCTGCTTCACCTGATCGTTGCCGATGTGCCTGCCCTTTTCCGACAGCGCCTTCAGCGTCAGCGATGCCTTCCGAACCGTGTTCAGGGCATCCAACGTCTTGATTCGCAGCTCCTCGTAATCCCGCTCGACCGGCTGTTGGTCTTCCTCGAACTCTTCCTCCGTTTCCTGGACCGGCACGATCTCTCGTACGTCGATCTTGGCATTCTTGAGCTGATCCCTGAGAGCAAGGACGAACTCGATCGTCATCGGCATCCCGTAGATCACCGATGCAATATCTTTCTTGCCTTCCTCGATCCGCTTGGCGATCTCGATTTCGCCTTCCCGGCTGAGCAGCGCCACGCTGCCCATTTCTTTAAGGTAGAGCCGCACCGGGTCGTCCGTGCGGCTGAGCGCCCCCGGAGTCAGATCAATCGGTTTCTCGTTCTCCTCCTCGGACTCCGCCTCCGCATCCTCGACATCCTCGCCGGCGTCACCGCTCTCGGGCCGTTTCCGGAGTCGCTCTCCCTCCGGCGCGTCGACGATTTCAATGTCCATCTCGCCGAACATCGTCACGATGCTGCCGAACTGGTCCGAAGACACCACCTCAGCCGGCAAAGTGTTGCTGAGTTCGTCATAGGTCAGGAAGCCCTTTTCTTTCCCGATCGTAATCAGTTTTTTCACCTCACCGAGCAACTCTTGTTTCGGCATGACTACTCCTTCACGATGAAACCACGCCGGTCGTCGGTGAGCCGGCTTTCCGCATTCGCAGTTCGTTGACGCGCATATTGAGCGCACGCGCATCATCCACACGCCCCTCACGCTCAGCCGTCTTCAACTGGGCGGTAAGGTCTCGCAGCTCTTGTTCCGCCCGCTTTCGGTCAAGACGTTCCAAACAGGCCTTAATGTGCGCGGGCACGTCGTCGAAATGATCGTCCCGTAACGACAGCTCCGTGGCCAGCGCACCGCAGTCAGGATCGTCCACCGCCGCATCGAGTAACGACCTGACACCGATGCGCCCGTCACGCTCCAGATGGGTCAACGCCAGCCCCACAAGTTTGCGACAAGTCGCAACGGTAAATGCCTCAGGCCGTAAGCGCCGGACATCCGCAGGCGACAACTTGCCGTGCAGCAGGAGCAACAAGAGGTCGCGCTCTTCCGGCACGCCTTTCAGGGGGGCGGCAGCGCCGGGCGCAACGTGCGCTCGTGGCGCAACGGCCTCGGGCTTTGGCTGGTTGACGAGCGCCGGATACCGCTCGATCAGGCGTGATTGATTGATCCCCAGCCGCTCCGCCACGAGACGGAGGCGCTCTTCCCGCTCGATCGGATGTTCGCTCCTCTGCAGAATGCGCAGCACGTCGTCCACGCTCCGGATACGAGTTTCCAACGCGCCGGATTCCGCCTGCTTCATGCTGTAGTCGAGGGCATAGTCCAGGAGACTCGGAGCGGCTGCTTCCAACCCGGCAAACGCGCCAGCTCCCTCTTTCCGAACAAACGTATCGGGGTCCTCTCCCGCCGGCAGGGTGATGACTTTAACGCCAAGTCCGCTGTTGACGAACAACTCCAGCCCTCGCAAGGCCGCCCGCACGCCCGCCGCATCCGGGTCGAACAGCAGCACCACATTGGCGGCAAACCGCCGAAGCACCTGCACATGTTCGGGGGTCAACGCGGTACCCAGTGTGGCAACGGTGTGCGTGATCCCGGCCTGGTGCAGCGCAATCGCGTCGAAATATCCTTCGACGACGATCACTGTCTTCGTCCGGCCGATGGCTTCGCGCGCGTGGTCGAAGGCAAAGAGCGTCTGGCCCTTCTTGAACAGGGGCGTGTCGGGGGAGTTGAGATACTTGGGCAAGCCCTCGCCCAGGACACGGCCGCCGAACCCCACCACGCGCTTCCGCAGATCGGTGATGGTGAACATGATGCGCGCCCGGAACTTGTCGTAGTACCCGGTCCCCTTCTCTCGCGCCGTCAGCAGGCCGGCTCCGAGCAGTTCGCCCGGCGTAAACCCCTGCCTGGTGAGGGCTTTCAGTAGCCCATCCCCTCCCAGCGGGGCGACGCCGATCCCGAACTGATCGGTCATCGTCTGCCGGATTCCTCGCCCGGCCAGATACTCCCGAGCATTCGCGCCGAGGTGAGCATCACGCAGGTTGTGCTGAAACCAGACAGCCGCAGCCCGATTGATTTCCTCGAGTCGCCTGGCAGGCGAGGCTTGCTGCTCGCTATTTCCTGACGCCGCGACAACTTCGATCCCCACCTTTCTCCCGAGTTCCTGCACCACTTCGGGGAAACTGTCTCCAGTGGTGCGCTCTAAGAATGCGAAGACATCCCCGCCCACTCCGCAACCAAAACAATGGAAGATCTGTTTAGAAGGACTGACGGTAAAGGACGGGGTCTTGTCCTGATGGAACGGACATCGAGCCTTGAAGCCTTGACCGGCCTTTGCGAGGGCCACGTGTTGACTGACGATCTCAACGATATCAACCCGATCCCTGATCCGGTCGATGACGTCCTTCGAAATCAGGCCTCGGCCCACGAGAGTCGGAGCTCCTACATTCCCGTCGCGCACGACCGGACGAGTCGGTTGCTAAGTGATGGGAATAATTGACCGGACAGAGTAACAGACGGCCTGAAAATCTGTCAATTCGGAGGACCTTACTCAGCCGGGGGGCCAGTTCATATGCCGGCCACCCATCACATGGAAATGCAGGTGGCACACCGTCTGGCCTCCGTCCCGGCCCGTATTGGCGACGATGCGGTAACCGCACTCAGACAAACCTTTTTGTTTTGCCACCTTCGAGCAGGTGAGCAGGATTTGGCCTAACAGGGATTGATCGTCCATGCCACAGGCCTGCACGGCTGCCACATGCTTCCTGGGAATCACCAGCGTATGCACCGGTGCCTGCGGGTTGATGTCGTCAAAGGCCAGGGTCTGGTCGTCTTCGTGAACGATCTTCGCTGGAATCTTCCTTTCCACGATCTTGCAGAACAGACAGTCGCTCATCTTGACCTCGGCCGGCACGAGTCAGTGTGCACCATTCAATTCAGCCGCTCCATTGAAAATTGAACATTGAGAATCGAACATTCGTCTGCAGTTGTCCTACTTCTCCGCCCTCAAACCGGACTTGCCGAACCGCCTGCCCAACTCCTGATACACCTCCAGGAGGCTGACCTCGTGATACCCCAGCACCATGAGGGTGTGAAAGAACAAATCGGCGACTTCGTAGATGATCTCATCTTTCTTGCCGCCCTTTGATGCCAGCAGGACTTCGCCGGCTTCCTCCGCCACTTTCTTGAGGATCTTGTCGTGCCCGTCTTCGAACAGTTTGGCCGTATAGGAACCGGGCTGCGGGTGGGATCGCCGTTCCCGAATCGTCCGCAAGACGCCTTCGAGGATGCCTCCGAATGCTTCCAGGGACTTTCCCGCCTCCTCGTTCCCCCGTTCGTCGAGCTTGAAAAAAAAGCAGGCCCGTTCGCCCGTGTGGCAGGTCGGCCCCATCGGTTGCGCCTTCACCAAGATGGTGTCCTGATCACAATCGACAAACAGCTCCTTCACCAGCAGCTTGTTGCCGGACGTTTCCCCCTTTTCCCAGAGTGTCTTCCGTGAACGGCTCCAGAAGTGGACCGATCTCGTCGCCAGCGTCCTGTTCAGCGCATCCCGGTTCATGTAGCCGAGCATGAGGACACTGCCGTCCAACCAGTCTTGGATTACCGCCGGCAACAACCCCTGTTCGTCGAATTTGAACTCCATCTTCGTATACCGTTCCCTATGCGACCCGCGTTTCCGGCTCGAGACGCACCGGCACACCGCGGTCCCGTAAATAGCGCTTGACCTGCGGGATCGTAAAGGTCCGGAAGTGAAAGATCGAGGCCGCCAGCACCGCGTCCGCCTTGCCCTTCACCAACCCGTCGTACAGATGCTCCAACGTGCCGACTCCGCCAGATGCGATCACGGGGATCGAGACTTGCCCGGACACAGCGGCGGTGAGCCCAAGATCATAGCCGCTCTGTTGCCCATCCTGATCCATGCTGGTCAATAGGATTTCGCCCGCCCCATAGCGTTCCATCCGCGTCGCCCACTCCAGCACGTCCAAGCCCGTCGGCCTTCGCCCGCCGTGCGTAAACACTTCCCAGTGATTGGCGGCAGCACCCCGTTTGGCATCGATGGCCACCACGATGCATTGCGTGCCGAACCGTTCGGCCGCCTCCTTCACGAATTCAGGCCGCTCCACCACCGCCGTGTTGATGCTGACCTTATCGGCGCCGGCGTTCAACAGATTACGGATGTCGTCGAGTGTTCCCACTCCCCCCCCAACCGTGACCGGCATGAAGACATGCGCCGCGGTTCGCTCGACCACGTCGAGGATCGTCTTCCGATTCTCGTGCGACGCCGTAATATCGAGAAAACAAAGTTCGTCCGCACCTTCTTGATCGTAGACCGTCGCCACATCGACCGGATCCCCCGCATCACGCAGGTTGACGAAGCTCACACCCTTGACGACCCGGCCGTCCTTCACGTCGAGGCAGGGAATGATGCGCTTGGTCAACATAACCCATCGTGAAGCGTGAAACGTGAAGCGTGAAACGTCTTCAATCTTGATGAGGCTCTCATAGCTTATCCTTTGTCTACCGCAGCCAGGGCAGCGGCATAATCCAGCTTGCCGTCGTACAGGGCTTTTCCGACAATGGCGCCTTCGATTCGCGGACCGAGCGCTCGCACGGCGCGCAGATCCTCCAGACTCGTAATCCCGCCGGAAGCAATCACCGGAAACGTCGAGCACTCCACGACCTCCTCCAAGGCAGGGATGTTGGGTCCCTCGAGCATGCCGTCGCGCGAAATGTCCGTATAGACCACGGCGCCGATCCCCAGCCCGCTCACTTCCTTCAACAGGTCGATGGCCTTCGTCTCCGATACCGCCGTCCAGCCCTTCACCGCCACGTTGCCGTCGCGCACGTCCAGGCCGAGCAGAATCCGACGCGGGAATTCCCCACAGGCCTGTTCCAGAAAAGCTCGATCGTGGAGCGCAGCGGTGCCGAGCACGACCCGCGACAGGCCGGCATGAAGATAGCGGCGAACCGTCTCGATGGTTCTGATCCCGCCTCCCACCTGAAGCTTCACGCTCACCGTCTTCAGGACGGCCTGAATCTGCGGCAGATTACGCGGCACGCCATCGACCGCGCCGTTCAGATCGACCACGTGAATCAGGGTCGCCCCGTCTTGTTGCCATTTGCGCGCCACTGCCGGCACATCGTCCGAATAGACGGTCTCAGCGGCCATATCGCCCTGACGCAGCCGGACACAGCGCCCATCCTTCAAATCGATCGCCGGAATGACCAGCACGTTACGGCTGGCTCCCCTTGCCGAACGGGAATTCCTTCAACATCTCATCGACACCGTATTGGGCGAGTTCCTCCGCCGTGACAAACATGCCCAATCGTTGCACAAACCCCAACACATCTTCGGTGAGGGGCCGTTGCCGTTCATAGTAATTCCCGACCCAGAGCACCTGCCCGTCCGCTGCCACCGCCTTCACTTCGAATCCGACCGCCGCCGCAGGATTCGCTCCGAGCCGGCTGCCAACCCGTTCCTGGTACACCGACACAAGACCGATCAAGGCGACGTCCGCTTTCAGCCGCTTCGCCACGGTGGCGGCAACCGTTTCCGGTCTGGCTTTGGGGAGTTCTCCGTCGGTCGAGGAAGCCTTGATTGAATCAGCCAACGGGACGACATGCACGCCTTCCCGCGACTGCAGGCGTTTCCAGAACAGTTGGGTCACTTTTTCGGCCGCATAGTCCGGGACCGTGACGGTCTGCCTGGACGACCGTTCCACATTCGATGACGCGGCCTGGGACATATCATACTGACGGAGACTATCAGGGACCGAAAAAACGGGCCCGCCCTGATCACGCGCCTGTGGCGTGGTGATCGAGGTGAAGGGGACCAGAGCGATGGATCGAATGTTGTAGCGAGGCAGCTCGTTCGACGACTCCGTCGTGACTTTCCATCCACTGCAGCCGGAACCGGACACCGCTGCGAGCAGCACACACATCATGGCCATGCGGGCAAAACCGGTCTGCGCCATCACTTCCAACCTCCGAAATTCTTGATCAATCGCAACCCCACCGCCTGGCTCTTCTCGGGATGGAATTGACAGGCCACGATATTGTCCTTCCACACACTCGATACGAACGGCACGCCGTAGGTCGTCGTCGCGGCAGCAATTCGCTTGTCGCTGGGATCCACGAAATAGGAGTGCACGAAGTACCAATTCGACCCGTCGGCAATTTCCTCGAACAACGGACAGGGCCTTTGGATGTTGACCTGGTTCCAGCCCATGTGCGGCACCTTCAATGACGGATCAACCGTAAATCGTCTGACCTTGCCCGGAAGAATGTCCAGGCCCTTGTGCGAACCGAACTCCTCGCTCTCCGTGAATAAGAGCTGCAAGCCGAGACAGATCCCCAGGAACGGTTTACCCGACTGGACCGTCCCCCTGACCGGCTCGATCAATCCATAGCGATCCAAGTTTGCCATGCAGTCGCCGAACGCACCGACACCCGGCAACACCACATGGCTGGCGTTGCCGATCACCTTGGCATCACGCGTGACCACGGCCTGGTGCCCCACCGCCTCAAAGGCCTTGAAGACACTCCGCAGATTACCCATGCCGTAATCGATGATAGCGATCATGAGAGCCGTCCACTTCTCGGAAAGGTGTAACAATACCGCAACTAGCGGCATCCTGCCACTGTCAATCTGATCAGACTTTCAGAAGGATCGACATAGGAGAGAATCGGGCTGTCAGACTGGAGGAGAGCAGCGGAACCGGCTAGGGCCCTTCCCACTCCGCTAAGAGGCCCACGTGACCTTTCCGTTTCGCTCGCTTTACATAGGCAGCATCAGCAGTCAAGTAGAGCCCGCGCAGGCGCAAAGCCAATACATGGTAGGCCGCGTCGTAGAACGTCACGCCCTTGATGTCCTCCATGTGTTCCAGAACTGCCAGACAGTACTCCGTTCGGAGCGGGGATTCGTCAAAGTCATACGCCAACAACGCGCTCATCAACTCTTTGGCCATCGCCGGCTTCTTCAGGCCCAGGACGTTGCCGACTTCGTACCGCCAAAGAGAGGGCAGCCGAATCTCGATCTGTTCTGCGACGAAAGTCTCTTGGAGGAGAAGCGCTTGGGCCAAATCCGCCTCCTGCTCGCGCTCCAACACCCACTTCAGAATCACAGACGCATCGGGCACGATCATCATGAATGGGCTCTCGTCCGATCTCTTCGGACCACAGCCAAGATCTCGCCGCTTGTCATCGTGGCACTGCGTTTCCTCAAGCGACGCACCACTTCCGTCGCTTGCTCGCGTCTGCGCCGAAGCAATTCTTTGCGCAGGGCTTCATTCACGACTTGGCTTCGACGGCGAGGTGGAACCAGTTTGAACAGTTCCTCACGAACATTCTCGTCGATAGACACATTCAACTTCGCCATTGACGCCTCTCCTCTTTGGACCTCATGAAGGTTCCTACAGTGTGCGCCTAGGTTAGGCGCCTAGTCAAGGCTCCTAGAGGAACATGAAATCCGTGCCCAGCTTCATTGCCCAACGTGGCTGTTCACGAATACACCGGTCTAAATCTTGAAGTGGTCCATTCCATTGTTACCAAACA
>JBQTIO010000140.1:0-3970 GCA_052388075.1 Nitrospiraceae bacterium
GCCTGCTCCACCAACAACGGCTTGACGCGCGCGAGGTTTTGTCGCGCCTGGACCAGCCGCGCCCTGGTCTGGGCGAGCACCGCTTTGGCGCTCACCGCGGCCGCTTCGAACGGCACGGGATCGATCACATAGAGCTGGTCACCCTTTTTAACGTCACGGCCCTCACGGAAAAAGAACTGCTTGATGATGCCCGTCACCTGCGATCGGATCTCGACGATGCGGGAAGCTTCCGCCTGTCCGATGAACTCCGGATCGTCGGGTATAGTCTGGGCCGCCACAGTCATCACGGCGACTTCCGGGATGGGGGGGGCAGCAGTGGAGCCTGCCTCTTGCTTGCAGCCCAGCGCCCCGGCCACCCCGGCCGTTACAGCCAACACGAGCAGTGCAGCGGCACATGAGGTCGATTGCGGGTTCGAAAAGGCCATAGCGGTCTACTCCGGAGTTCCACCCCGAGGTTCCAGCTTCGTGTCGTGCGTGGAATTTGTCATTTTACCCGCGGCGAAGACACGGCAACAAGCCCTTGGCCGGCAAAATCGGGGAAATCGTCGAGAAAAGGACGAGCATCAAGACCATCCCTTGTTTCACGACGAGCTCTCTTTGCTCAGCCGGCTTGGTTGTGACCCCGGCACGATGAATCGACCCGACTCGACTGTGTAATTTCCTCCACGACACATCTGGTCAAACAGCCGGCTGCAAGCAGTGTTGCGCCCTGTCGCCACAACCTGCTCAACAGCGCCTTGCCGTTGCCATCGATGAAGGTCACACCGGTCAAGTCGATCATCGTGGAAGTCTGTCGATCCTCCGACATGGTGTGCCAATAGGCATTGAGTTCCTCGACCCAAGGACCCGCAAGGCGCCCTTCGAGTATGAGTGTCAGGGAGTCTGACTCTGCGTCCCGCTGCCCGGTGATCTTCAACATGTTCGATCCTCTTTGCAGAGGCTACAACAGTACATCGCCACCTCTTCTTTCCCAATCGTCTAGTTTTCAGCGTACGAATTCCTTAGGGCAACGTATATTTGAGATTCGGCCAGGCTGCATATCCGACGGCTCGCGCTTTCTCGCCCTCCAGCTTCTCAAAGATAATCCGGTTGAACATGGGCGTTGTTCCCGATATTCCAGCCCACCCACCGATCCCATGGGTGAACGTAAACTCACCCTCGCACTCGTTTAAACCTCCGTCGCACTTGAACTGGCCATAACCCACATCTTTGCCGCCATGCGCGATCACGGTGCACAGTCCAAATTGCGTTCTCTGGTTATTCTTTGTGTTGACAGCCACGCGAAGCGCGCATACGAGTTGGGCTGTGTGAACATGTTTTCCGCTCTCGCCTTTGAAATGTCGAACGATCAATACACCCTTCACGATTCCATGGATGACCTGTTCCGCATCCGGAAGCTCATGAATTTCTCCGGTGCCGATCCAACTCGTACTCACATCCCCGGCCTCCACGGTCTTCGCAGATGCTAGAGAACCATCGCCTTCTCCAAGGGAAACAACTATGCCAACTACAAGAATGACGTAGTACATGATCCTCATCTCAACTCCTTTCAGTGTGATTAGATGTGCGAAAGCTCCAAGGCTCGCTTGCGGCCATTGCGTCGCCTGGTTTGGTGTCTGACTGTCACATGTCACCGTGAACCGCGGCTCTCAACATATCGCGGGCCTTCCAATGATCTCCAGAACATTTTCACCCTTACCCCCCATGGTGAGCTAGGCGACAATGTCGGTCTCCCACAGATTATCTACCAGGAAGAGCCACCGTCACTCCTAGAATTCAGAATATCCCGTTTCGCACACTCACTTTTTTGGGTCTAGACCAAATACATTTTCAAACCGCAGTCGGCGATTTTGCAAGATGATCGGGTCGATGACCTCGCCGCATTGCACGCAGCGCCTCGCCGGGAACTCGACATGACCGCTAGTACCCATCAAATCGAAACAGGGCTCAACGACCATGAGGCCTTCGCACCGCAAGCACCTCGTCGTACCAGTA
Source organism: Nitrospiraceae bacterium (assembly GCA_052388075.1). GTDB lineage: Bacteria > Nitrospirota > Nitrospiria > Nitrospirales > Nitrospiraceae > Nitrospira_D. The sequence continues at coordinate 1,996 of JBQTIO010000140.1, forward strand.
TGTGACTCCCGCCTTTCAGGACTCCCTCTCTTCAGATCTTTCGCCGGAATTCCCGCTGCCGTGGCCATCGTCGGCCTCCCTTCTTCCACACCCATTAAACCTTATTTCAGTGACCTACCTGCTTACCTCATCCCATTCATAACCAGCTATAAGGCAACTCGCGTTCTAGCGGAGCCCGCGCGACGCCGTGCTCATCAATCTTGCTGAATCTTGAGGAGATTGGGTCAGCCTGCAGAGGAATCTCTCTCGCGGGGAGAAACGAGATGCCGAAGGCGATCTGCCGAAGTGACGGCAGGGTGCCGAATGGTCGGCGCGAACCCAGACTGCTGGATGTGATTTGTGAAGTGCATCTCGGCTTTCGTGCGCTTCGCGCTCCTCTCGCTCACATCTTAGGCACGACGAGATACGAACAACGATGGGGGACTGATTGAGGCTAGGATGGCCGAGAGATGCCGAGCTTCTGCATCCTGGATTGGAGGGTCGTCCGTTTCATACCCAGTTTGGTAGCCGCACCGGCAGGACCACCAATGATCCATTTGGCTGCCTGGAGTGCACGCATAATATGGTCGCGCTCTGCGGCCTCCAGGCTGGAAATAGGCTCAGCCTCAGCCCTCATGACCGTTTTCAACTCAGCGAGAGGAACGAAGAGGTCCTCGTCCTTCGAGAGAATGACAGCCCGCTCGATCAGATTCTCCAATTCTCGGATGTTGCCGGGCCAGGGATACCGCGAGAGAGCAGCCATGGCCTCGGTCGGAATTGTCTCAATCCGTTTGTTCATCCGGCGGGCAAACTTCTGTGCAAAATAGCGGACGAGAACCGGAATGTCCTCCCTTCGGTCACGAAGGGGAGGAATGGTCACCGGAAAGACGTTGAGGCGGTAATAGAGATCGCTGCGAAATTGCTTCTCCGCTACCATTCCCAGCAGATCTCGATTCGTGGCAGCAACAAGACGCACATTGACCTTGGTTGTCCTGATGCTGCCGAGCCGCTCAAACTCCTGCTCTTGCAGAACCCGCAACAGTTTGGACTGCACGTCGAGCAGGATATCCCCGACTTCATCGAGAAACAGAGTGCCGCCATCGGCGAGTTCGAAACGGCCGATCTTCTGGGCAATCGCTCCGGTGAATGCGCCCCGCTCGTGGCCGAACAATTCGCTCTCCAGCAGGCCGGAGGGAATCGCCGCGCAATTCAACTTGACGAAGGTCCGTTCCCGCCGCCCGCTCAGGTTATGAATGGCGCGGGCGATGAGTTCCTTGCCCGTGCCGGTCTCTCCAAGAATGAGAACCGTTGACTCGGTCGGCGCGACGATTTCGACTTGTTTAAGGACCCGTTTCAGCGTGGGACTGTCGCCGACGATCTCTTCGAAGTTGTACTCGAGTCGAATCTCGTCCTCGAGGTACAGTTTCTCTTTAGCCAGTTTGTCCTTGAGTTCGGCAATTTGCTGAAATGCCAGTGCATTGTCCACCGCGACAGCCACTTGTTTGGCAACCTGCTGGAGAAACTCGAGGTCCGTTTCACTATAGGCCTCTTTCTGCAGGCTCAAAAATCCCATGGCGCCCAACCGTCGTGCCGCCGTGGTCAGGGGAACAAAGCAAAACGAGTTCGTGCCGTCCTCTGTCATGCATCGAGTGACCTTGGACCAGCGACGCTCCTCGGCAAGATCGGGCACGAAAATGGGCTGCTGCGTTTGCCAAACCAATCCGGCAGGACTCTCATCAATCGGCCCCTCATGGCCGCCAACGAGATCGGCAGGCACGTTCGCCTGAACGGTCTGCAATCGCATGGTGTTCCGGACGGGATCGTGTAAGCACAGGGCGACAAAATTGACTTGCACCACGCGAGGAAGGCGTAACGCGAGATCTCGAAAGAGCACGTCCAAATCCCTATGCGAGGAAATCGCCTGCGCCACTTCCAACAGGGCTTGGTACCGCTCCGCGAGGCTCTCGCAAGGAGACACGGCTTGCCGGTTCATAGG
>JBQTIO010000141.1:0-4782 GCA_052388075.1 Nitrospiraceae bacterium
GTACGCCTCGGCCCCTCACTCGCTGCGGCCTTGCCCGCGGAACGGCGCGCCTTGGCGCGCCGGGGTTGGGCGGGTGAGAAGTCTGGCCTGTTTGAGCATCCTGCGCAGTGTTCTCCTGTTGCCCCAACCGTGCCGGCCATCGAAGTCCCGTTGTGCCGAGATGGTTTTCCGCAGTCTGCTAGCAGCGTGATCGGCTTCACCTCTCGGCGACCGTCCATTCCTGCGCCTCCATGTCGTGATTCATACGCGCGACGACCGGACTGTTCGCGCCGTTCCGTCCCGTTGATCAATTACCGCCTGGGACGCTCGCTGAAGGACGCGGAACAGCGGCTCGCTCCTCCATCCACTGGTAGAGCACAGGCAGTACAATAAGCGTCAGGAACGTCGAACTGACGAGTCCTCCGATCACAACGACGGCCAGAGGCCGTTGAACTTCCGATCCAATCCCATTGGCAAAGGCGAGCGGCACCAATCCCAGTAACGCGACCAGCGCCGTCATCAAGACAGGCCGAAGACGCATCATGCAGCCGGTCAGCACCGCCTGCTGAACGTCCTTCCCCTCCTGTTGGCGAAGCGCATTCATATAGGACACCAACACGATGCCGTTCAACACGGCCACGCCAAAGAGATTGATGAATCCGACTGAGGCCGGCACGCTCAGGTATTCCCCCGTTACCCATAAGGCGACAATTCCGCCGATGAGGGCAAACGGGAGATTGAGAATGATCAGTGCAGCCTGCTTGATCGAGGAGAACGACGAGAACAGGAGCACGAAGATCACCACAATGGTGAGCGGAACGATGATCCGGATGCGGCCCATCGCCCGCTGCATATTCTCGAACGATCCGCCCCAGACGATCGTGTACCCGTCCGGGATCCGGACCTCACGGGTGATCCGCTGCTGCGCCTCAGCCACAATACTCCGGATGTCCCGTCCGTGGGTATTGAAGCTGACCGGCAGGTACCGCTGGAGTCGATCGCGGTTGATACGCCCCGGTCCCTCGTGCATCCGGATCGTGCCGAGATCGCTGAGTGGAATGAAAGCCCCACTGCCGGCCGTCAGTCGAATGTTCCCGATGGTCTCGATGCTGTTCCGATCCTGTTCCGGAAACCGCACTATCAAACTGAACCGTCGATTCTCTTCGTACACCCGGGTCGCGGGTTCTCCTCCAATCGCGATCGCGATGACCTCTCGCACATCCGAGACGTTGATGCCGTGTCGGGCGATCTTGCTCCGATCGATATCGATTGTGATGTAGGGCTGGCCGAAGAGTTGCTCTACTTTTAAATCTGCGACGCCTCGAATCGTGCCGAGGACGCCGGCGATCTCATCCGCCGTGTGACGCAGCGTTTCCAGGTCTGGCCCGAAGAGCTTGACGGTGGCCTCCGTACGCACCCCCGAAACCAATTCGTCCACCCGTTGCTGGATCGGCTGGCTGATCAGAAAGTTGGCGCCTGGCACCTGTGCCAGCCGCTCCCGGACTTTCTCTTTCAACTCCGGCATGGTGGAGGCTGTCGTCCACTCCTGAATCGAATGCAAAGCCGCGACGGAATCGCTTTCATTCGGCTCTTGCGGGTCGTTCGCCAATTCCGTGCGTCCGATCTTGGACACCATCATCCGCACTTCGGGAAACTCCAGCACCGCCCGCTGCACCTCGCGTTCGATCTTGATCGATTGCTCCAAAGAAATGCTCGGCAAGCGGATCGTGAGGGGGGCCAGCGAGCCTTCATTTAGAATGGGGACAAACTCCCCCCCCAAAAATGGAACGAGCGCAATACTTCCTACCAGCACGAGTCCGGTGGCTGGCAATACCACATTCCGATGTCCTAACGCCCAACGCAGCAAGGGAAGATAGGCGCGCTTGGCCCATCGGAGCACTATGGGATCGGGGTCGTTGTGCCCTGCCCGCAGAGTCAGATTACACAAGACCGGCGACAGCGTGATCGACAGAATGAGCGACACCATCAGGGCTATCATGATGGTATAGGCCATCGGCTTGAACATTTTACCTTCCATGCCTTGGAAAGAGAGGATGGGCATAAAGACGATGATGATGATCAGAATACCGAAGACCACGGGGCGGGCAACTTCCCTGGCGGCATTGAGGATGAGGGCCTGTCGAGGCAGGCCCTGGTGACGGGGATCCGACAGATGCCGGTGGATGTTTTCCACCACCACCACAGAAGCGTCGACCATCATGCCGATGGCGATGGCCAGGCCGCCCAAGGACATCAGATTGGCAGTGAGATCGAATCGATCCATCACGAAGAACGTCACGAGCGGCGTCACGATGAGCGTCGCCGCCACGATCAAGGCGCTCCTGGTATCGCCCAGGAACACGAACAGCACGATTACCACCAGGAGAATACCCTCGCCCAGCGCCTTATAGACGGTCGCCAACGCGGCGGAGATCAATTCAATACGATCATAAAATGGAACGATCCGCCATCCTGCCGGCAGCAGCCCCTTGTCCTGTATCTCCGCGATCTTGCCTTTGAGGCCCTCCACGACGTCGCGGGCGTTTCCGCCGCGCAGCATGAGCACGATCCCTGCCACCACCTCGCGCTCACCGTTCAGGACGACAGCGCCATGGCGAATGGCATGGCCAATCTGCACCCGGGCGACGTCGCGGATGTGCACGGGAGTGCCGCCCGCTTCCTTGACGACGATGTCCTCGATATCGCTCAGTCTCCGGATCATCCCCACGCCGCGGACAATGTACTTCTCGGCATGTTTCTCCAGCACGTTGCCTGCGGCATTCGCGTTGTTGTTCCCCACAGCGGCAAACACCTCGGACAATGAGAGATCGTATTTGCGCAACAGTTCCGGCTCGACGAGCACCTGGTACTGTTTGACATACCCGCCTTGCGAGTTAACGTCGATCACTCCAGGGACGCCTTTGAGCAACGGCCGGATGACCCAGTCCTCCACAATTCGCTGTTCGATCAATTCGCGTTCCACCGCGGCGACGTCCAGACCGGCATGCGGAGGGCCTTCCAGATAGAACTGATACACTTCTCCCAGTCCGGTGCTGTTCGGCGTCATCATCGGTTCAGACCCTGGCGGCAAGTGCTCCCGCACTTCGATCAACCGTTCGAGCACGAGTTGGCGGGCCAGGTTGATGTCCATCTGATCGTCGAACACCACCGTAATCAGCGACAGTCCTACTTTGGTGAGCGAGCGTAGTTCCGTCAGATGCGGAACCCCGGTGACTTGTTGCTCGATGGGAAACGTTACCAGCCGTTCGACCTCTTCGGGGGACAAGCCGGGCGCTTTTGTAACGATTTGCACGAGCACACTCGTCACATCGGGAAACGCGTCGATTGGAATCGTGCGGAAGGAATAGAGCCCCACAAGGGCAAGAAGACCGGCGAACGTGAGGATCAGCAAGGGGCGACGCAGAGAAAACGCAAGAAGTGTGTCGACCATGCTTAGTCTTTGGGCTTCAGCAGTTCAGATTTCAAGATAAAGGCGCCTTCCCTGACGACCGCTTCCCCTTCCCGCACCCCTTCTAGGACCTCGGCGAAGGTCCCGTTCTTTTCACCCAACCTGATCGTCCGCGCTTCAAAGACGCCTGGTTCCTTCTGCACAAACACGAAGCTGCGATTCCGATCATGCTGAACGGCTGCTTCGGGAATGACCAGAACATCCGGGGCAGGTTCGGACGAGACACGGATCGTTGCGAACATTTCAGGCTTCAGACGACCGGTGGGATTCTCCAAGGTGAGGCGCACCTGCATGGTCCGCGTAGCCGTGTCTAGGACATCGCCAACATACGAGACAATCCCCTTGAACACCTCGTCAGGATACGCAGCCACATGGACCTCGACCGGCTGATTCGGAAGGGCTGTCGCGCGCTGCACATAAGAAACATCTTTTTCCGATACATTGCCCACCACCCAGACCGTCGAGAGATCGGCGACCGCAAACAGTTTATTGGTGGTTTCGACCAGCTCGCCTTTGGTGAGATCCCGCGCGATCACCCGGCCGGCAAAGGGCGCCACAATGGGAACATGCGAACGGATCGTTTGGGTCCGCTCCAGGGATCTGATTTCCTTGTCGTCCATGCCTAACAAGCGGAGTCCTTCGCGCGCCTCCTGAGCCTCGGCACGGATACTGATCATCTCTCCTTCGCGGCGCTGCGCCTCCGCCTGGCCGATGACTTTCTCTTTGAAAAGAAATTGCGCCCGCTGATAGGCTTGCTCCGCCACGTGTCGCCGTGCCCGGGCCTTCAGGTAAGCAGACTGGGCGAGGCCGAGATCACCGCTATGGAGCACTGCCAATAACTGATTGGGCTCGACCATCTGTCCCAAATCGGCATGCACCTCGGCCACCCGCCCACGCACGAGGGTTGTAATATTCGCCAATGCGTTTTCGTTCGGCCGTACGACACCGGGAAAGGTACGGTAGGTGCGAAATGCCGTGCGTCCGACCGGCTCCACCGTCACACCGGACCGGGTGAGTTCTTCTGGCGGAAGCCGAACAAGACGTGCCTCGTCCGACGAACGTTTCGGTCCACTCTCCGCCGCCGGGGCCGGCTCACGGTCGCAGCCCGTGGAGGACGCCAACAGAAGCATGCCGAAAAAGACCTTGCATGTCGCACTCAAACAGCTTCGCGGGCGCGCATGACGCTCGCATCGATTTGTACATCGGCCAGGAGAAATGACCATGCCGTTCATCTGTCCTTTTCGCAATTAGCAGAATGCTGAAAAAGTCCGCCAGCTTCGTTCTCGCTTCGCTCAGAAGCTCAACGTACCGAAGCGTACGCCTCGCCTCTTCTC
>JBQTIO010000142.1:0-5323 GCA_052388075.1 Nitrospiraceae bacterium
GTACCAGGCATTGGGCTGCAGGCTATTTTGCACGCGTTCTTCCAAAGAAGGCGCCGATCCATGCCGTAATGATTGAGGGCACGGAGAGCACACCGAACACCACCATGCCAAGTGGCAAGAGATTGCCCGGCCCTTGGGTCAACAGCATCCAGGAAAACTGGCCGACCAGGGGAGCGACCCCCCATCGCCACGGCCTGCTCGGCTCAAGAAAGCCAAGTACGGCCGATGCGACACAGACCACCGGCACACCAATGATAAAATATGACTCGGAATCCCAGGCCTCACGCCTTCCCGAGACCGTAGAGATGCCAATCCACACCGCAATTCCAATCACGACAGCCAGCCCGTACAGCCAATAATCTTTTTTCATGCAGAATTCTTCGTCAGATTGAGCGTGAGTCTACAATAAGCTCCCTGTGAGTCTACCCTCTACCGATGTGATCGGGAACAGTTATGAAACATTCAAACCATCGGTACCGAGGAATCGGGGGATAGCGAATCGGGGCCACCTCAACCTGACCCGCACTCTTAATGCGTACGGGGTCTGTGCCCTGATGGCATGGGTTATGCGTTTAGCTCGACGGAAAACATATGCTTGCGGCCGTTGACACACACGGTTGAGAAGGAGTAAGGATGGATCCATTCGCGTACTGATTCACGTGTTCTGTGATGAGACAGTGCGCGACTATCTTCAAAGTCCTCCGGATCATTCCGAAGCAAGGAGGAGGTGGAGATGGAAGACCTTAGTCCACCGGACCACAACGGCCCGCCGAGTTACGGGCGGGCTCTTCGTCAGTCACGCTAGCCGGTTCTCCATCGGCTGTCGCATTCCCGCGTAAGGGAACCACATACCGATGAGCCACTGTGGAGAGCCCAGGTCGGCGTGGGGAACACAAGCGCCTGGGATCGAATTACGCTTCCCCTGACGAGTCGCCCTAGACCCACCCCTCGCCCGGGTCTTCAGAATCAGCGTACGAAAGACACAATCGGCGTCCTAAGCGCCACACACGGGCGACCTCCCACCTTGGTGCAGGGTCGCCCGTGCCTTCTCGTTATTGAACGAACCGAGCAACTTACTGAAACCGGCGATCTGTCCGGTTGTAGTTGCTCCGGAAAATATGGGCGCAAGGGTCGAGAGCGAGACTGCTTATGGCAGTGAGCACAGTGAAAGAAGGAGGTGGCCATGCTGGTCCATGACGTCATGTCGACCGGTCTCGTGACTGTCAAGAAGACGGATACAGTTCGCTCGGCCGTGGTGAAGATGATGACCCGCCACTACGGGGCCATTCCCGTGGTTGATGAGGATGTTCGGCTTATTGGAATTGTCACACTGCGCGATGTTCTGCTGCCGCTGTTCCCCAATTATGGCGACTACATTCATGACAGTGTACACAGCCGTGATTTTGTCGAGATGGAGGAGGGGTATCCCGAGGCGCTTGGCGGGAAAGTGGAAGAGATCATGAGTCTGAAGCCACTCACGATATCACCCTATGCTCCGATTCTGGAAGCTGCCTCATACATGGGGCTCAAGAACTTCCGGCGCATCCCTGTTGTCGATCAGGGCAAGCTGGTCGGGATGGTCAGCATCGGGGACATCAACCGTGGATTATTTTTCGAGAAAGGGATGCGAGGTTGAGTGCAGCATCCAGCTGAATTGCCATGGTACGGGAGCGCGAGCGTCGCTGGGCGAAGGGCACATGTCTGGTGGCAGGAGCGTGAAAGGTATGTCGTAAAGAGCATCGCTCGGGATCGACGGTTCGGCAGACCCACCGCCCCGCGTTCTGTCGAGGGGTGACAGATGAACTGCGAAGGCCCGCCGCAGGCCGCCAAATGGTTTCTGACAGCGTTCTCGTCCTTGAACTATCTGGCGGTCAGCTGAATCGGACCGCAAGATGATTCGGTCATCGCCACCATAGCTTCACTACCGAAGCTATTTCACGGGAATGCTGATCACCATCGATATTCTCTCGCTGTTGTTGGTTGATGGTGCTACGCTCTTGCTCAAAGGGGCTGCCGCATGACTTGCTCTGTAGTCTGCAGAAGGCTGGGAATCACCGTCATGATTGTGGGGGCGGTAGCTGTAGCCTACGAGGCAGCCTGGCTGTTGACCGGGCAATACGGTGAAGTCGGGGGCTTACTCTATCTTGCGTCCTGCTTGCTCGGTGGCATCCTCATTCCGCTACGATTCATCCTTGTAGCCAAAACCACACCGATGCGACGTACCCTCGGTGTGGCGGGTTACTTTATAGGCTTGTGGGGAATCTGGACAATGGCGTGGGGTGGCCTGGCCCTTCAGTATCTCGATGAGCACGAACTTGAGCGTTGGCAAACGACGCTGCTCTTTTATGCTAGTACGATTGGGTTGCCGTTCCTCACCGCCCTTCTGCCTCGTACCGGCCACGGACCATGGTGGTCCATTAAAGGGTCCAACTGAGACGAATGAACAGGGGGTCGGGAGTCTCTTGCAGGATCCCTTCGGTCGTCCGCATGGCCGCATGAGTCGGAAATAATGGGGTCGGGAGTCTTTTCTCAGGAGCCCTTTGGCCGGCCGCGCGGTCGTAACGTCGACTCCATGCCAAAGCGCTTCGCCATCCGCCGCACCCAGCCTGCTTCTCCGAACGGACGCCCTCGTTGGACGCTGAGTCGGAGCGACTCTAGCTCCGACTCAGCGTGGGTGCGATTCACCCGTGTGACCCAATCGCGTGGCCGCTCCACAGGCCATTCACTGAGCCAGGACATGAGCTTAGAGTCTCCCTGCGAACGGCGCCACAGGCTCGACCATTGCCAGGTCTCCGCCCGTTCCACCAACCTGGCTCGCAGCGCATTGCGCTCCACATAGCGGGCAACCGTCAGGAAATGCTCATCGGTCTGCACCGGAAATGATTTGAACCGGCCTTGATAGACCGGTCCAGTCCCAGCGGTGTGATGGTGGGCATGCCAGCGTTGCGTATGCGTCACGGTGATCCAGCGGAGCAGCTCCGAGAGCTCTCCGTCATGTCGCGGCCAGAGCAGGAGGTGCCAGTGATTCGGCATGAGGCAGTAGGCGGCGATGCGGATGCGGGTTCGATCATGAGCGTCAGCGAGAATCCTCTCAAAGGCCGCGTAGTCAGCAGGCTTGTCAAACAGCGAGAGTCGTCCGACTCGACGATTGAGGATATGATAGGCAAGGTCTCCAGCAGCGAGGCGCGGGCGGCGAGGCATGGCGGACTTCTACTAAATCCAATGTGGCGCAGTCAAGAAAAGACTCCCGACCCCTTTTCTCTCCCCCCTCGTACCATTTAAGGATTGGATGGCGTTCGGCCAGTGGTTTCCTCAGTTCGGTGTTACCCCATTCTCCGCCCAAGGAGCTTTTTATGTAATTGCCTAGAAAATCATGGAAGGTCTTCCACTTGCCATAGTGCACCTTACTCCCGACTGCAACAAATCGATAACTCTGAAACTCAACTGAAATGATTGGCCTCCCAAGGCCTTGCTGGTGTTGTCGCTGAATCTCTTTCGCCCGCTGTTGTTCAAGAAGGCGCTTGCCCTCTTCCTCAAGATGTTTTTCGATGGGAGCTTGTTGAATGAGAAATGGAAGTTCAAAGCGAGGGTTGTTGTGACACTTCTTGAACTTCTTCCCGCTACCGCAAGGGCAAGGGTCGTTTCTTCCAATTTTCATCGAGTGTCCTGAACCAGCTAAGACTATGTGGGCATTCTACTTTTTAAAGTGTGAGCCGGTCTATCTTAGGATGCGCGAATGAATCTCGCCCCGTCCCAATCTTCTTATGTTCATCAGGGATGCCCTCGGATTGAGCGAGCATTACCGGAGGAGCAAGGTATCCTCCGAGGCGTTTTCCTAACTCTCTCACTTCTCTCGTTGGGGATAGACCAGGCTGCTTGAGCGAGCATTAGGGCCCTGTTGCATCCGCCGTTGCTAAACTGGAGCGGCCCGCGTAGCGGGTGGCCCACCTTGTTCGAAGGTTCGTTTAAGCAAGGCTTTGAACGGACCAAGTTGTGCGGCCAAGCGACAGCGAAGCTTACGGCGGCCAACAGGGCCCTAGCACAAGCGAAAGCAGCGGGGCTATTCACCGCCTCCCGCCCTTGAATATCCTTCTCCCACCCCCGTACAATGTTTCTTCCTTAGGCTAACCCCTTATCTTCCCATCACTTTCCGGTGGATCGAGGGGCATCAGAACGAAGGAATCAGGCCGGTATGCGCATCGAGTATTCGAAGGGCGAGCGGGCCACCAAGGAGTTGATTCTGCTCCATCGCCAGACCTCGGAAGCCGCCAGCGGCCGGAAGATGAAGGTCATGCTGATCTTCCCGCCCGATTGGTTCCCCTCCGAACCCTATCTCAGCCTTCCCTCCCTCACCGCCGTCCTCCGCCAAGCTGGCCATACGGTTATCCAAAAGGACATCAATCTGGAAATGTACGACTGGTACTTCAGCGAGGATTTCCTGAAGAAAGTCTTGCGCCGGGTGCCGCAGCAGCTCGACCGGCTCCGCAAACTCTCGAAGAAGCGCGATTTGAGTGCCGACGAGATGGATTTGCAGATGGCGCTCTGCGACCTGACCCGTGCGCGCATAGACAACCTGATCAAGAATGCGGAAGAAGCCAAGCGGATTGTCAGGGGCGAAGAGTTCTACGATATCGACCAGTTAGAGTGGGCCATTCATGTATTCCGTGAAGTCACCTCCGTCATCTCGATGGTCTATGCCCCGGCGCGGATCTGCCTGCCGCCGATGGAGACGGATCTGTCCTACAAAGTGTTCGTCTCGTCCGAAGTGATGGACGCGGTGAACGATACCCAGGTCAATATCTATCGCGATGTGTTCGAGCAGCTGGTGAAGCCGGCGATCGAACAGGAACAGCCGGACGTGATTGGGATCTCGATCGTCCTGCAACAGCAGCTGTTTTCCTCCATGACCTTCTGTGCCCTCATCCAGCAGCACTTCCCGCACATTCACGTAACGATCGGCGGCAATACCGTCACGCGCCTGCGCGATGTGCTGCCCCAATCGCCGCTGTTTCAATACTTCGACAGTGCCGTGGTCTATGAAGGGGAGACGGCCTTTACGCAACTGGTCGAGGCGGTCGGGGCTAAACGCGATCTCTCGCAGGTGCCCAATACCATCTATAAGGATGCCACCGGCATACATACCTCGGCGACCAGCTATGCGGAGGATATGGCTGCACTGCCGCCGCCGGACTTCGACGGCCTGCCGCTGGAGAAGTATTTCGTCCCCACGAAGATCCTGCCTTATCTGGCGACGCGCGGCTGCTACTGGGGCCGCTGCGAGTTCTGCGATCACGGCGAGGGCTATACGGCGGGCTACCGGTCG
>JBQTIO010000143.1:0-7717 GCA_052388075.1 Nitrospiraceae bacterium
GTTTCCGCTTCAGAGCGCCGTGGAAGGGGTGCCGCGAGAGGCGCGGAAGCGAGAGGGCGCAAGCTTCCTTGCTCTGTATCCATGAAGTTCAGACAGAACGCATCAATCAAAATTGTCAGGCGGCGTTTAGCGGCGAGATGCGATTGATTCTGCCCTTGGCTTGCTTCGCCGCTTCCCACAGATCGACCGCCCGCTGGGCGTTCAACCAAAACTCAGGGGTGTTGCCGAACAACCGGGAGAGCCGCAGCGCCATTTCGGGGCTCACGGCCCGCCGTTCCCGCAGCACCTCATTCACAGTTTGGCGCGACACTCCGAGGGACTTGGCGAAACCCGACACGGTCAGCCCGTAGTCCGGCAGGAAATCCTCGCGCAGCATCTCGCCCGGGTGAGTGGGACGAACCTTCCGCACGCCTTTATTGGGAATGCCCATGCGACACCTCGCCTTAATGATAATCGGTCAATTCGACGTTATACGCATCGCCGTCGACAAATCGAAAGCAAATCCGCCATTGCTTGTTCACGGAAATCGAATACTGCCCCTTCCGGTCCCGCTCCAGCTTATGCAACCGGTTACTCGGCGGTACCTTCAAATCGTCTACGCAAGCGGCCAAATCGAGGTATTCCAACCTTCGCAAGGCCCTGCTCCAGATTTCCGGAGGCAATCCTTTGGCTTTACCCGTCTCGTACAGCTCCGTCGTGCGCCGATCCGCGAACGTTCGAATCACAGCACAACTGTAATCTGTCACGTGACACTTGTCAACCAAGGAAGCGGTGTGCGTGCTCGATCGAGTCCGAGAACCATGACCGGTCCATAAGCGGCCGCTCCCGGTTCCACCTCCATCTCTCTTGGGCCAGGGGGAACGGATACGCGCTGAGGACGGCGGCATCGCGGACGCTGCCGATCAAGAGCGGCTCAAGGTGCCGAACCCCGTTCTGTTATCCCGAGAAGGGGTGAGGCCAACAGTAAGAGAGATGTCTCGCACCCCTGGTCAACGCATGATGCCGCACCCGAAGACGCGCACCGTTCGCCACCTGGCTTCCTTCCTTGCATTAGACTGATCCAATAATCTCGACTGTTGCATCGTCCGGAATTCTTCCCAGAGTTGCCCCTTCCTTCCGCTTCACCCCATCAATTCTCACAATCGTCCCTCGTTCGCATTCGTCCCACGCCGCATTCGTTTCCGACTTCGCCCGATCCAATCTTCCCACCTCCAACCGACCCAGCTCGTTACACAGCCATGCCCTGGTATCCCCTTTCAGCTCACGCAACTCACTGACGACACGAAAGGTCTCCAGCCCACGCGGCGCAATCGTCCGCCCATCTTTTCGTAACAGCAGATACGAAAACTTGAGCGCATCCTTGATGAACCCAACCTCCTGGTCGATCTCTTGGATCGAAGCCGGCGGGTTCCAGCCCCGTTCCTCATGACACCAATCGTCGGGATTCACCAAGGCGGGACAGTTCCGTTCGTGGAGACAGGGGCTGTAGACGGTGCAGCACCGAGCTTGGAGCAAACGATCCCGGACTTGGTGAAGCGATCTGGAGGTCTCCCGCAAGGCTGGTTCGACGATCATCATTGTGCCGTGCGGAGCGAGTAGCGACAACATCTCTGACACCACGCTCGTTCTGGCCGCGATCGGGTCCGGCGCGTCCCTATGGATCTCGTTCAAACAATTGGCGAGGAGGATCACATCGTACGGAGCCCCTTGCTTGACCTTCCCCAGCCAGAATCCCTTTGTTGACCGCTCCAGATCTCCCTCGAAGGTCTGGAGCATCGCCGACGTGACGCCGGCCGCCCGGCAGTACCGGTCCCACAAACGTTCGGCTTGGCGCAATGCGGCCTGGCTATTGTCCACGGCGACGACCGACAACATACCGGCCGAGACAGACGCGCGGTGCTGCCACCAGTCGAGCACGGCCAAGGCCCCGGTGCCCGGGCCGGAGCCCAGGTCCAATACCGAGAACCGTTCGCTTGTCGGCTCGACACCTGCCCGCTGCGGCATCTCATCGAGCAACACTTGAATTTTGGACACATTGACCGGCAGGAAATACTGGAGATAGGCGGCGGCAAAGGCCCTGTTCTCAAGGTACGGATGGCTCAACGCGATCCGCTTTCTCGTGAACAGCCTCGACAGTTCGAGCACAGCTTGCGCGAGTCTGTCTCGTGGAATACCTTTATTCTCAGCTAGATGGTCGATCGTCTGGAGCAGCAGCGGCGAGATGGTGGCCGGGCCCTTGCTGTTAAGGGGTCGCATGGCCTAGTGTATGCTCACCGCACAAGGGAGGACAACCATGACGGATGCTATTTTGCAGGCTTACAAAGAAGTCGAGCTTGCGGTCGAGCGCTATACCAAGTTGCTTCAGGAGCACGCCGTGATGCTACAGAATATTGAACCGCCTGGGTCTGATAAGGTCGTGCGCATGACACAGGGATCAAAAGCCATGCGTGACAGCGCCATGATTTATTTGTCATACGCGAAATACGTGGCGTACGGGATGCCCGCGAGCGAGGAGATGGTGGAGGACGAGATTCAGGGATAAGGACTGGTCTCTTTGGTCTATCTCGTCTGTCTGGTCTGCTGATGCATCCGACGAGATGGACAAGACAGACTGAACAGACCGTAAAAACCAGGGGCCCGTCAGGCTGGGAAGCCAGACGGGCCCCTTGGTTTTTGACTATCGCCTCTTTTCAGATGCTGCGCATGAATTGCGCGACCTCGTCCGGATTGACTGCCCCGCCCATAATCGCGGACATGGCCACGTTGGTGGATTTCTTGCCGGTCAGACCGGACTCGACTTCGTCCACGATCAATTCCACCGGCATCGACTGCCCGCCGTAGACACGCGGCCCGCCGATGATCTTGGCCTTGGAGTACCCGTAGATCGCCGTCGCCACTTCCTTGGCCAGCCATCCGACGTAGTTGAACTCCGGAATGACGATCAGCTTGGCCTTCCCGCACAACTGCCGCAGTTCTTTCGTGGGGAACGGACGGAGCGACCGGACCTTGATCAAGCCGACCTTGATGCCCTTCTCTTTGCAGAGACGCACCGCTTCTCTCGACTGGGCCGCGGCGCTTCCCGACGCGATGATGATGGCCTCGGCATCGTCCACGTTCTCAGCGGTGAGCAATCCACCGATGTAGCGACTCAGATACTTGCGCGACCGTTCCACCGCCGCCCACACTTCCTGTTGCCACACGGCATGGATGTTATACGCCATGAAGTTCGACTTCTGAACCGGGGCGTCCCGCGACAACCGGGCCGGAGGATTCTCCGCGTCGAGCACCGGGACCGCTCCACGCCAGGCTTCGCGCCCCGGAAGCTTGATCCCTCGATCCTGCATGCGCACGTAGCCACGGGCGTGCGTGACGAAGAATCCGTCGCAGCAGACCCCGACGGGCAGCGTCACATCGTTCTTCTCGCCGATGACGAACCCGGCCATGATGAAATCGAACATGTCTTGTTGATTTTCAGCGTGAAGGACGATCATGCCGCAGTTGAGGAGGTAGGCAACTTCGATATTGTCAGGCTGAATGGCCAGCGGGGCGTTCACCACGCGGCAGGTGAACATCGCCACGGCGGGCAACCGGTGGCCCGGCCATGATGCGATCCCTTCCATTCCCCTCAACGTCCCGGGACCGGCGGTCGCGGTGAAGCATCGGACGCCTGCTCGTGAACCACCGGCGATGGCGGCCATCACGCCGACTTCTTCCTCACCGCGGTAATATTCTTTCACATACCCTTCACCATACAGCACCCCGACCAGCTGCATAGTTTCCGATTGCGGCGTGATCGGATAGGCAATGGCGATATCGACGCTCGACCGTCGAATCGCTTCTTTGGCCGCTTCGCTCCCGGTAATGAACTCCTTCGTGCGGGGCGCCTCGTGAAACATGTATTCCGGCGTCACCACCCTCTGCCTCTTCGCCTCGCCATGGGGATCCTTCTTCCCGTCCGACTTCGGCACAGCCACGCTGGTGATCGGATCTCCCTGCGGATTGGTCTTTTGTTGGGCTTCCAGGGCTTCACTCATGGGTTCACCTCTTGGTATGGCTGATCCAGGTGGCTCATCCTCATCATCCTTCTCGCTTCATCTGCCCGGCTGTATGACCGAACATCGTAGCGGCATTGGTACCGCCCGGCGACGGAGCGAATGTCGTCGGATTGGTATGGGTCTTCCCCCCATGCACCTTCGACTGTGTGCCGGTGAAGCGCACGTTCTCGCCGCTCTCCGGCAACTTGATGCCCATTTCCTCGCGGACGCGCTTGAAGATCTGCGCTACATGCCTGATCTTGGCTGCATCGGAGTCCCGGATCGTCAGCATCGCATCCTCGTGCCCCTGTTCAGCACAGATCGCCATTGTGCAGCAATTGGTCCCCGCCCGGATCATCTTGAGGGTGAGATTCGCATAGTGACAGTGGACACCGATGAAGATGCAGGCTTCGATCTTATTGCCCCAGATCGTCAAGTTCGGGTGATTGGGGTTGATGACCTCTTCGGGATCGATCTTCGGGTACTTCGGCCGGTAGTCCGGCATCGGAATGATCATGACGTCCGGAATCTGCGCGGCGATCTCAAGCGTCGCCTTGGCCTTCTCCACCGCGTGATCGTTCCATGCCCACAAGAGTAGGGGGCCTGGAAAGATGGTGGCATTCGGGCTCGTCAGCATCTTCCGAGCCATCTCCTCGATGACGACTTCCTCGTTCGGTTCGAGAAGGCCATAAAACAGTCCCTGCCCCGGATCAGGCAGCGCCACGCCCAATTGCGCCGCAGACGGCGGATGGAACCCCGCCGGACCCGGTACGATGATCCGCTCTCTCGTGTCGTGTGTGGTTGCCACGCCTGATGTCCTTTCCGCGACCTACCCGACGACCGGACTCGCCAGCACCGCCGTGGTACTCTTCTCACCGTAGATGATGTTGTCCGTCAACGCAGCTTTGGGCAACTGATCGATCATGATCATCTTGATAGCATTGTTCTTGGCCATGTTGTCGCACACCCACACGCATTGCGCACAGCCTTTGCAGCGGTCCACCGCCACATAGGCCGAACCGTACTTGAATCCTTGATCCTTTCCCAACTCGTCGCTGTACAGGATGGTGTTGGCTTCCGGACAGTACTGCGTGCACAGCTTGCAACTCTTCGCGGCACAGATTTCAACGCTGATATCGGCTACGAGATACATAGGTACTCCTTTACGCGGTAGCGGCTGCAGCAGGCTCTTCCGCCCGCGTGACGTCCGCCGCCGCCCATCCGTGATCGACGGCGTAATTCCATCCGGCCCGCATGACGGCCACGTTCTTTTCGATCAGCTCTTGTTTTTTCTTGAATTTCCGCTCGACAACGCTGTCGAGAGCTGCCGTGCCGCCCGACACGACGAAACCCTTTCCGAGGAACCGGTCCTTTACGGCCTGTTCTAAGCCCGCCATGCTCGTCAGTCCCGTGATGGCTCCGATGCAGCCCATCAGCGCCATATTGGTGGCGAGGTCCATGCCCGCCACTTCCAACGAAATTTTCGTCGCCGGGAAATAGTAGAGCTTTGCACGGCGTTCCTCCAATTCGCGAGCCTGATCCTTGTGCAGCCTCATCGGCCCGTCGTTGTTGATGAGCGCGATTCCGTCTTCCTTCAATCCGAAGTAGAACGGCATCGTGTAGGACTTCCCGTGGGTGATGACTTGAGGGTGGAAGATGATGATGATGTGCGGAAACGTGATTTCGCCGATTTCATAGATAGGTTCATCCGATACGCGAACGTAGCTTTCAACCGGTGCCATCCGCTTTTCCGATCCGTAGAACGGCACGATCGTACTTTCGCCACCGGCGTTGATCACGGCCGTACTCAGAATGTGCGACCCGGTGACGACGCCTTGACCACCGACTCCTGCCATCCGAATGTTGAAGCGCTTTGCCATGGTTGAGCCTCCTCGAGTCGCTTAGGCCTTAGTAGGAATCGCGGCGGCAGGAGCGGCCGGCTTCTGGAGAAATTCCTTGTAGCCGTAACGCTCGGTGAGATACCGCTTCGCCTCGTCGCTGACATACTCGGTGAACTGATACCGGTCGTTCTCAACCGCCTTCGCGTCTTCCATGACCTTGTCGGTCGGAATGGCATACTCGATGTTGCAGGAGGTGTAGGCCTGGATATAGGTCGACCCGACTTCGCGAGCGATCAGCACCGCCTTCTTGATCACGCTCTCCACCCGGCGGGGATTGTTTGGCACCACCGTGGCCACATAGGCGCAACCGGCAACTCTGGCCATCTGCAGCATGTCCATCTTCTCAAACTTCTTGCCGAGCGGGGCCATTTTCAACACGGCACCCCTGTTAGTCATGCCGCTCTCCTGGCCGCCGGTGTTCCCATACACCTCGTTGTCCAGCATGATCGTGGTGAAGCGCTCCTTGCGGAACCAGGAATGGAGGACCTGCTGGAACCCGATGTCCGCCGTGCCGCCGTCGCCGGCCATCACGACCACATCCTTGGGCTTGTCCCCGAAGCGGAGGCGCAGACCGCGGGATAGACCGCTGGCCACGCCGTTCTGATCACCATAGTTGCCATACACGAAGGGAATTGCAGCCTGAGAGATGGCAAGGCGCCCACAACCGGCCGTGCCGACGGTGATCGTGTCTTCCGGATTGGGGAACGCAATCATGGCGAGCCGGATAAAGAGCGTCATGGCGCAGCCGGCACACATGGGGTGCTCTTCCAGCACTTCTTTGAAGCTTCCCATTTGCGATACTGTAACCTTCTTACCAAACGGGCCATGTTCGACCATGTCCCGATATTCCTTCGGCATGAATTTCTCAAAGCCGTTTGAAAACTTTACATAATCGAGACTCATCAGGCACCTCCCTTATGTCACGGCAACGGCAGGGCGTTGCTCAAAAGATTATTCTACCCAAGTACAATAAGCGAGAAATCCTGCGGACGGCTGGGGATGGACGAAAATAGATCAAGCCACGTTCGCCACTCGTGATTCAGGCCATCCTAGCAAAGCCGAAAAAAGACTGTCAATTCATATGTTCGGGCTTATACCCCCAGCACCCCCGCGTTCGCGCACCGGCATGAATAGTATAACTTCCTGAAATTCAACACAACTTCTCAGAAGGCCCATGGTATCCGAAAGAAGGCCTAGGCCTAGAGAACCGAATAGGCCATTCGCCCCAACCGGTTTTAGCGGTCGGAAGCGATGTCGGGGAGGGGTGGCCGAATATCTTGACCATGGTTGAGCGTAAGAGATTGCCGATTCGTCACAATCCGTTTACACTCCTCCCATGCCCAATCGAGTACTCATCCCGGGTGAAGACGATGCAGGCAGCCATGTCGGCGGAGTGCACAAACGTCCGCCGATTCCTGACAGGTCTCTCAAAGCCGAGTGCCCGAAGTTCATGGCACACGGTCCTTGTGGTGGGGTCCGTAATGAGGGACTTTGCGAGGTGTACCCTGAAATGAAGTGCCCGTGGGTCACGCTCTATATTGAGCTGGAGAAAATCGGCCAGACGGAGTGGATGAAACAAGTCTAAAGGACGTAAGGCGTGAAACGTGAGACGTGAAATGGTAACAAGAAGGTCCAAGACTACGAAACTCGGGTACAACGAGCGGCATGCGAAGAGCGGGATCACCGCGCCACTGCCGGAGATCGAAACGTTTCCGAACCAGTACAAGGGGTATGAAATCACCATTGAGATCCCCGAATACACAGCCATCTGTCCGAAGACCA
>JBQTIO010000144.1:0-4273 GCA_052388075.1 Nitrospiraceae bacterium
ATCGAACCGAAGGCGAACTCTTCTGGGTCATCAAGCATGGCTCGCCCGGCACGGCGATGATCGGCTTCGGCCAGGTGTTGTCCGACGAAGAGATCTGGGCCCTCATTCAGTACGAGCGCCGTTTCGCCGGTGGACACGGCCCGGGCATGCGGCGACAGGAAAGAGGCAGAGGGCCGATGATGGGACCGGGGGACTGAAGGGGCGGCGGAAACTTAACTCACCAGGCCGCAGTTTCATCGGTCCATTGGACTTTGCTCTGCCTCCTGGGGCGAGAAAGGATTGAACCAGCCGGTTGCTGCGCCTATCATGGCGCTGACTCGGTGGTTTCCAGGGCGATACGGAGCTCGACATTTGTAGCAAGGAGGTCGGCGTGAAGGCATTGAGCGTGATCGGCACCGGGATGGTGATCGGATTCGTCTTGAGCGGTTGTTCTTCTTACCACACAGGAAAGCACACAGTCCCGCTCCATGCAAAAGCGACGATTGCGGGGCCGGGCATTACGGGAGAGGCGCAACTCTATGAGGAATATGAAGGGCGCGTACGGATCAAGTTAAAGCTGCAAGGCAGCCCGGATGGCAAACTGACGCCGGGCCTGCATGCCATCCATATCCACGAAAGCGGAAACTGCGAGCCATTTTCCGCTGCCAAAGGGCACTACGACGGTAATGTCGATCCGCAAGTGAATCCGGAAGCCAATGTTAGCCCCGGTCTTGGTAATCACCCCTATCATCTCGGCGATCTGCCGAACCTGTCGGTAGATAAGGACCGAGAAGGCTCACTCTATACCATCACGAGCCGAGTCACGCTGTCCGATGGATTGAATACGCTGTTCGACAAAGATGGCAGCGCCTTCATCATCCATGAACTTCAGGACAAGTACCTGCCCGATCCATCGACGAAGGATGCGCCGGGCGGGCCCCGGATCGCCTGCGGCGTAATTGTGAAGCAGTGATCACAGAGACCAGCGCGGATCTGAGATCGATCAGGCCCGCGTAATCGAGCTCCTGTCGCCTTTTGCGACAGGAACTCAATTGCTTCAGCCCTGGAATTCCCCAGTGCCCTAGTTCCCGCCCGAGATCCCTTCTCTAAAGCTCTGTCAAATCAAGACAATCCTGAGCGCACTCAGTGCGTCTCTCTGGCACGGACTTGGCTTTTTCAACAGCTAGAAGTTTTTCATCAGGGAGGGTCTGCCATGGAAAATCAGAACGCCGAATGTTCAGCGCCGGTTATTGCTCTGGCTTTTCTGGGTGGCGCGATCGTGGGAGCCGTGGCCGGTATGCTGCTCGCTCCGAAATCGGGGGAGGACACACGCCGCGAGCTCAAGGGCTATGCGAGAAAGGTGGAAGAAGACGTCATCGAGACGGCCAAAGAGGTGCGGGCCGCAGTCGATGAAACGATTGAGGGCGGGAAGCGCTATGTGGGAGAGAAGAAAGCGGACGTCGAAGCGGCAGTCAAAGCCGGTCGAGAGGCGATGAAGGAGAGGATGGAGAAGTGCTCTAATTAGGAAGATGCCGTGATCGCCATTCGCTTCCATGGCCGAGGGGGGCAGGGTGCGAAGACCGCGAGCCGCATTCTGGGAACCGCTGCGTTCCTGGAAGGGTTCATGGCGCAGGACTCCCCGATTTACGGTCCCGAGCGACGAGGCGCCCCGGTTTCAGCCTATACGCGGATCGCCAAAGAGCCGATTCGCGAGCGGGGTGTGATAGTCCGCCCGGACCTTGTCGTCGTTGCCGACGCGTCGCTCATAGCCGATCCGGCCGCCCGTGTGCTCGAAGGAATCGACGAGCGCACGGCGCTGTTCGTGAACTCACCTCTGACCGCCGAACAATTCCATACCGAAACGCCATTTCCCGGCCGCCTAACGACGCTGGATCTGACCGGGGTCGCACTCCAGCAGTTCGGCAAGCGTGGCGCAATCAGTGCGTTACTCGGCGCCGTCGCCGCACGACTCGTCGGGCTCCGTCAGGAGTCGATCCATGACGCGATAGCCAGGGAGTTGGCGGATCTCGGGCTGGCCGTTTCGGACATCGAGCGCAATCAGACGGCGGCTCAGTACTGTTATGACGCGGTTCCAGTGGTCGCTGTCGAGACCAGTGTGCGCCGGGCTCCGGGCCGGGTGGAGCTTCGAGTCCCCACCTATGAGGCGCCGATGAGAGGAACGGCCGGCATCACCGCGGGCCCCAACTCCGCCATCCGATCAGTCAGCGGATGGCGGACGTTCCGTCCGGTCCTGCGACCGGACCTGTGCAACGGCTGTTGGCTCTGTTTTGCCAGTTGCCCGGAAGGCGCGATTACCATCAAGCCGGACGGCAAGCCAGCCATCTACTATCCGCATTGCAAGGGCTGCCTCGACTGTGTCGAAGTCTGTCCGACCGATGCCTTGACGGTGGAGCGGGAAACGGAAGCGACCGCCGATAAGTAAGGCTGTCTGTCTTGTCTATCTGGTCTGTCTGGTGCGGCAGAGGCAATGGGCAACCGAATAGACCAGACAGACCAAATGGACAAGATAGACCAGATGGACCAAATCGACCAGACAGACGAAATGGACCAGATAGACCAGAAAAAGCAGATGATGACCGGCAATCTGGCGGCGGCCTGGGGTGCCCGTCTGGCCGAGGTGGACTATGTGCCGGCCTTTCCCATCACGCCGCAGACGGAAATCGTGGAGATGTTGTCGAAGTGGTGCGGAAACGGCGCGTTGAACGCCCGTTTCGTCACGTTGGACTCGGAGCATTCGATGATGACCGCGGCAGGCGCCGCCGCTGCGGCAGGCGCTCGCGTGTTCACAGCCACCTCAAGTCAGGGACTGCTCCATGCGTTCGAGGTGTTGTACGCGGTGGCCGGATGGCGGGTGCCGTTTGTCCTGGTCAATGTCTCGCGGGCTCTGGCCTCACCGATCACGTTGGAACCGGACCACAATGACGTATTGGCGGCGCGCGATTCGGGTTTTGTGCAGATCCATGCGGAGACCTGCCAGGAAGTGGTGGACTCGATTCTCATGGCCTATCGCATCGCGGAAGATTCCCGCGTCTGCCTCCCGGCCGTGGTGAATCTCGATGGATTCGTCTTGTCCTTTACCCGCGAGCCGGTGATGGTGCCGGATCCGGAGCAGGCGAAGCGGTTCCTGCCGGCGTTTCGACCGGCTCATTTGGGGTTCAAGGCCTCGGCTCCCCATGCGTTGGGCACCGCGGTGTTAGGAGGATCGACCTATACGTACTTCCGTCATCAGATCCATCTCGCATCGATGAATGCCCTGGAAGTGCATAAAGAGGCTTCCGTCGAGTTCGAGCGGCTGTTCGGCCGTCGCTACGACGTAGTTGAAGGCTACCGGCTTGAGGATTCGGAGGATGTGTTGATCATGACCAACGCGTTCGCGAGCAAGGGCAAAGCAGCGGTGGATGCGGCAAGGGAAGAGGGCCGCCGGGTGGGCTTGCTCCGGCTCCGCCTGATCCGTCCGTGGCCTGCTGATGCCATTCGGCGCGCGCTACTTGGACGGCGGGCGGTGGCGGTGCTGGATCAGAATCTCTCTCCCGGGCAGGGCGGGATTCTCTTTCAGGAGATCGCGGCTTGTCTCTATCATGAAGCGCTTCGGCCGCGGGCGCTCTGTTCGTTCATCGGAGGTCTGGGAGGAAAGAATATTTCAGAGGGTGAGTTTCGCGCCATTTTCGAGCAGGCGGCGGAAGCCGGAGTGCGTGGAACGGGCGTCGGGCCGGTGTTGCTGTATACGGACGCCGAGCATCGGGAAATGGAACAGTTGCAGTTTCTTGCGCACGACCTCAAGACAGGCAGGTGAAGGACGAAATGGCCTGGGAACCGCACGTCTTTAAGGATCTGCATCAGATTCCGCGCGAAGAACACGTGTTCCCCGGCGCGCCGCTCTGTGCCGGCTGCGGGGGGCTCGAATCCTTACGACTTGCGTCCAAAGTCCTCGGCAGCCGTGTGGTCTATGTGAATGCGGCGGGCTGCTTCACCAACCTGGCCACGTTTCCTTTCACTCCGCTGGATGCTTCCTGGCTATACACGACGATGGGATCGGCGCCGGCCGGCGCGCAGGGCGTGCGCGATGCGCTGGATGTGTTGATTGCCAAGGGACGTCTGCCGAAAGAAGAAGATGTGAGCGTGGTCGTCCTCGGCGGAGATGGCTCAACCTACGACATGGCGCTCTCATCCACGTCGGGGGCCATCACCAGGAGACTCGACTTCTATTACTTCTGTTATGACAACGAGGCCTACGGCAACACCGGCGTCCAGTTGAGTCCCGCTACACCCTACG
>JBQTIO010000145.1:0-12765 GCA_052388075.1 Nitrospiraceae bacterium
TCACATCACAACAAAGTGGCTCCGAACATGGCGCTGGCCTATGTGCGGAAGGACGCGACCGAATCGTCACGCTGGGGGATGGAACTGGGCGTACAAGGGGGTTACGATTCAAAGGAGTTCGCGTTTCTACCGGGGGAAAAGAATGTCGATGGAGCGGACGTGCTCAGGCATCTCCATCGAGCGAACGCGTCCTATCTTGCGCCGGTGGGCAATGGCCTGACGATCACTGCCGGTTTGTTCAACAGTTTGATGGGTTATGAATCGCTCTACGCCAAGGACAACGCAAACTATACACGCTCCTGGATGGCCGACTACACGCCTTATATGATGTTCGGCGTCAACGCCAAGTATCCGGTGAATGAGGACCTCACGGTCGTCGCGTTCGTCATCAACGGGTATGCGCATCTCTCCCATCCGAACGATCTGCCGTCGTACGGCGTGCAGTGGTCCTACAAGATGACCCCTCGGTTGACCGCAACCCAGACGACTTATTGGGGACCGGACCAGACGAACACCTCGCTGGAATTCTGGCGTCTCTACGGGAACCAGATCCTGGAGTGGAAAGGCGATGATGTAACGATTGCCGCCTCCTACGATATCGGAACGGAGGGCATCGCCAATCAGCCCGGGAGTCCGCGAACCTTTGCGATGAGTGGCAACATGGTGGTGAGGTGGCACATAGCCGGTCCCTGGTCCGTGGCGCTGCGTCCGGAGTTCTACTGGGATCGAAACGGGCGCTGGACGGGGTCTGAACAGTTTGTGAAGGCCATCACGTCCACGGTCGAGTACCGGTTCCCTTACCAGTGGACCAATACAGTCGTACGGGTGGAATATCGCCACGATGAATCAACCGGCGTCGGGGGCGGGTTCTTCAAGAACGGGGAGATCAGTCCCGGGGTGCCGAGACTCGCACCTTCTCAGCATCTCTTCTTGGTCGGTGTGCTCCTGACGTTCGATTCACCGTAACTGATCGATTGGAGTGCGGGAGAGAGTTGTCGTCACAGGTGGTCAATCAGCCGCTAGAAACCGCTTCCGCCTCCACCGCCGAATCCTCCGCCTGAGAACCCTCCGGAGGAGCCGCCGCTGCTGAACCCGGAGCCTCCGGAACTGCGCGGCGCAGAGGTCATGACCGCGCCGGCTGCCGCGGACATCTGCGACAAGTTGCCGGTAAAACTCCGCGGACGAAAGTCGGCGATGTTCGATCCTTGATACCAGGCGGGTGGCTGGGTGTAAATACCCTCGAAAGCGCGCGCCCAATTCTGCTCAACCCCCAAGGCCATCGCGAAGGGCAGAAATTTCTCGAACAGCTGAGGCGTCTTCACGACGCGTTGAAACCGGTCGGACTCGACACGGGTCAGGAACTCTTCGAAGCCGAGCACTTTTTCCAAGGCTCGCGCGCCGCGAATCGTCCGGGCGGGCATGAACCATCCGAATCCGACAATAATCAGTCCGGAGAAGATGGCCGCAGTGACGCCGGCTTGCAGCGCAATGCCGTAGCGTTCGCTCAGCCATGCAGCTCCAAAAATCGATGCAAGGGCCACGAAGATGCCGATGGTGCAGTAGACCTGCTTCACTCGGTCGGGTCGCCCCGCATAGTAGCCGCGACTGAGGAGTTGATCGAAGAGGGAGGACTTAATCCTCTCCAGGTGCGTGTAGAAGCGATTCTCCAAGTCGGACAACGGGACGACTGCGGTACGGTCGTCTGAAAAGACCCCGTGCATGATCGCTTGCTCGTGCGCCTTCAGCTCAGTCCATTCGGAGGAGGTCTTGAGCCGATGCAGGTAAAAAACCGAGCTCGACCAAAATCCGAGGAGCTTGGACTCTTGACGTTCTTCAATCCTGAGATAACCGCGAACTGCGAGATCGACCAACGTGGCGGTGATGTCCCGAAGGTCCGGTGAGTTATCGATGAGCGTCCCGAGTTCAGCCGGTGTCAACGTGTCAGGCGGCTCATAGGCTACCGTAATCGGGCGCAGCCGCGGGTCGCGCCCGCGGGTATACCAGAGATACCACATGAGCCCGAAGACGCCGACTGGCAGCGTCAGCGGCCAATTGGATCGGAAAAACAAGCTGGTGAGCTGCAATGAACCGGGCTCGGCGACCAGACCCTTGTCCCAGCCGACCACGGCGGTGAGTCCTTCGCGAAATCCAAGCGGGCGCATCATTCGATAGAGGATCTCGGGACCCGTGATCCGAACCTCGGCCTGCTGTTCACGTGCGCCATAGGTGCCGCTGAACGCCAGGGCTTTCACACCACTTGCCCCGGCCGGCAAGAGAATCCTGGCCGCAGCCGATTCGATCGGCACGTCCCATTCATCGCCGGTCACGTTCCAGTAGAGCTCGTCATGGTCCTCGAAGTATTTGAGCCCGTTTGAAACTTTGTAGGTCAGGATCAGCGTCTTCGTCGTATCCTGCGCCCCGGGCAGATAAATTTTGAAAGTTTGATAGTGGCGGTCGCGAGAACTCTCGTATTTCAGCGCGATGCGGTGTTCGTCTGTGACGCTCACCAGATCAAGGAGCAGGGTGTAATTGAATCCTTGCGGCGTTCGATACTCGACCGGGATGTCGCGCTTCAAGCCGTTCCATGATCCTGTAAAGCGTGGACGAATCGTCTCCGTGACCAGGAGTTCGCCGTTCGGCAGGACCTGAATGTCGGCCTGGAACTGCTCGATCACGAGCGAGCGGGCGTGGACGAGCGAGTTTCCGGTCGCCAACACCCAGCCCAACAGGATGGCTAGGCAAATGGTTGGACGTACAGGCATGAGGGAAGGTGGGCCGGCGTTGAACCGCCGGTGGCAATCAACGCGAAGCTTGCTCAAAGCTGACTTTCGGCACGGTCCGTTCCGCCGCGTCGGCGATCTCGAAGAACTCGCGAGGCTGGAACCTGAAAAAGTTCGCGATGAAATTAGACGGAAATTCCTGGATTTTGGTGTTGAGATCGCGGACTACCGCGTTGTAGTAACGGCGCGCGTTCTGCACGGCCTCTTCGATTTGGTTGAGCGAGCCCTGAAACTGGGTGAAGGATTCCACTGCGCGCAACTGCGGATAGGCTTCGGCCAACGCGAACAACGATTTCAACGATTGGGTGAGCACGCCTTCGGCTTCTGCCTTGGTGGCGGGAGTGGTCGTGGCCATCGCGCGATTACGGGCAGCAATCACGGCTTCGAGCGTTTGCTTCTCATGACCGGCGTAGCCTTTCACAGTTTCGATGAGGTTGGGAATGAGATCGTACCGTCGCTTGAGCTGTACATCAATGTCGGCCCAGGCGTTTTCTGATTGGACCCTGAGCCGAACCAGACTGTTGTACATGCCGATGACCAGCAGCACCAGCACGGCCACCGCGACGAATGGAATCCAGGCCATGGGATCTCCCCTCCGTTCAGACACACCCGGCGCGACCGACTCTCAGTGAACTCTCCAGAGACTATACCCCTGAGGATACGAACTGTAAACAAATGGGCGGGACCGCGGCATACGCTACAGTGGCGCGTGTCGTTACTCGGAGAGCGGGAGGATTCGATCAGCGATGGCCTGCACCACCCCCTCCTGCTCCGTGACGACCTTCAAGCCGCGGAAGCTGAGGTAATACCCCCCGTGACTGGGCGCTTGAATGGTGGCGCTCACCTCGACGCGGGCTCCATCTTCCACCTCAGGGTCCCGCACCACGGGCTTCCCGCAGATACCCAGCACGGCCACCGGAAGAGTCGAGGTGTCGTCCTCCAGTCGGAACAGATAAGCGCCGTAGCAGTTGGTTTCATTCGGGAGCGTGTAGGGGTCCAGCGCCTGCACATCGCGCACCGTACCTTGGAGGGTGACATGTCGCAAGTGGTAGACCTGCGGTTCGTCAAGGATCTGTTGGATCGTGATCGGATCTTCCGCCCACAACAGGCAGGGTGTGGCCGTTCCGATGAGGAAAAGCATGAGGCCTACAATTCCACTCGGTGTGCGGGCCATCATACTAGAGAGGAGCCACGACC
Source organism: Nitrospiraceae bacterium (assembly GCA_052388075.1). GTDB lineage: Bacteria > Nitrospirota > Nitrospiria > Nitrospirales > Nitrospiraceae > Nitrospira_D. The sequence goes on from JBQTIO010000145.1 coordinate 3,978, forward strand.
GGTACATGGGGCTACCATTCTATCATGCTTCGTCAGGAAGGTCGTCCGCCCGGCTTTTTCTTCCGGCGGCCGATCGTTATAATCCCGCCTCATCCGGATGGAGGACGCTGAATCATGGTGAACGAACGACAACTTGAGACGTTTGTTATCGGGGCACGGTCGCAGTTTGAGGATCTGTTGGGACAAATGGTGGAAGTACCGTCGATCAGCATGGAACCCTCCCATGCGGGCGATATGCGGCGTATGGCGGAGCTCGCCGCCCAGTGTCTCACGGATCAGGGCGCCGACGCACAGGTTGTTGAGACCGGCGGGTATCCCGTCGTGTCTGGAGGTTGGACGACTGGAAGCAAACATCCGACCGTCACCGTCTACAATCACATGGATGTGCAGCCCGCGCAGGAACCGGAATGGAAGCAGGACCCGTTCTCCTTCAAGAATGAGGACGGGATCTATCGTGGTCGCGGGGCGACCGATGACAAAGGGCCGGCGCTTGCCGCCTTGTTAGGCGCGCGCTTTGCCATCGAGCAGGGCATGCCGATCAACATTCGATTCTTGTGGGAGCTGGAAGAAGAAATCGGAAGCCCACATTTCGCCGCCGCACTCGGAGACCGCGAGGCCGCTCCTCGCCCGGATTCCGTTGTCGTGTCCGATACCATCTGGGTTGCCAAGGGCCGCCCGGCGATGCCCTACGGGTTGCGCGGGTTGGTTGGCGCGCGACTGACCCTTCGCACCGGGGAAAAGGATGCACACTCCGGGCTTACCGGCGGGGCGGCGCGTAATCCACTGGCCGAACTGATGGCCGTGGCGAATGCCTGTCTGGACGCGAGGACCGGCAGGGTGAAAATCGCGGGTTTTTACAACGATGTGATCGAGCCGACTCAGGCGGAGATCAAGAGTTTCTGCAGATCCGGCTTCCGGGTTAAACGCTTTAAGGATGCGTACGGTTTTCAGTCTCTTCGTGCGCAGGATCCCGTCGAAGTGATGCGTCGAATCTGGGCCTCTCCGACCTTCGAGGTTCACGGTCTCACCGGCGGCTATCACGGGCCCGGGGTCAAGACGGTCGTGCCGGGCCGGGGCGAACTCAAGATCAGCATGCGTCTCGTGCCGAACCAGACGCCGGAGAAGGTGTTCGCCGCGCTCAAACAGCATGTGGGCAAACTGAATCCGGACGTCAAAGTGGAGCGGGAAGGGATGCTGCAACCGTTCCGTGGATTGTTCGAGGGGCCGTATGTCCAGGCGGCAAAGCGCGCGGTGAAGGCGGGATTCGGCAAAGAACCGGCGTTCGTCCGAGAAGGAGGTTCCATCGGGGCAGTGGTGACAATGCAGCGAGCCTGGAAGGTGCCGATCTTGTTTATGGGTTTGAGTCTGCCTGAACACGGGTATCACGCTCCGAATGAATATTTTGACTGGGGCCAAGCGTCAGGCGGGATGAAGGCCTTCGCGCATTACTTTGCGGAACTGGCGGAGCTGGTGAAGAAGTAGCTGGAGGTATATGGCAGGAGGATGCGTGACCAGGTTATCAAAACCATAGGCTTGGTTGTCACTTACCACCTTTGACAATTTTTGAACATTTTTGTCAAGAAACTGCCTCCCTGTAGCATTTCTCAGACAGTATTTCACCCCAGTAGAAGAATTCCCTAACAGAGCTGATTATAAGTTATTGAAAACAAACACTATGTCAATTATTTGGCTTTCTTGATGGGGCATAGATGTTGCTGTCGTTATCTCGTGGCACTCCAGAGTTAGTAGTGAAGGTGCTCCAATTCGGTTGCTTGTGACGGGGAGACTCAGGTATCGTTTCCCCCGAAATGGGAACCGGAGAAACGGACATTGTGGTTGTCATGGTTACGGCGCCAAACGAGGAAGAAGCTGCCAGGATTGCAGAGCAGGCAGTGCAGTCTCATCAAGCCGCCTGTGCGACAACGATTCCCCTGGTGCATTCGCGCTACTGGTGGGAGGGAAAGGTGGTCAGCGACCAGGAAGCCATGGTCCTCTTGAAAACCACGGCTGACAGGTTTCCAGCCCTTCAGGAAACGATTCAAAAAATGCATTCGTACAAAGTGCCGGAGATTATAGGGGTACCAATTACTCACGGGCTTCCTCAATATCTTGAGTGGGTGCGAAGAGAGACAGCCTAGGTCTTGTGGATCCAAGGTGCTGTGATTTCATTACCATCAAAAGGGTTGACCATGGCGGGTTGGATGGGTAGACTCGTCAACATCTGAAAGTATCTGGTCTCCCAAACCTGAGGGAGTGAATATCATGGGTCAGATGACCGGCCAAGAAAATAGCGATGCCTACACGGTGGTGGTCTTTCGGGGGTCAACCGCCAAACCTCTCCGTTTCAGTTTTCCAGGGAAATTCGTCCGGAAACTGTTGATTGTGGGTTGTTTATTGGTGCTTGCCGATCTTCTCGTCATTTCCCACTACGTCATCCGGACGGGGGAGGTCTGGGAGTTATCCGCGTTTCGCGCTGAGGCACTGAGTGCACGGGAGCAGACCGCAGCCTTTTCGACGGCCATCGATGACCTCAAGAAGCGAATCGTGGCTATGAAAGAAGTGAATCAGCGCCTTCGGGTCATGCTGGGCATTGAGGTGCCCAAGACGGGAGATATGATCAATGGCCGAGGCGGTGAGGATGTACCACTTCCCGAAGGCGGTTCGGTTATGAGCGGGAGCAGGAGTGATAAGGCCACGGAAGTTGTGCCGGGCGACCTAAGCCAGAGTGCCGACAACCCAGACGCCGGGCGCACCCCGCTTGCTGCTGCCGAATTGCCTCAAGATGACCTCGAGACGGCTGCTTCGGTGAAAGATGGGTTGGAATGGCTCACCAAGGAAGCGTCCACGCAGGAACGACTCCTCAGCGAGTTAGCCCAGGCAGCCGAACAGCGGTCTTCTCGCTGGGCCGCCACACCGTCGATTTGGCCGGTCAGGGGATGGGTGACCTCAGGCTTCGGCCCCAGAATTTCTCCCTTCACCGAAAAGCCGGCCTGGCATGATGGCTTGGACATCGGTGCGGCTCCCAACGCCCCGGTCCTGGCTCCGGCCCGGGGAAGAGTCACGGCGACGGGATTCGACCCCAAGCTTGGGAATATCGTCCGGCTTGATCATGGATTCGGGATCGAAACGTTGTACGGGCATTTAGCCAAGGCTCTGGTGAAAGAAGGTCAGCGGGTCAATCGTGGCGATGTCGTGGGTCTTGTCGGAAACAGTGGCCTTGCCACCGGCCCCCACTTGCATTACATGGTTAAGGTAAACGGCCAGGCGCTCGACCCCGTTAAGTACATTCTTGAGTAGTATCCTTCCTTCTTCGGTCCTCGCTCACGGCTCTTGGCGGTTGATCGAAGTGCATCTGCCTCTCTCCGCTGTACGGTAAAGCGAGTTCCCCCTAACGGAATCCCATTGCGCCCCGCTCAGTTCAGGTCCCATCAAGGCTCTGTGCTATACTGATCGCCCATCTCCTCCGTTCGATACTCCTGGAGTGAAAGCCTTGAGTAATCTCGAAAGCGCGCAAGCCGGCCGACCCCGGCCCATCATCGAGATAGGCCGCCAACTCCGCATCCACGCCGAGGAACTCATCCCGTACGGAACGAATAAAGCCAAGATAGCGCTGGGGGTACTCGATCGCCTCAAGGACCGGCGGTTGGGTCGGTATGTGCTTGTGACGGCCATCAATCCGACGCCGCTGGGTGAGGGAAAGACGACGACAGCGATCGGTCTGGCCATGGGACTCACGCGACTGGGCCATCGGACGGTCGTCACGCTCAGGCAGCCGTCGCTGGGCCCTGTGTTCGGGATCAAAGGGGGAGGCGCCGGCGGAGGACAGGCCCAAGTGATCCCCATGGAGGATATCAATCTCCATTTGACGGGGGATGCGCATGCTGTGGCCGCCAGCCATAATCTCCTTTCCGCCTTTCTCGACAATCATCTCTTTCATGGAAACCGGCTCTCTATCGATCCTGAACGGATCATGTGGCCCCGGGCGTTGGGTGTGAGTGATCGCGCGCTTCGCGAAGTCTGGTTTGGAGAGGACGCAGGAAGGCGCCGAGGCCGATTCGTCATTACGGAGGCTTCGGAGGTCATGGCGGCATTGGCCCTGGCGGCGGATCACCGGGACCTTCGAGAGCGTCTTGGCCGAATAGTGGTGGGGCTTCGGAAATCAGGCGCGCCTCTCGTGGCGCAGGAGCTGGGATGTGTCGGATCGATGGCTGTTCTCTTGAAAGATGCGCTTCTGCCCAATCTGGTTCAAACTCTGGAAGGCACCCCCGCCTTCGTCCATACGGGGCCATTCGGGAATATCGCGCATGGCAACTGTTCCGTGATATCGGACGCGATCGCGCTCCGGTGCGCCGATGTGGTCGTGACTGAAGCGGGGTTCGGCAGCGATCTGGGAGGGGAGAAATTTTTCAACATCAAGTGCCGCGTGTCCGGATTCAAGCCATCCGTGGCAGTGGTGGTGGCCACGTTGCGAGCCCTGAAGCTTCATGGTGGCGGAGGGGTTGTCACGGTAGGGGCAGCATTGCCCGCAAGCCTGACCGGACCCAATCCGGAGGCCTTATCGAAAGGATTCGGTAATCTGGAGCAGCACATCGCGAATGCGCGGGCGCATGGCGTCCCGGTCGTCGTGGCGGTGAACGCGTTCGAGGGCGATCGGCGACGCGAATTGGACTGGGTCCGGGATCGGTCTGTCGAGGCGGGCGCAGCGGATGCCGCGGTGTCGACGCATTGGGTGGATGGTGGGAAGGGCGCTGAACAGCTGGCGGCTGCGGTCATGAAGGCGTCGAATCAGCCGTCGAACTTTGCTCATCTGTACGAGCTGGCTTGGCCGATTCGAAAGAAGATTGAGACGATCGCCACGAAGATGTATGGGGCCGCCGGTGTGAAATTTGAGCCGAAGGCGGAACGTCAACTGGAAATGGCCGAGGCTCTGGGGTTTGGCCGACTACCCGTCTGCATGGCCAAGACGCCCCTGTCGCTCTCGCACGATCCCGCGTTGAAGGGAAGACCAACCGGGTTTACGGTCCCTGTTCGAGAACTGCGAATACTGGCCGGAGCGGGATTTGTGACCGCCATCTGTTCGGGGATTCAATTGATGCCGGGATTGCCGAAGAAGCCGGCTGGGGAACGGATTGATCTCAATCCGGTGAGCGGTGAGATCGTGGGTTTGTCCTAAGGCGTGGGTCGTTTCACGTCTTACGTTTCACGCCTCACGGAAAAGTCAGCGTTGTTTCAAGTACCGGAAGAATTCTGAATCCGGGCTCATCACGAGAATCGATTTATCCTTGAACGTCATCTTGTAGGCTTCCATCGAACGGGTAAATTCGAAAAACTTCACGTCTTGCCGGTACGCGTCGGCATAGATCCGGAACGCCTTGGCATCACCGCCCCCGCGAAGCTCTTCGGACTCTTTGTACGCCTGGGCAAGGATGATTTCGCGATCCTTCTCGGCTTCGGATCTGATTTTTTGAGCTTCCTCGGCCCCTTCCGCCCGGTACTGCTTGGCCTGCCGTTCCCGCTCAGCCTGCATGCGAGCGAACACCGCCTTCTCATTTTGCTCAGGCAGGTCGGCGCGTTTGATCCGAACATCCTGGATCTCGATACCGTAGGTGGAGGCTTTTTCGTTGGATCGTCGCGTGACCACCAGCATGATTTCGGCTCTCGAACTCGAGACGATCTCCAATAAATCGTGGCGACCCAGCTCGACGCGCAACTCGGAATAGATGATGTCGTGCAGTCGTTGGAGGGCGCCTCGCTGGCTTTGGAAGTTCTGGTAGACTTTCAAGGGATCGACGATGCGCCATTTCGCGAAGTTATCCAGCAGCAGCGTCTTCTTGTCTTGCGTGATGACATCCTGGGCGCTCGAATCGTAATCCAATAACCGTTTGTCGAAATAGGTCACTTCCTGCACGAACGGCATCTTCACATACAATCCAGGCTCGGTGATGTTTCTCACGGGTTTTCCGAGTTGTACGACGATAGCGGTCTGGGTCACATCGACGACAAAGAGGGGGGAGGCCCCAAGGATAAACAAGCCGATGACCACCGCGATGAGCGCGATGATAAATCCCTGCTTGGTCATGGCTGGGGCTCCTCGGCTGCCGGCTTGGGGGCCGGCTTTGAGAGACGATCCAGCGGAAGATAGGGCAGCAGGCGCTCGCCCCCTTTCCCGTCGATGATAACCTTTTCCACGTGCGGGAGGATCTCCTCCAGCGTCTCGATGTAGATCCGCTTGCTGATGATGTCTTTGGCCTGATTATATTCCTTCAGGGTGGCCAGAAAGCGATTGGCTTCGCCCTGGGCGCGGTTGACCCGTGCTTGCGCGAAACCCTTCGCCCGGTTCACCAATTCCGCGGCTTCGCCTTTTGCCTTGGGAATGATGTCGTTTCGGTACCCCTGGGCTTGATTGATCAACTTTTCACGATCTTCCTTGGCATTGGTCACGTCTTTGAAGGCGGCGGCGACCGCCTCGGGAGGATCGACGTCCTGCAGTTGCACAGCGGCAATCTGCACGCCGGCTTGATACTGATCGAGAATGGTTTGGAGCAAGACCAGTGTGCCCTGCTGAATCTCGGCTTTCCCGGTGGTCAAGGCCTCGTCGATCTTGCTTTTGCCGACTACTTCTCGCATCGAGGCCTCGGCGGCCTTTCCAATGGTTTCATGGATGTCCGCCACGTTGAACAGGTACTCGCGGGCTTCTTTGATCTTGTACTGAACGATGAATTCGATCGCGAGGATATTCATGTCGCCGGTCAGCATCAACGCTTCTTGGGGGACCATCTGCTGCCGGCCCTGTTGGTTGGTGCGGAACCCGACTTCCACGCGGTGGAGTTTGGCGACTTTTGGCTGGAGGACGCTTTCAATAATCGGGATCTTGAAGTGGGGGCCCGGGTCAACCGCGCGAACCGGGGTCCCGAACCGCTTCACAACGCCTTCCTCGTCGGGCGCGACGATGAAGATGCTTTGCCAGGCGAGCAAGATCAGCAGGCCGGCGATCAGGAGGTTCATCAGTCCGCCGGAAGGCAGGAGGTTCTTCAATCCGCCAGGAGGGAAGAGATCCTTGACTCGCGACTGGGCCTGCTTGAAGGCATCCTCAAGCGGGTCGCTTTTCTTGCTCCAAGGGTCTTTGGGGTCCCACACCATGCAGGGGTGTCCGACTTAGGGTAGAGGCGATCGTGAACTCATCACCCGGAGCCACCATAACAGAGTGTCGCAACAGGGGGCAAGGTCTAGAGAACCCTGGAGAGGAGTGAATAGGCTAGACATGCAAGGAGCGCTGCTGCAGGAAGTGTGATGACCCAAGCGAGGACCATGTCTCGAACTGTTTGCCAGCGGACGGCGCGCCATCCTCTCAGCAGGCCGATGCCGATGATGGCAGAACTGCTGAGGTGGGTGGTGGAGACGGGCAGACCGAGTGTGCCCGCCGCGAGAACGAGTGAAGACGTCGCCAGGTTCGCTGACAATCCCTCTGCATGATTCATCTTTGTCACCTTCTCGGCGAGCACCGTCGTCACACGCAATCCTCCGAAGTAGCTACCCATTCCCATTGCAATGGCGACTCCTCCAAAAGCGGCAAGCTGGGATGAGACATTGGACCATGACGCGGTCGCACTGCCGAGCAGAAGCATCGCTACGATTTTCGGCGCGTCATTGGTCCCACGGGCAAACGACGCCAGACCGCTGGAGATCCAGTGAATGGTATCGAGTCCCACGACCAGTCCCTGCAATCCGGCCCGATCGCATTGCGATGGCACGGCCATGACCGGCTGGCCGAAGCTCGCAGCTTGGAACAATGTTCTGGTGCTACCATGTGCATCGATAGCCACCAGCGCGTGGGATGCAGGCATCACGCACACACAAGCGCCTTCCCATCGCGCGGCCAGCAATCGTACGAGAGGATGGAGGAGCAGAGAGAGGGTGAGGGCGAGGAGAGGACTGAGCAGCAACGGCAGGGCGATCTTTTTGACGATCGCAGACCAAATCAACGATCCTCCCGCAAATGCCGTCAAGCCGGCGCCGACAATGGCTCCGGTGAGTGCGTGGGTCGTTGAGACTGGCAAACCGGTGCGTGAGGCGAACAGGACCCAGCCCATCGCCCCAGTCAGGACCGCAGAGGCGACGACAGGCTCGATGATGGTGCCTGCGTGGACGAGACCCTGGCTGAACGTCTTGACCATCGCACTGGCGACAGCGGCTGAGGCCCCCGCCCCGACGATGGTCCACAAGGTTCCCCAGATGATAGCGGCTCGATAGTTGGTGACGCCGCTCCCCACCAGCGTGGCAATCGCTTTCGACACATCATTGGTGCCATTGGCGTAGGCCAGGGCGAGGACCAGGATGAAGGTTAGGAACTCCATGGCCTAAACCTGCCCCCTCTCTTCTACATGACGGTGCCGCCGCAGGAGGAACCGGATCCCGCGGTACAGCCGTAGCAGTGGTTGCGCGTCACGATGTGACGCTGATGGAGCCGCGTGATGTCGAAATCTCGGATATGTGACGGCGCCCCGTGGTCGACCGGAAGGTCGAGCATCTGATTGAAGTCGCAGTCGTAGAGCCTGCCGTCCCACCCGACCGAGAGGGTATAGCGGCACATGACACCGGCTGCGGCGGCCGGATTGAACGCATTCGCCAGACGCTCCATGTACCCGTCGTAGTTGCCGCTTTCGAGCAGAAACTCCAGGAACCGGCTGATCGGCATATTGGTGATCGTATAGAGATGATTGAACTCGATACCATGATGACGGCATAGTTCGGTTCGGAACTGTGCTTCCATCGCGGCTTGTTTGGGAGG
>JBQTIO010000146.1:0-4822 GCA_052388075.1 Nitrospiraceae bacterium
GTAACGCGAGATCTCGAAAGAGCACGTCCAAATCCCTATGCGAGGAAATCGCCTGCGCCACTTCCAACAGGGCTTGGTACCGCTCCGCGAGGCTCTCGCAAGGAGACACGGCTTGCCGGTTCATAGGGGGACAGTATGGCCCACCGACCCGCGACGGCTCAAGGGGGCGCACGGATACCCTGTTCAGCCAGGGGCCTCGTTTATCCCGGCACTATGGACGCCGTCGCTACTGCGATCCGTAGCTGATTCGATAAATCACACCCGCCGAATCATCCGACACCAGCAGGGCGCCGTCCGGCATGACTAGGACATCTGCGGGGCGTCCCCACGCCTCCTGGCCCTGAAGCCACCCTTCTGCAAATACCGAATAGCGATAGCGTCCCTGGTCATCTCGTGACACGAGAGTGATCCGATAGCCGATCTTCTCGCTCCGATTCCACGAGCCGTGCTCCGCGATAAAAATCTGGCCCTGGTATTCAGGAGGAAACATGGCACCGGTGTAAAAGCGCATGCCTAAGGAGGCAACGTGGGGCCCCAGCGTCACGGCAGGCGCGGTGAACTCGCGACAGGCGCGTTTACTGCCGTACTCAGGATCCGGAATCGTTCCTCCATGGCAGTAGGGATAGCCGAAGTGCAGCCCCGGCTTCGCCGCATGATTGAGTTCATCCGGCGGTTGATTGTCGCCGAGCCAATCCCGACCATTATCCGTGAACCACAAGTCGTGGCTGGTTGGGTCCCAATCGAATCCGACCGAGTTCCGGACTCCACGAGCGACGATCTCATACCCACTGCCGTTCGGATTGAGGCGGGCAATGAGGGCATACCGGTCGGGATCAGGCTCACAAATGTTACATGGCGCTCCCACCGGGACATAGAGCTTTCCGTCGGGACCGAACGCGATAAACTTCCACCCATGACTCGTCTCCTTGGGAAAGCGATCCGTCACGACCACTGGTGGAAGCGGATCGGTCAACCGCTGTTCGATCGAGTCGAAACGCAGGATACGATCGACCGCAGAGACATACAATGAGCCGTTCCGGTACGCCACGCCCACCGGCATACGCAGCCCGCGGGCGATGGTGACCACATCGTCGGCACGCTGATCGCCGTTCTTGTCCACCACGGCATAGACGTCGCCCTTATGGCTGCCGACAAAGAGCGTGCCCTGCTTCCCGAGCGTCATGCCACGCGCATTCGGAACATTATCCGCATACACCGTGATGGCGAAACCGGGAGGCAGCTTGATCGAATCCAGAGGGAGGGAGCCGGCCTCGAGTCGAGCCTCGCCGAGGCACAGCGTCAGGGGAGACAGTATCATCAGAACAACATGATTCAGCCATTTGTGTTTCCGCCCGTGGCTCGAAGTCATGGAGACTTCCTCACCAGGAGATTAAAGAGCCACTGTCCCGCGATCCCCAAAATCGGAGGGACGAAGAGAGCCGGCACACATCGAGCGAGGGTCAAGGGCCAGCCCAGCAGCGGAGCTTCATAGGTCAACATTCGAATCGGGCCTACAAGGGTCTTTGCCGTGATCAGCGCAATCAGAGCGCCGGGAGCAGCGCCGGTCTTCAGGAGATTCGCTGCGATGGGGAAAAGTAGATAGGGTCCTCCCGGAATCACCAAGCCGGCCATCCACCCCACGAGAATTCCTCGCATGGAGGACTCGGTTCCCAGCCACGCGGTGATCTCTGAGGGAGCGATGAGTACCTCAAGCAGCCCGGCAATGATGAAGCCCAGGAGCAATTCCACCCAGACGCTTCCGAAGAGCCGGCCGCTTGCATACAGTCCTTGCATCGGCAGCGACCGATCTTTCGCAAACGCGAATACGAGTGTCAGGCCGGCCAGCGCGAGCAGAATCACCAGGCTGAGATCCATACGACGGTTCATTGTGGTTCAAGCCCGCGACCGGTCCGGTATTCGAACAAGATGGGCTTGCCTGCCGCGTGACTTGCTTGGGCCCGGGCGGATTCAATATAGCCATGGTCGAGGGAGAGGGAACAAGCAGGATCGGTCGCGTCGGCGTGCCCTGTCATATGAAAGGCCTGACAGCGACAACCTCCAAAATCCAGGGTACGGCGCTCACAGGTACGACAGGGGTCCGGCAACCATCCGTCTCCGCGGAACCGACGAAAACCCGACGAATGATTCCAAATATCCGCCAGGCGGCACTGCATGACATTGTCAAAGTGTAATCCCGGTATCGTGTGCGCCAGATGACAGGGCAGTGCGAGGCCTTCCGGATTCACCACGATAAAACGGCGTCCCCACCCGTCCATGCAAGATTTCGGGTATTCCGAATAATAGTCGGGAGTGACGAACAGCACTTCCATCTTCCCTCGAAGGCGTGCCCTGGCATCGCATGCAGCGGTTCGCGCGCGGTCGAGCTGCTCGCGAGTGGGCAGGAGCGCTGCGCGATTCTGCAGTGCCCACCCCAGATACTGCGCATTCGCCAACTCGAGCCGGTCGGCAGAAACACGCTCGGCCAGCACGATCAGCTCCTCGATCTCATCGATGTTGTCTCGATGAAGCACCACGTTCACGGTTAGAGGGAACTCGAGGGATTTGATCCACTGCATGACTTCGAGCTTCCGGTGGAACGATGGGGCGCCGGCGATGCGATCCGATTCTGTGGGTCTGGTACTTTGCACAGACACTTGCACGCTGTTGAGTCCGAGCTCACGAAATCGAACAAGTCGCTCGAAGGTCAACGGGATGCCGCTCGTAATCAGGTTCGTATACAGCTCGAGGGCGCACGCCCGCTCGATGAGAAGTTCGAGATCATCCCTCAATAACGGCTCGCCTCCTGATACGTTGAGCTGGACCACACCAAGCGCCTCTGCCTCGTCCAACACTCGAAGCCAGGTATCGGTATCGATCTCGTTGCCGTGGCGCGCATAGTCGAGCGGATTCGAACAATAGGGGCATCGCAGCGGGCACCGATACGTGAGCTCGGCGATCAACGTATAGGGGCGATACTCGGTGTTCATGACAGACCTTGCAGGAGGCCACGGCCAGCCAGAGTCTCGAGAAAGTTGTGCAGGGCTCGCTCGATCTCAGGAGAGGAGACATCCCCATACGCTTGGGCCAGATGCAGGGCCATGTCGTCGACCGTCCATTCACCCGTACAAAGACGCGCAATTTCCGTGGCGGTCTGATTCAGCTCCAGCCCTGTTTCAGGGTACAGGAGCAGGTAGCGCCCGGTTCGCCGATCGAACCGAAGGCGTGCTTTCGGACTAAGCCAAGGTTTGGCTGTGGGGAGAGTCATGCGAAACCCGCTTGAGTTCCGAGCCAGGCTCGACATAGGCCGTATGGATGCAATCGAGAATCTCCCAGAGAATCTCTGCCTTCTTGATCAAGGCGCGCACACATCGTTCCTGCAGTTCGTACGTAATCGCGTGTCCAACTACGAATTCAACGGCCTCTTTCGAATCAACGCCCGCACGGGAAATACGCAATTGAAAGTATCCCAGGGATCCTGCACTGACCCAGGGATAATGGTGTTTCCAAGCCTCGAGTCGTCGGGCCATGAGTGTCGGCGCAAACAACTCGGTGAGTGACGCAGCCACGGCTTCGAGCAGTGAAGATTCCTGAACGAACCGAACGTAGCCATCACAGGCGAACCGTACTCCCGGGAGTACCGACCGACAACTTTCAACTTCTTCAACGTCGAGACCCACGCATCGAGCCAGCTCAAGCCACGACGCGAGTCCCCCGTCTCCTTCGCGTTGGCCGTCATGATCCTGAATACGACGGAGCCAGCTCCGGCGAAAGTTCGGGTCATTGGACTTGGCAACAATCAGAGCGTCCTTGATGGGAATCCGCGTCTGATAGTAGTACCGGTTTAGTACCCACCGCTGCAGTTGGAGCTTCGTCAACTTCCCGTCATGCATGAGTGCGTGGAACGGATGACGGTCATGGTAGCGGGACGATCCTACGTGGGTCAGCCACGCCAAGAAAGATTCCTTTGAGAGCGGTCCTCGCTGCTCCGCTTCCCTCACAGCCTGATCTCCATCCCGTCCCAGGCAACCTGCCACCCTGCTGCTTCGACAATCTTTCGTTCAGGAGAATCCTCCCTCAACATTGGATTGGTGTTGTTGAGATGGATAAACATTCGGCGAGATGCGGCGATCTTTGAAAGCATCGACAGACTCCCCTCCGTCCCGCCGACAGGCCAGTGCGCCAGATCCTCGGCAGACTTCTGAAGGAACCCCGGGGCGGACAGTTCATCGCTCGACCAGAACGTACCGTCAAACATGATGCAAGCCGCTCCTTCAAGCGCGTCGCAGACCGAAGGCGTGATCCTGCCCACGGCGGGGAAATAGGCCAAGACTCGCCCGCTGATGGATTGGCAAAACCTGAGTCCCACATTCAGTTCCGGATCATCATGTGCGACAAGTCCTTCCAGATGGATCGGAGGTTTTCCCGGGACGGCCGAGGCCTGCACCGTCAAGCCAGACGGGCTCCCGTCTGCGCACAACACGATCTCCTCAACACCGAGTTTGAGCGTTCGCCACGTCACCTGGTGCGCGAAGCGCTGGAGAGTCCGATACAGGACGTTACCTTCGGTGAATCCGCGACGGACGGACTCAGTTGCGTAGATGACGAGGCGGTGATTCTCCCGGAGCGAGAGCAGCCCCAAACAGTGGTCGAGGTCTCCATTGGTTAAAAAGATCGCCTGGACCGGCGTCGCGCGCGATGGAGCGGGATGGAGCGGGCCAAAGCTCTCGATCTGAGCGCGAATGTCCGGAGAGGCGTTGACGAGAAACCAGGTTCCCTCCTCGGGACTCAGACAGACAGATTCCTGCGTCCGCGGACTCGCGGC
>JBQTIO010000147.1:0-2525 GCA_052388075.1 Nitrospiraceae bacterium
CGCGCGGGCGTTGGATCTGATGCTGCTCGGAGGCGTGACGGGAAAAGAAACGGACGGGCACGACTGGAACAATATCTTGACGATGCTGGGCTTGCTGGAATGGGACCATCGCCTGGCCCATCTCGCCCACAACTTCGGTATCGTTCTGATGCTGGCATCCTTCGCCTGGGGCTCCATTCTTCTGTTTCGCCACTATCGCCGGCTCTCGACTTAGCCATCCTCAGTTGCACGGTCACGGCACCTCTCCTACTCCCGAACCTCATTTCGACAACGAGGTCATCATGAGCTGGAAGCGCAGGCCTGTGCTTGGCTTATCATGGTGCCCGAGTCTTGATCCTTTCTCGACGATTCGTCCGTTAATTTTTACACCGTCTTTATGACGAAGTAGCTAAACTGCTTGCCTAGGGAAGGACTCCCAGGATGGACATTGTCTTCATTGCGCTGGCGGTAGGCTTTTTCATCCTCTCCGGCTGGCTGATTTTTGGTTTGGATCGCCTGTAAGGGAGGATAGAGATGAGTACGATGTACGTGTTTGGCGGAATTGTGTCGGTGGGTCTGCTGATCTACCTCATGGTCGCGTTGCTGAAGGCGGAGTGGTTCTGATGACGATGAATGCCATCCTCCAAGTGCTCATGTTTTTCGTCGTGCTGGTGGCACTCGTGAGGCCCCTGGGCTGGTACATGGCGAGAGTCTATGAAGGCAAACCCTTCGGGTTGGACCGTTTCCTCGGTCCTGTTGAACGGGCCATGTATCGGCTCTGCGGCATTCGACCTGCCGATGAGATGGACTGGAAAAGCTACGGCGTGGCCATGCTGCTCTTCAATGCAGCCGGGTTCTTATTTCTCTATGGCTTGCAGCGGCTGCAGAGTTTCTTGCCCCTCAACCCGGCCAATCTTGGTGTGGTCGCACCCGACCTGGCCTTCAACACGGCCGCGAGCTTCGCGACCAACACCAACTGGCAGGCGTACGGTGGCGAAACCACATTGAGCTACCTGACGCAGATGCTCGGCCTGACGGTGCAGAACTTCGTCTCCGCCGCGACCGGGATGGCCATTCTCGTCGCTTTGATCCGCGGCCTGACCCGGCGCTGCTCAACGACGATCGGAAATTTCTGGCGCGATCTGATCCGCGGCACGCTCTATATTCTTCTGCCGCTGGCCCTGCTCTTATCCCTTCTGTTGATGTCCCAGGGCGTCGTGCAGACGTTTAGTCCGTCCCAAACAGCCACTCTGCTGCAGCCGACCTGTGACACCAAGCCCCTGTTGGATGCGAACGGCCGGCTGGTGCTGAATGAACAGGGCCAGCCGAAGACAGAGTCTTTGACGGCAACCGAGCAGGTATTGGCGGTCGGACCGGTGGCCTCGCAGGTCGCGATCAAGCAGCTCGGCACAAACGGCGGCGGTTTCTTCAGCGCGAATTCCGCGCATCCGTTTGAGAATGCCACACCGTTGTCCAATTTTCTTGAGGTCTTGGCCATTCTCCTGATTCCGGCCGCGCTGTGTTACACCTTTGGCGTGATGGTGAGCGATACCCGTCAAGGCTGGGCGCTACTCGTTGCCATGACGATTCTTTTGCTGCCCTTTGTGGGTATCGGGCTGTGGGCTGAGCAAAGCGGCAATCCGCTGCTGGCCGTCGTTGACGTCAATCAGCAGGTCGAAGCCGGTCAAACCGGCGGCAATTTGGAAGGGAAGGAACTGCGCTTCGGCATCACTCAGTCGGTCTTGTGGTCAGCGGTCACGACGGCCGCCTCCAACGGATCGGTGAATTCGATGCACGATTCCTATACCCCGCTGGGCGGACTCGTGCCGCTGTTCCTCATGCAGTTCGGCGAAGTAGTCTTTGGGGGAGTCGGCTCGGGTCTCTACGGTATGATCGTGTTCGCCATCGTGGCTGTGTTCATTGCAGGACTGATGGTCGGGAGGACACCCGAATATCTTGGGAAGAAAATTGAGCCCTATGAAATGAAGATGGCCTCGCTGCTGATTCTGATCATGCCGATTGTTGTGCTGGGCTTCACGGCAATTGCCGTGGTGACCGAGGCCGGTACCTCGTCGGTCCTCAATCCTGGCGCACATGGCTTCAGCGAGATTCTGTACGCGTACACCTCGCAGGGCAACAACAATGGGAGTGCCTTTGCTGGCCTCAACGTCAATACGCCTTTTTATAATCTGACGGGCGGCCTTGCGATGCTGATATCGCGGTTCTGGTTGGCTATCCCGACTCTGGCGCTCGCAGGGGCCCTGGCTCGCAAGAAAATGGTGCCTGCCGGTCCTGGAACCTTGCCGACCCACACCCCGCTTTTTGTCACGCTCTTGATCGGCGTGGTCATCATGGTCGGCGCGCTCACGTTTCTTCCGGCGTTGGCCCTCGGGCCGATTGTCGAACACCTGTTGATGAGAGGCGCTTGGTAGTGTCTCAGGAGCTGTGTCTATGACGAGTCTGACAAAAGATCACCCGGCACGATCCTTATTTGAACCGGCGATCATCCGACAGGCGCTGTCTGATGCGTGGCGCAAATTGGATCC
>JBQTIO010000148.1:0-1964 GCA_052388075.1 Nitrospiraceae bacterium
CTTTCCGTAGGCCTTCGCGATTCATCACGTATTCTCCTTCAGGTTCTCGACCCTGAGTTCCAACAGGATGACTCTTTCTCGCCGACGACGAAAATTGATTTTTGAGATGGCCCCTAGAATAAGTCAAAATCCTTGAGAAATCGATGGCACCTCGGAGAGTTTTTAGGGGGATGAATTTGTTCTCAATAAGCGGCACCCGGAACGGTTCTTTTTGTCTGTCTCGTCAAACCTGTGCCTCTCGTCGGTCCCTGCCTTCAGCTAGCTAAAACCCAAAGCCAGTTTGCGCGGGGGAGGAGAGAGTGGGACAGCCTTATGCGGAATACAGGCAGCGGACAATTTCAGTGGTGTTGAACAGCATTGCGTTCAGACGGGTGTAGGCGGCGTGGCCGTAGTAGTGCTCCCGGACGTTCGTCGATCCGGTGCAGTCTTTGTAGTCGACCAGTACGCAGCGGCCCTCGCTCGGAAATCGCACGGCCCGGCGGGCACATTCCAGCCACCGTTCGAACCCATCGAACGGCTCGACCATTTCCCACACCGCCTTGTTCGCCGCCTTCGCCGCCTCGGTCGTCGGCACGGCATCGCTCCCCGCCACGGCGAGTTCCTGGACATAGTCTCCTCCCCAGGCGATCGGCATCTCCATCGTGATCTGCGGCAGCTCCATTTTGGCCAGCCAGGTCTTGCCGTCGGTCCTGAGGTGCCGGTGATTCACCACGTGCAGCAACTGGTTCGTTCCGGAACGATCCCACCCATACCGGACCGGCGTGCCCAGGGTCACCACATCGAGGCCGGCGCCGTTCAGTAGCGAATGCGCCGCCAGCAGGGGTTCAATGTGCCGGGCCGTGGCAGCCAGGCCCGCTTGCCCGTGCTGTTCCGCATACGAAGCGACGATGCCCAGCAGTTTCGGCCGCCCGGTGATCGGGCTGGGGCAGAGTAGATTCGAGACCAGCGCCAGAACCAACCCGGCTTGCCCATGGGCTTGGACCAGAATTCGGTCTCCCGTGCCGAGGTTCTGATTCTCGCAGAGCGTGCGCAAGTCAGCGAGCAGGCGAACGGCCGCCATCGCGCGCCCGAGATGGTGATGTTCGGATGACCACAGCATCCGCGTGCACAGGATCGGTCGCGCAAGGTCCCTGTTGAGCGCGTTTCTGAACCCTTCCACATAGCTGTTCGTAAAATTGCCCGCCTCGCCGAGCTGTTCGTCGAGAGCATCTCTCGTGGTTTTGTCGTTCGCGAGCGGCAGTGTGAGTCCGCCTGACAAGGAAGGAATGCCGTTGCTTCCTGCTCGCATGGCGGCGAGCAGGGCATCGACACCCGACACACCGCGCGAATAGCCGCGCTTCAGGCCCCCGACTTCGTCCAGTCGCTGCATGCCGAACAGGTCGGTGCCGTGCAGCGAGCCATGGAGCAGGACGATGGCTCTGACTCCAGCCTGGGCAAACATGCGTCCGCAACGAGCCATGGCCTCGGACCAAGCCGGAGAGTCCGGCTGCGGACCGGCCGTCAACTCGGCAAGGGTGAGCCGTTCACCGGGATTCTTCCGCGACAACTCGTCATGCTGGAAGTTATTCTCGATCGGCATGGGACGACGTATCTACCGCAAGAAGACGCGAAAGTGCAATCACCCGATGCGGGAAACGTGAAAGGTGAAACGTAAAAGGTGAAAACTTTCTACTTGGCGGAGAGAGGGGCGGCATCACCATCGAGTGCCGGCTTCGGTTGGACTGGAGACTTGAGCATGACGGCGGTGGCATAACAGGCGTTGTTCCCTTCGTCGACCTGGCGATCGACGATGTTCACTCCCTGCAAATACTCCTGGACGATCTCCTCGCGTGTGAGTTCGATGTCCTGTTCGGTTTCGCGGCCGCTCCGTTCGCGGACACGATCGACCATGTGTTCCTTCACCATCACGCGAATCTGCTTGGCCAGATCCGTACGGGCCGACAACTCCGAGACACGCTGACAGA
>JBQTIO010000149.1:0-7343 GCA_052388075.1 Nitrospiraceae bacterium
TCATCCGCTATCACATTCAGACGAAGCACCATTTCAACCGCTATGCGCGCTCGTTGGGCTTTCTCGATTGGGCGAATCAGCCTGATCCGTTTCGGCGGTTTGTCGGGGCACCGTTGATCCCGCTTCCGTTGCTTAAACCCGATGAAGAACCGCGGTCGCCGGCGTACGACACGATCTATCAGCATAGCGCCGTGCCTTGTCAGCCTGTGAGCGTGAAAGCGTTATCGAGGTTTTTTGAATTTGCTCTCGCATTGTCAGCCTGGAAACGGGCAGGGGAGTCGGAATGGGCGCTGCGGAGCAATCCCTCCTCCGGCAATCTGCATCCAACGGAAGGCTACCTCGTCTTGCCGCAGATCGATGGACTCGATCTGAAACCAGGTCTGTACCATTACGCGCCGAAGGAACATGGGTTGGAATTGCGCGCGGACTTTGCCGTTGACCAAGTGGCTCAGTTGTTGGCTCCGTTTCCCCCAGGCGCATTTCTCTTCGGCCTGACCTCCGTTCATTGGCGGGAAGCCTGGAAGTATGGCGAGCGGGCGTTTCGCTATTGCAACCACGATGCAGGCCATGCAATCGGCACGGCGCGGATCGCTGCAGCCACACTCGGCTGGAACATGGCGCTGCTCGATGGCGTGGATCAAAAC
Organism: Nitrospiraceae bacterium; assembly: GCA_052388075.1. Lineage (GTDB taxonomy): Bacteria > Nitrospirota > Nitrospiria > Nitrospirales > Nitrospiraceae > Nitrospira_D. The sequence goes on from JBQTIO010000149.1 coordinate 645, forward strand.
ACGGTGGCGTTGCTGTTGGGGACTAGTCGTATAAAGGACTTTGCGGATGTCGAGCCGGAACATCCGGACTGTGTCGCTGTGGTTTGGCCACATGGGAACGTGAAGCGCGACGAAGCTGACATTCCATTGTTTCTCGATTCTGAGGTAGTAAGAAATCTCGCTGGCGGAACATGGCACGGCAATGCTAATCGCTTGAGTCGTGACCACGGCGTACACTGGGACATTATCGATGAAGCTGCTGATGCGACGTGGAAGCTCCAGGCTGATGATCGGTCGGTTCCCCTGCCTGATCCTATGGTGGGATCCACCCTTCACCCCTTGCTCCTCACACCTCACGGGCCTTCGGCCGGCCAAAGCAATCGCCAGCGCCGGAGTGCCGTGGCCTTCGATGGCAAGACCGCGATTTCCGCTGCGACCTTCTTCCATATGCTCCAGCGTGTGATGCCGCATGCCGCTCAGCCTCAATTGGAGCGACCAATGCCCTGGGATGTATGGCCGTATGACCCGGCGATTCACCTTTTGATATTCGTGCATAGGGTCGATGGTCTGACGCCGGGGATCTATTTTCTCGTCCGCGATCCGAAGAGGTTGAAATTCATCCAGGAGTCCATGAACCCCGAACTGAGTTGGACCGAGACGCCGGGACGTCCTGCCGATCTGCCGCTCTATTGGTTACTGGAGGGTGACGCGAAGCCATTGTCGGTGCAGGTCAGCTGCCGTCAGGACATTGCCGGTGACGGCGCGTTCTCGTTCGGCATGCTGGCGGAATTCGAAGGATTGTTGCGTGAGCGGGGGGCCTGGTGGTATCCACGTCTCTTCTGGGAATCGGGATTGCTGGGTCAGGTGCTCTACCTCGAAGCGGAGGCGGCCGGCGTGCGGGCGACCGGCATCGGCTGTTTCTTTGATGACCCGGTGCATGAGATTCTCGGCACGAAGAATCTAGCCATGCAGTCGCTGTATCACTTCACGATTGGTGGTCCGGTCGAGGATCGACGGCTGATGACGCTGCCGCCCTATTGGAACGGGAAACGTATGACGGAAGACGTGAGAGGTAAGGGGTAGGGGGGCGAGTGAGGAGAGGGGGGGGAGAGGCGAGCGTTGAATTTTGAGTTTTGAGTGTTGAGTTGCCCACGAACGAGGAGATGCGAGACACGGGTTGAATCATGTTGAAGATCAAGAAGAAAACGGGGAAGCCGGCGTCGACCGTGCTCTATAACATCGTCGAGGACTATTCCGAGTTCGAAGCGCCGGGGAACGTGACCGTCTGTGCCATGACCGAGCAGGAGGACCTGGCCGCCCACGCGAAGATTCTATCGGAGAGCTACGGCGTGCCTCTCCAGACGATGAACAAGCTCCTGACCGAAGGCGGAGTCTATGTGTATCCTCACGAGGGCGGCATCCTCACGCGCGGATTGTTCGCCTGCCGGATTGATCCGACGGGAGCGACGCCCAAACAGACCTGGACGTTGGATCTCATGCAGTTTGCCGAGGCGGAGCAGTTGTCTCAGGCGCGGGGCATTCCGCTCAGTGAAACAGCGGCGCTGGTGTTTCATCGGACGTTGCCGGAAGAACTGAGGGACAAACTCGATCAGGACAATCTGGGCATCGACTACCGCGCGTTGGACAGGGCCGTGGCGAAGGGCGGGGACATCAAGTACATCGATTTCCGCAAGGACTGGTCGCCTCATTTCAAGCGGCTCTGCATCATGCCGGACGGACGACTGATCGAGACGGGCGGTCTGGAGGAGTTCGCCCGCCTCCATGGCATCACCAGGGTTCAAGCCAAGAGGCTCATCGAGCAGGGCGGCACGCTCGAAGTAAAAGGTGAAGTGTTGGCGTGCCAGATTGTGAACGGGCAACCGGCAGTGGCTCGATTCAGCGCGAAGAACTATACGAAGGCCAAGGAGCTGGCGGCGACGAAGCAGATGCACCTCTTGGACGCGCTCAGCGAGGTCGGCTACAAGGATCGGGCGATGATGCGCGGGTTGGCGCGCAAAACATTGAGCGTCCGACCTTGATCGGAGCAGCCACTCTAAAGAGTGGTTTTCGAAGCGTCGTCTTCGAGCGCCAGGTGGAGGATCGGTTTGGAGGCCGAGCTAAAGCGGTGCTGTTCGGAAAAAGCAGCGCCGAGGCCGGCGCCGATGACATTGCATATCACGTCCGTCGTCGCAGGGATGCGGTTGTGGCAGAAGATCTGGAAAAATTCGATCGAAATCGAAATGCCGGCTGTGATCAGGATGATTGGTGCGATAGAGCGGGATACGAAAGCCTCCTCCGTCATCCAGTAGTGAAGGAGATATCCGAAAATCATGAACCAGACGATATTGCCGAAGACGTCCACGAGCATACGGGGGGAAAGCGAGAAATCTTGAAAGGGAATCCAACGAATGATGTCCCAGTGCGGGTGTCCCACGAAATTACTCAATGGGAAAAGGGGAGCAAGGGCGAGGCCTACAAGCCAAAACCACAGCAGACCGGTCTTCGGTTTCAGCCCTGCGGGGAGCCGGATAACTCGAAACGTCTCAGAGACCATGCGCGATCATCTCAAAGAGTGGATGATTACGTCAACCGGCCTGGAGCGTTCGTCATCGTGCATGGCGTTCCAAGCTGCCTGGCATAGACGGGGAGAGAGCGTGAGGTTTCAGCTGTTCGGTTTGGTGATGCTGGGCGTGATGCTGTCCGCCTGTGCCGCGCCGAAGCCCATCTTGTATCCCAACGCCCATTATCAGCAGGTCGGTGACGCCGGAGCGGAACAAGACATAGCGGAATGCTCCGAGATGGCGAAAGATGCCGGTGCCAAGCCGAGTCAGGGAAAAGCGGGACAGGTGGCCGGCAGTACGGCTGCGGGCGGCGCCATTGGCTCGGCCGCCGGTGCGGTGGGCGGGGCGATCGTCGGTCGTCCGGGGCGAGGCGCCATGATTGGAGCTGCCAGCGGCGCGACGGCCGGACTGCTCCGTGGCCTCTTCCGCAAATCACCACCCAGCGAGGCCTATAAACAATTCGTGAATCGCTGTTTGAAGGAACGAGGCTACGATCCGGTCGGGTGGGAGTAACAGCGCCCGGGCAATTCCGGCGATGGAATAGACAGTGCGCGGGACGGGCGAGGAAGAGACTTGAGCCGATTGGAGAGGTGACGACGGGTCCTGACCGAGCTGGCTCCGTTATGCGGTCGCGAGTTCCTCTTTGACCGCTTGGACCAGCTTATTGATGTCAAACGGCTTCTCGAACGTGCGGCGGGCGCCGAAGAGTTTCGCCACGTCTAGAAAATTGCGATCGCCCTGAGCCCCTGTCATCGCAATGACTTTGGCGTCGACGTACTCCCGGGTGAGTTGCAAGGTCGCTTCTAGGCCGTCGGTGTCCGGCATCAACAAGTCCATAATAACCAGGTCGACCGGCTGTTGTTGGTACAGCGTTAGCCCTTCCCGGCCGTCTTTGGCCTCGATCACGCGGTGTCCGACCTTTTCGAGGACCTCCTTGAGCAGGTCACGAATGGATTGTTCGTCGTCGATGATGAGGATGGTCGCCATGGGGACCTTCTAGGGGCTTTTTTGTAATCTTACCTGGCGGGATGGCCCCTGTCTAGGAAGAAATTCATGAGGGACGCCCGGTCCCCGCGACGTAACCCGGCGGCCAGATGAACGAAAACCGGTTGACCGTCTCGGAATTATTTGCTACAACTTCGACGCTTCGATCCCCGATCACAGGGCGAATCACGCAGGAGCTGAATTCGTGAGCGATTCCCAAGAGTCGAATGGAGCCTGGACCCGTCGCGCCTTCCTCCGCGTGTCGCTGGTCGGAGCTCTGTTGTTGGGTGGGCGGCTGGTCTGCCCTTCGGTAACCTTCGCCCGTGAGCTGCCGGAAGGCCGGCTCACATTGTTCAACGTTTGGACGGATGAACGGCTGGACGTGACCTATCGCACCGAAGCGGGAGAGTACGATTTAGAGGCCCTCGACGACGTGAATCATATCCTGCGCTGCCATTTTACCGGCGAGGTTGCGGCCATCGATGTACGCGTGCTCGAGCACGTCAATCTGGTCCAGAAAAAGCTGGGCGGTGACCGAGAAATCCATGTTATTTCCGGTTTCCGGTCTCCGGAGTACAACGCGATGCTGGTTCGATCAGGTCGGCGGGCCGTCAGGAACAGCCTGCACGTGCAGGGGCAGGCGGTCGATATGCAGATTCCCGGAGTCCACCCCAAGATGATTCGCCAGGTTGCACTCGAACTGGGCTATGGCGGCGTCGGGTACTATCCGCGCTCGAAGTTCGTGCATCTGGATTCGGGTCCTTTCCGCCACTGGTAGTCTTTCCAGGCGTCCCCATATCCCGCTATCCCCTTACCCCGTTGTTTCTAGGGCTCGCGTTTCAGCAGCAGCACGGAGAGAGGAGGCAGCGTGAGGGTCAGCGAATGCGGGAAGTTGTGCCATGGAGTCTCGACGGATCGGACGCCGCCGAAATTGCCGACATTCCCCCCACCGTAGGCTACGGCGTCGCTGTTGATCAGCTCTCGATACCAGCCGGCCGCCGGCACGCCGATTCGATAGCCATGACGCGGAACAGGAGTGAAATTGCAGATGCAGGCGATACTTGCGTCGCCGGTCTTCGCTGTTCGGAGGTATGCGATGACGGAGTTATCGGTATCGTTGAAGTCGATCCATTGAAATCCGTTCCAATCGAAGTCCGCTTCGTGGAGAGCCGGCTCCGCCCGGTACACACGATTCAGATCGCGAATCAGGCGCTGAAGCCCGCGGTGCGGCTCGAAGTCGCACAGGTGCCAATCCAGGCTGGTGTCGTGATCCCATTCCCGCCACTGGCCGAATTCTCCGCCCATGAAGAGCATTTTCTTGCCCGGATGGCTGTACAGGTACCCATACAACAACCGAAGATTGGCGAACCGCTGCCAGAGATCGCCGGGCATTTTGTCGAGCAGGGAGCGCTTGCCGTGGACGACTTCGTCGTGTGACAGCGCGAGCACGAAGTTTTCGGTGAAGGCATAGAGCAGCCCAAACGTGATTTGGTTCTGGTGAAAGCGTCGGTGGACGGGATCGTGCCCGAAGTAATCCAACGTATCGTGCATCCAGCCCATGTTCCACTTGAACGTGAAGCCGAGTCCCCCGGCGTAGGTAGGGCGCGAGACCCCGGACCAGGAAGTGGATTCCTCGGCGATCGTGATGGCGCCGGGAAATTCCCGATGGACCAGGACATTGAGCTCTTTTAGGAGCGAGACGGCTCCGAGATTCTCCTTTCCGCCGAATTGGTTGGGGATCCACTCGCCGGCCTGGCGCCCATAGTCGAGATAGAGCATGGAGGCCACCGCGTCCACACGCAGGCCGTCGATGTGGTACTGGTCCAGCCAAAAGAGCGCGCTATTGAGCAGAAAGTTGCGGACCTCCGCGCGGTCGTAGTTGAAGATGCGGCTGTGCCAGTCGGGATGATGGCCGAGGCGCGGGTCGGCATGATCGTAGAGATGTGTGCCGTCGAATGTCGCCAGCCCGTGAGGGTCGTCCGGGAAGTGTGCCGGGGCCCAGTCCATGATCACGCCCAGGCCAGCCTGATGGGCGGCGTCTACGAAGGCCATGAAATCTTCAGGCGAGCCGTACCGACTGGTGACGGCGAAGTAGCCGGTCGCCTGATAGCCCCATGATCCGTCGAAGGGATGTTCGGTCACCGGCATCAGTTCAAGATGCGTGTAGCCGAGATCCTTGGCGTACGGGATCAGCTTCTGCGCGAGTTCGCCATACGTGAGCCAGCGGCTGCCCTCCTCCGGAACCCGCATCCAGGAGCCCAAATGAACTTCATACATGGAGATGGGAGCCGTCAGAGGATCCCACTGAGACCGTGCCGTCATCCAATCGCGATCGTGCCAGCGGTAGTGAGAGAGATCGCGCACGACGGAGGCGGTCCGCGGGCGAAGCTCGCTGGCCCGGGCATGGGGATCAGCCTTCACCAGCAGAGCATCATGCTCACGAGACCGGATTTCATACTTGTAGAGAGCGCCTTCAGGCAGATCGGGAATAAAGAGTTCCCAGAGTCCGGTAGTGCCTCGGTTCGTCATAGGGTGACAGCGTCCGTCCCATCGATTGAAGTCGCCCACGACGCTCACGCGAGCGGCGTTGGGAGCCCATACGACGAAGTGAACGCCCGCGGTGTGGTCAATGGTGCGGAGGTGGGCGCCCAGTGTCTCGTAGGCCCTGTAGAACGTCCCTTCGGCAAATAAGTGGAGCTCGAACTCCGTCAGGAGCGGAGCAAAGGCATAGGGATCGCGCGTATCGATTCGGGTGCCGTCGTGCTGCCTGGCGCTGAAGCGATAGGACGGAACCAGGGTTTCGGCCGGAACGACGACCTCGAACAGGCCGGCCTCATGCAGACGGGTCATTGGTCGCGGCGGCTCCTGCGAGGTCGGCGGTCGGTCACCGCGGGGCGGGCTGAGCACAACCCCAACCTCGATCGCATACGGGAGCCAGGCGCGAATGACCAGGCAGGACTTGCCGTCGATCATGCCGGCGTGCGGGCCCAGGACAGAATGAGGATTCCAGTGTGTGCCGGCGATCAGGCGTTCGAGATCCTCGATCCGCAGATCAGTCTGTGACAGCATGGTTCCTATCCTAGTGCGCGCATTAAGGATTGGAAAGGAGAAAATGTTCCCTGCCGCAGGCCGGGCCCGGACCATAATAAAAGACGACTCTCATTGCTTTGCGCGA
>JBQTIO010000150.1:0-9855 GCA_052388075.1 Nitrospiraceae bacterium
TTCGCGCTGAATCTGCGGACGCACGGCCTGCATTGTCGCGCCACTCGCCAAGGTGACTTCGACGACCAGGGCTTGCGGCAAGGAAATCGGCTGGCCGATCTGGCTCGTGATCCAAACAGTCACGTCCAGCAATCCCGGCACTTTCTTATGGATGTCCTCTGCCAACACCTGAGCCAGCACGTTGTAGATCTTCCCCACATGGGCCACGGGATTCTTGCCGGGGGCGGCCTCGGCACTGGCCGGCCGCCGCAACGAGATGAGCCCGCAGACGCGGTTGCCCCGTCCGACCTCGCCGGAATCGCCTGCTTCTGCCGATGTACCCAGCAACGTGAGATAGGCGCCAGCCTCTCCGGCGCCGCGCTGATCCAACACGTTCAAGAACACATGCGGAGAGAAGCCCGTGCCGCTCTTACGGGCCACGAAATCAGTCAAAACGCGTCCCGCTAACGCCTTCCGTTTGAAATACTCAGACTCGTTGCGGATCAATGGAGCCAGAAACGGCATCGCTACCGTCACGGTCAAGACCCTACCGGTTCGAACGGCGAGGACCTTGACGTCCTCTCCCGTGTCCGGAAATTCCTTTTTGAAGGGGGGACCGTTCAAAAACCGCTCAACCTGGAACACCAAACGCTCCGTCGGCGTCAGCGGGGCATAACCCACAGTGGCGGAGGTATCATTGGCAACGGCTGCCCGCGGCCGCTCGGTCACGGACCGCAGCTCCTCCGATGCCGGCCTCAGTTCAACCTGACATTCCAAATCTTTAAGCGGCTTGATGCGAGGCAAATACCGTTTGAACCATTTGTACGCCGTCCGTTCGGCGATTTCCTTCACCGGGATTTGTTTGTTCTTCCAATGAAAAGTGGCTCGGTCGCCCATGACAAGCCGCATCGGAGCGAGCACCGAACCGCCTCCAAATCGACAGGCGACCTGACCGGCCACGAGCATCCCTTTGTCGGCGTTGAAATGGAGGACTCGGCCGCAGGTCTTGAGATAGGCCTGGGCTAGTTCCACGGCAACGGACTCCATCACCGCATCGCAAATCGTGTCGGGATGACCCAATCCCTTCCGCTCCACGATTTCCATGGCCTCCTCCGCAGAAGGAAGCCGAGCAGACTCAAGAATCATCGGTTCGACCGGGCTCATCTCTGACACCTCTCTGCTCCTATACTCGGCTCTTCCTTCAGATCTATTCTCTGACCAGCCGTCTCTTGCGAGAACAGAAAAAGAGTGAGCAAGCCCGGTGCCATTCAGAACGGCAAGGCAACTGCCGAATTTCCTAGAGGCCCGGAGCAGGATCGCCAGTGAGCGGACCCGACGTACAGGGATAACTTGCCCCAACTGCATGGCTGCGCATGTAGTGAAACGCTACAGGTCGGCCGATGTGGCTCCTGCAATCCTGCTTTATCCTTCCATTGGTTATGATGGCATCACGATTGCTCACCACAATGACTGCCTGGCTCAACCAGCGGGGCCTCGATGACATCTCTCCGGCGAAATTCTGCACCCCTGGCTTTTGCCTGTCTCCTCCTGATTCACGCCATGATCGGGGCTTCCTCCTGCAAGCGGGACAAGGAAACTGGTTCCCCCATCATTGATCGAAGCCGGGAGACCGAGCGCCACCGGATGGTTGATCAGGACATCATCCCTCGCGGCATTCAAGACCCGGCCGTCATTGCCGCGATGCGGCAGGTGCCGCGCCATCGTTTCGTACCGGCCAGGTATTCCCTCTTTGCCTACATCGATGGTGCCCTGCCAATCGGCCATAACCAGACCATTTCGCAACCCTCCTTGGTGGCCAGCATGACGGAGGAACTCCAGCTCAAGAAGACGGATAAGGTCCTGGAGATCGGAACCGGATCCGGATACCAAGCCGCCATCCTCGCAGAGCTGGTCGACAAGGTACTGACGATCGAGATCCTGGAGCCGCCGGCTCGCCAAGCGGAACAGACCTTGGACGAGCTGGGCTACAAGAATGTCCGAGTTCGCATCGGCGATGGCTATCAGGGTTGGCCCGAAGAAGCGCCATTCGACGCGATTATTGTGACCGCCGCGTCCAATCATGTCCCTCAACCGTTGCTCGATCAACTGGCCATCGGGGGCCGAATGATCTTGCCGGTCGGCCGTGCCGTTCAAACTCTGGAGCTTTATCGTCGGACAACAGACGGTTACGAGCGCAAAATCCTCACCCTTGTACGGTTTGTTCCGCTTGTCCGTCCGGGCGAAGAGTAGGAGTAGGCAATGCAGATGGAGAGAGCCGGACAGGATCCATCGGCACTTCCCCGTCACATCGGCTGGTTTACAGCCGGCTGCGTGCTGGTCAGCAACGTCGTCGGCAGCGGAATCTTTACCACGACGGGATTTATGGCGCGCGACCTCGGCCATCCGGGTTTGATCCTTTTCATCTGGCTGATCGGAGGACTGATCGCCCTCGCAGGCGCCCTTTCCTACAGTGAGCTGGGGACAGCTCTCCCCGTCGCCGGCGGAGAGTATGTATATCTCCACCGCGCCTATGGGCCGCTCGTCGGCTTCCTCAGCGGCTGGACCTCCTTCACCATCGGGTTCAGCGCGGCCATAGCGGCAGGAGCCGTGAGCTTCGCCGCCTATTTCCTTCAGCTCTTTCACCTTGGCGATGAACGAGGCCTGCCATCCACAGCCATCGCATTGGCCGTGTTGTGGTCAATCACAGGCTTCCATCTGGCTGGAGCTGGAGTAGGCGGAGTGCTCCAACGGACGCTGACCGTGCTGAAAGTGGGAGCTATTCTCGCGCTGATCGCGGCGGGTCTGATCATCGGCCGAGGCTCCTGGGCTCACTTATACGTCACGGCGGTTCCTGCATTTCCCGGCATTGGACCATGCATCGTCTCGTTGATCTTTGCCCTCTATGCCTATTCGGGCTGGAATGCTGCGGCCTACCTGGCGGGAGAGATCACCGATCCTGCTCGCACGATCCCTCGGACGATGATCGGCGGCACGCTCGTCGTCACGTTGCTCTATCTCATGTTGAACGGATTCTACTTCTACGCGCTCCCGGTGATGGACCTCGCCGCGCCGCCGCTGTTGCCTGTCGCCGACAAAGTCGCCGTGACGCTGCTGGGATCTGACGCAGCCCGATTCGTGACTTCCATGCTCTGCCTTTCGATCGCAGGAGCCGTGAGCGCGATGGTCTGGGCCGGACCGCGCGTCTACTACGCCATGGCACAAGACGGCCTCATTCCCTCGTTCTTCGCAAGAACCGCCGGCATGGAGCGCACGCCGATCAGCGCCATCCTTCTGCAAAGTCTGTGGGCCTCGGCTCTTATTCTCTCCGGAAGCTTCGAGCGACTGGTGATCTATAGCGGCACCGTGCTCATGATCTTCAGCGCCCTCGCAGTGGGAGCAGTGCCCATCCTGCGTCGGCGGGAGCCAAACCTGCCCCGACCCTATCGCACACCGCTCTATCCCTTCGTTCCGGCGTTCTTCATCCTGGTGTCAATCGTGATCGTCGGGAGCATCCTCTATGAGCGGCCGGTGGAAGGAGGTCTCGGCATCGCGACCGTCCTGGCCGGAACACCGTTCTATCTGTTCTGGCGCCGGTTCGGCGGCATCCATAATTTCTAGCCGATGCGAGAGCATCCTGTGCTTGGAATGCCCTCATGCCGAGCTCGATTACCCGGCACTGACTATTGCACGTTGATTGTACCCGCTTGTCCCTCTACCTCCATCGCGGTTCCAAGAGCCCTGCACTTGGCTTGCATCGTGCGCATCAGGAACTGCCGTTCCTCTTCATCGGCCAGACGAACGGCCAGATCTTCGATCCGGACGGAGTGCAGCCTGATCCGGCGGAGGCAGCCGTCATCCGCCTCCAGTATGAACAGGAAGGAGAGATCGTTGCGCTCATCCGTATCGACCCAATAATCGTCGACGAAGTCGCCGGTCGAATAGAGGATGGCCTTCCCCTTGTAGAGTTCGATGCCTTGAGGAGTGTGATTGGAATGGCCCCAGTAGAGATCGGCACCCATCTCGATGAGCTCGTGCGCCAGCGCTCGCATTGCGCGTGACGGTGCACCCCAATTAGGACCGACGTGCGCGCTGACAATCACCAGGTTCGCTTGCCGGTGTGCCGAGAACAAGGCCTGAGCTATGCGCGACCGGTACGGTTCTTTCAACCCGCGGGCGCCATAGGCGACGTAGTTGACACCCGGTTTCGTTGCGGATGCTTCCCACTCCGGTTCATTGTCCGTCAGGGCGACAACCGCGGCACATCCCTGCGGCAATCTCAGCATGGCCGGAACAAGCGCCCCATCCAGTGTTGCGCCGGCCCCGGTCCGTTTGATGCCTGCGTGGTCAAGCAGGTTCAGGCAATCGAGCAGCGCGTCGGGGCCGTAATCCAGCACGTGGTTGTTCGCCAGCGTGACCCCGTCGATCTTGGCCGCCCGCAGAAATTCCACCGCGCGGGGAGAAGCCCGAAAATGGAATTCCTTGGTGCCCGGATGCCATTCCTCTCCCTGATCGCTGATGACGCATTCCAGATTGATGAGCCGGCAATCCGCAGCAAGCAGGACCGGGAGGACGTCCCCCCAGAGGGATTCCGGCCGCACGGACCGATTCCGGATGATGGACTGATCCACCAGCCGCCCGAGCATCACATCGCCGCTCAATGCGATCCGCACTGTTCATCTCCGGCCGTGGCGGGCCTCCATCGTTCTGCGTTCGATTCCGAGAACCCGGCCCGACGCAGGGACGCGGCTGCTAGGACGAGGATCGAAACTTCCGTAAGCCGACCAATCCCGCCAGCTCGTGCAGCTTCTCGTGAGTTGACTCATTGTTATATGTCTGGATATCCGCGAGGGCCTGACAGTATGCCGTCAGCGCCTCAAGCCAGACCCGCTGGCTCTCACATGTAGCGGGACCCTCACGCGCCAGCGTGATCTGCCTCTCGGCTTCCTTCAGTTTTCCTACAGCTTCCGCCACATGACGAGACACTGTCATGGAGCCTCCTTTCTCCGTTCCTTACCGGCCGACAGGGGATTCCGCCCTCCTACCACGTTCACCTTATGCGACACGCCTCGCTCCAAGGAAGAATCGTTCACCGTCATTCGAGGGAGCAATTGGAGTGCCCACCGCTTTTCAGCCGTCTCCTGATCGAGGTCATGCGATTGTTTGTAGAGCAAACTCGCCGACATCGGATCACTGCTGGGGTATCGAACCCCATAGAAAGAGTTTCCGAGTGCCTCCGTTCTGAGAATTCATGTGCCCTTTAGCAACATCACAGAGGGGGTCTTTGTAGCGGATTTCCTCACAGATGTTCGACCCCAAGGCCAACAGTTTCATTCAACCCATGGTGATTTCAATGAGTTGCAGCGTTCCACAAGTTGGCCTCGCATGGTCCTGTTCTTGCCACGGATACAAGGGAGGCTCAGATGTATCGTTTTGTCATGGCCTTCGATTTCGACGGCACGCTTGCCGTGAACGGTGACGTGCCCCCCGAGGTGGAAACGGCACTGGAACAATGTCGCGCCAGCGGCTACGTCTTGTTTCTTGTCACTGGGCGGCGCTTCGAGACGGTGCAATTGGGCAGGCTCGGAGATCTCTTTGCCGGCATTGTCTGGGAAAACGGCGCGGTCCTTACGCACACTGCGAGCGGAGAAACCTACCTCCCGTTCGGCCATCTGGATGCGCGGTTGCTGAAGACCATCGAGGAATCAGAGATTCCGTTCGAACGGGGCCTCGCGATTGCCGCAACCTGGACACCACACGACCAGGCGTTGTGGCGGGTGCTGAGCTCGCATGGGGGTAGCACGTCGCTGGAATACAACAAAGGCGCCGTGATGGTGCTCCCGCCCGGCGCGACGAAGGGGGCTGGGCTGGAACGGCTCCTCACCCTCTGCGGCTTGTCTCCCAGAAACCTGGCCGCATTCGGCGACGCGGAGAACGATCTGTCCATGTTGACACTTGCCGAGCTGTCGATTGCGGTAGCGGATGCCGTTCCCGCCGTCATCGAAACGTCCGATCTTGTCACCATGGCACCTGGCCCAGAGGGTGTTCTGGAAATCCTCAAGGAATACCCCCTGGCTCACAAGTTTCTCGACATTCCGCTCAAACGCCAACGGCCGATTCTGCTCGGGCAGACCGAGACCGGTTCGGCCACCAGCATCCCCGCCGCACGTCTGGCTGGACGCAATCTGGGGGTTTTCGGCAACTCAGGGAGCGGCAAGTCATGGATGGTCGGCCTGATTGCGGAAGGACTCCACCACGAAGAGTACCAGGTCCTCCTGATCGATCCTGAAGGAGACTTTCGAGGGCTGCGTGTACTGCCCCGCTTCGTCTCGATCAGCGGTGACCGGGCAACCCTTCCCTCACCCTCCGCTGTCGTCTCGCTCATCGAGGAGGGAGGGGTATCACTCGCCCTCGATCTGAGCCAGTATCCGGTCACTCTCCGCAGCCATTACCTTACCGAGCTGATACGGACCTTGCGTCCCGTGCGCGAACGAAAGTTCCGCCCCCATTGGATCGTGTTGGATGAGGCGCAGGAGTTCCTCTTTGAAGGCAGTGAAGTCTCCTCGCTGCTGCGTCCTGTTCTCGACACGGGGGGATGGGCCTTTGTCTCTTATCGCCCGGACCGCCTCGGCACCTCCGTACTCGCATCCCTCCACCATCTGCTCCTGACCCGCATTACAGACAACGCGATAGGGGATTGCCTGCGCACGCACTGTTCCGCGTGCAGCCTGGAAGGCGCTCGGCTCGATCAAATCCCGATGGGAAGCGCCCTCCTCTGTGGTGGGGACATCGTCCGTATGCGCCCGGCGATTCGCCGGGTCCCCCACGTCCGCCATCTGTATAAGTACCTCGATATCCCGCTCCCATCCGGCAAACGCTTTTCGTTTCGTACCGAGAAAGGTCACCTGGGCATCGAAGCCGCCAGTCTGTATGAACTGTCCCGTCTGATTCCGACGCTCCCCCTGGAGAGTCTGGAGTATCACGATCGTCGGGAGGATTTCGTGAAATGGGCGGAATGGACGCTCGGCGATGCAGGACTCGCTTCACGTCTCCGAAAAGTGGCCAACCGGCGCTATGAAGGAGAAGAGCTTCGGGAGGCCATCAACCAAGTCGTATCGAGTCACTACGAAGAGGTCCGCCAGCTCCGGTAACCTCACAAGAGGGTGCAAGCCGGGCACAGCCCCGCGACCCTTCTGGCATGGTGACTCGAAGGCTTCCAGCAGCCCTGAACACCCCGGTCGGCTTAACCTTTCTGTTCGCGCTTTCGTTCCTGTTTCCGCTCTTTTTTCGCCCCGGCCCCTTCCTCTTCCACGTCGATCACGGCGCCGGTCTCAGCATCGATGTGGACCTCCATCACCTTGCTCTCGGCCGTAACGACCTCCACTTCCCACACGAGCTTGTCATGTTTCTTTTCCAGCTCGGCTTCGATGACCTTACCCGCTACTTTGTCCGACGCCGTCTTGATCGCCTGGTCGATCGTTACCTTGGCCGCCGCGGCCATACCGACCTTCGCCTTCGTCTCGCCGGCGCAGGCCGCTCCGGCGGTGGTCAAGGTTCCGGCCGCCAACAACAGCATCGCCAGGGTGAGCATATGAGGCGATCTCCATCTCATGTAGTACCTCCCTCTTGTGGTTACCAGGCAGGACCACCCTGCCGGATCTTTTCGTTACGCATTGCATTCGAGCCCGAGGATTTCTCGTTCGGCCTCCAGCCAATCGTCCTGCGCATAGCCCTGTCGATAGCCACGTTCGGCGTGGAGCTCATAGGCGCGACTGGCGATCCGGACGTGCAAATCGTCACAGGGAGACACCGGTTGGCAGTGGACCGGCTCCTTCTCGGGCCCAGGCAGTTCCTGACTCCGGATGACTTCAGCGCCCTTCCGCTTGCGCGGCTCTTTCGTGGTTCGTGGTTCCATGATCCAATCCCTCCTTTCTGCGGCAGAACGGTCATCGTACCCCCTGCAGGTCATCCGGCTGGCTCTCACTCGTCTGCCCCACACTCACACAGAGGACTCGTAGGCGAAGGTCCCCTGTGCATCTTGGATGCCGCCACGGTTCGATCGTGAAACAACAGGCCCAAACTCATGGAAGATGAGGACTTCAGGCGCCTGCAACGTCACAGCCACCGGCATGACTATGAGGTATTTCGCGGCAATGCTGCAGAAGCTCCTGTAGCTGAATGCCGCACTCCAACACACAATCTATGATGATGTCACCGCATCCTCTCGTGGAGAAACGTCACGCGAGCGGAGCAGAGGAGCGCGTCCACGGGAATTCCCCCCCCTTGGATGGTTCCTGGAGAAAGCATGGATGGTTCGGGTCTAGGTGTGACCGCACGGAAAGCACGCAGGGAAGGGTCTGCCTGCCGGGAGCTGATCGGTTTAGTCGAACGTTTGAAACAAGATTCAGCGACGCCGTGAGTGACCATCGGCGTGAACGAATCGTCAGGCCGGTTGTTTTTTGAATCGGGCACGCATCCACACCAACGCATGACTCGTCAGGTTCCCGATCGTAAACCAATGCAGTCCACCAAAGACGGCAGTCAGAATAAACGCTCTGAGGTTGACTCCTTGATGCCCGTGATACCACAAGTCAGTCCACGAGTCGGTAAGGTTGGAGAGGAGTCCGATCTTTCCTTCGATCTCAAACACCAAGGGAACAGTCGGGGCGTCGACGACAAAGAAGAGAAAATAGGCGAACACGGTTTGGCCTTCGGTACTGATGTGGCAATAGAGAAATACCAGGAACGATGCAAACGAATGAATAACGAGCAGGGTCATGCCGAGAACCAGACCGTCTTTCATGGACGGATTCATGTGAGTCGATCCTCGGCACAATACTTCCGGTAATAAGATACTCCAGCCGTCGTGCCCTCAAACCGTATGTGGGCCAGGTTTCTTGTCTTTGAGGACGTCTTCACGTAGCTGCGACTGCTGCAACTTCGCCAGTTCCTGCAGCAGCGCCCGCTCGCGATCCGACACATCGGTCGGTGTCCGCACCTCCACCACCACAAAGAGATCGCCCTTCCCTTTCCCTCCGACTTTGGGCATTCCCTTCCCATTCAACCGAAGTGCCGTGCCACTTTGGGTTCCGGCCGGAATCATGACTTGGAGCGTCTCGCCCCCCAATCCCGCCACGCGCACCTTTCTGCCCAACGCTGCATCAGGGAAGGTCACCGATTGAACCATGTACAGGTCGTCGCCATGTCGCTCGAAGGTGGGATGGCGCCGGACATGTGGACGGATGAGAAGATCCCCCGGCGGCCCGCCGTTTGCGTTCGCCTCTCCTTGGCCTGCCAACCGAATCATCATGCCGTCATCGACTCCCGGCGGGACCTTGACCTTCAAGATGTGCGGGAGAAATCGATAGCCGCTGGCCTGACAGAGCGGACAGGGAGATTCCACGATCTGCCCCCGTCCATGACAACGCACGCAAGTGGTCAAGGTCACAAGCCGTACGTCTTTCCTCATCTTCACGTCCTGCTTCTGTCCGGTGCCTCGACAATCGGAACAGGACAGCGGTTTCGTGCCGGCTTTGGCCCCGCTGCCCCCACAATCCGCACATGGCTCTGATCGCGTGAGGTGGATCTCCCGTTCTCCCCCGCGAGCGGCCTCTTCCAGAGTCAATTCCAAGTCGTATCGGAGATCCACCCCTCTCGACGCACCCGCTCCCGGTCTCATCCGCCGACCAAACAGGTCCCCGAACATTCCCGACAGATCGCCAAAGCGGCCTCCGAAGAAATCCCCGAACTGGAAATCCCGCATGAGATCGTCCGTCGACCATCGTTCGCTCACGCCGGCGTGGCCGGTCGTATCGTATTCTTTTCGCTTCGTGTCATCGGAGAGCACGGCATAGGCTTCCGCGAGCTCACGGAACTTCG
>JBQTIO010000151.1:0-2316 GCA_052388075.1 Nitrospiraceae bacterium
AGAACGAGTGGGTCTTGGAAGATCAGCCGACTGAGAAATTGGACCAACAGGCCACCGACTTGTTTGTCAGCCGTGTTGCCAATGTCCCAGCCGAGGAACGGGTGATCAAACAGGCCGGGCCGTTGGCGCCCTACGGCCTCGTGACACCGGCAGCAGAATTTATTGCCACAGGAAGGGATGGGAAGATCGCAGGGAAACTCTCGATCGGGAGCCATGCCAACGGACTGGCCTACGCCATGGGGCTACGCATCCAAGGTATTTTCCACATTCGCGCAGACCTGCTCACGCAGATCCCTATCAAGAACGACCTCTTGGCTGCCAAAACGGAGAAGACACCCGCCGTACGTTAGGTGCCTGTCGGTCTTTGCCCCCTCATCTCGACGTGGCCACTCCGATCCATCCTCGCGCGCCATATCGGTGAGAGCCGAGAAACTGGAGTACGCCGCTTCACGAGGTACGCTTCACGGGCTTCGAGAACGCTGCCTGGTGAAAGGCGCGTCTCGGCGCGCCGGGGTTGGGCGGGTGAGAAAAGCGACTTTCCCAGCATCCTCCTAAATCTCCTCATTTAAGTTTCTAAGACTCAGACCGATACAGAACTAGAGTATCGTCTACATGTAGACACGACGATCGGCTCAGATAGTCCGGTATCCGTCCGAGCCAGGAGGTCTTACTTAATGGACACACAGGCACCGACGCACCCATCCCTAGCGAAAACGATCCTGGTCGACGACGACGACCCTTCAACGCGGTTGATCTGTACCAAGACACTTCGTGCTAAAGGGTTTACAGTCCTCGAGGCAGAAGGCAGTTCAGAATCCTTGAAGATCTTGGCCACCCACCAAAAGCCGATCGACCTGCTGCTGACCGATCTAATGCTGCCTCCGCCTGGCCTTCAATATACCTCCACCGAAAATCCGTATCCGCGGGTCCATGGTCATGACGTCATCCAACGCACCCTGGCCATGAAGAAGACATTCCGCGTGATCCTGATGTCGAGCCTATCGGAACAAGAGCGCACAGCATATCGACTCATCACTGATCAGGTGCCCTTTCTCCAGAAACCATTTTCCGTTGAGACCTTGATAGAGCTGGTCCATGCTGTGCTCGCAGCGGCTCCGCTCTCCTACGACGACTCCGCTATCAAGTCGATCGACAAACAAGTAGTTCGATGGTATGGCTAACCTCACCTTCCAAGTCATGGAAACCACGATCTTTCCGATCCCAGGTGAAGCATCGCTGAGTCCTCTTCGGAGGCTGGAGGCTGCGACCGCATTCCCAGCTAGACTTTCCTCGATCCCTACAGTATCGTAGCTTCCACGCCCCCGTAGCTCAGTTGGATAGAGCAGCGGGTTCCTAAACCGTTTGTCGTACGTTCAATTCGTATCGGGGGCACCAACCCGCACAGTTTGTTCCTATCACCATTGTCCGCAAAAAGCCCTCTATTCTGCGGCGCTTGCCCACAGTACCTCTGTTTGTTTTCCCGTGTTTTCTTGCCGCGTTGCGAAGGCTAGGCTACACTTTCCCCACACTCTATGGCACGAGCAAAATTATCGGAACAGCCCCGTGCGCGCTCCAAAGCGGCCATTGCCGCTGCGATCGACGAACTCTCTCGCGGCGCAGCAGCGCTCAAGGAATTTCTTTCGCAGGTGGAAGATCTTGGCCGAGAAGGCTTCCCTTATATCGATGCAGCGAGGGCGAGAACAGAGTTGCAGTTTCGTGAATGTATTCGCCGCACATTCGGCGAAAAATCCCCGGAGTTCCAAGCGCATCGCCATCACAGACTTCTCATGGGCAGCCCCGATGAGACACGGCAGAGTGTTGCCGTGATCAAGTCCCTGATCGCCACACTGGACCAGAAAAAACTTGAGTTGCAGGGAGGGCCACCGTTCCAACAGATCCCAACAGTGCCTCCGGCTCCATCAATGCCTGCGAGTCCACCGTTGACGTTAGTGCCGGCATCGATTTCGACCGTCCAGGTGGCCATAGCGCCGACAGGGCCGATCGCGCCACCACCGGTGGCTGTTGCCATGACGACGAATCTCAGTGTGGCTTCTGTCTCTGTCGTACCAAGTTCACCTCCGGCTCCTCCGCTTACCCCGGCCCCGTCGCATAAGCCGGAGCCCCCGATCTCCGCCACACACGACTCGGCGCCATCGCCGACTCCACCAGCTCCGATTGCAACAGCGGTACCGCTTGCGCCTCCGAAACCGGCTGCTCCTGTCGCGTTGGAGCCTCAGCCTGCGAAGAAAGACGTGTCTCAGGCCAGCCGGCCACAACAGCCACTACAACCTGAACCGGAGCCCATCGTGCACCCAA
>JBQTIO010000152.1:0-3487 GCA_052388075.1 Nitrospiraceae bacterium
AGCACGATCTGGACCCAGCCCCAGTCCGCCTTGCGGCCGGGGAAGCCCGCGCCTTTTGGAAAGCGATCGAGTTCGTCGGCGTCATAGTCCTTCTCGGTCCACCAATCCTGATTCCACATCGGATTGGTCACAACCCGATCGAAGGTCCGGAGGCGGTTCCCCTTGCGGAACTTCGGGTTCTTGAACGTATCCCCGATCTCGATCTCGCCTTCCATGTCATGGATGATCATGTTCATGTTGGCCATCGCCCAGTTTTCAGGCGTGTACTCCTGGCCGTAGAGTTTGAGCGGCGCGTAGTTCTTTTTCGATCGGAGGCTCATCTTTTCGTCCAGCACCAGCTCGCTCTTGATGAGCAGACCGGCTGATCCACAGCAGGGGTCGTAGATTTCCATGCCCGGTTCCGGGTCCATGATCCTCGCCATGACCATGCCGACCTCGGCCGGCGTATAGAACTCGCCTGCGCTTGAGACACTCCCTTCGGCAAACTTGCGGATGAGATATTCATAGCTGCGCCCGATGATGTCCGGCTCCACGTCGGCCAGACCGAGCCGCTTCTCGCTGATGCGCTCGATGAGATTGCTGAGCCGGTCGTCCGCCAGATCGCGCACGCCGTGAGTGGTAGCGTTGAAGTCCACCCGATCGATGATTCCCTTGAGTAGCGGGTTCTCGTCGGCAATGGCCCGAAGGTGCGTCGTCAGTTGCTCGCCGATCTTGTCGGCCAGCTTGCGGATGATGGACCAGACCGGCTCGTCTGGGTTGTCAGGCTTCAGCGGCAGGTAGAAGCGGACGAGTTTCTTGTCGTGTTTGACCAGCTTGAAGGCTTTGGCGCGCGAGCCGACCTCTTTCGCGATACGGTTCAGCTCATCGTCAAACACATCGCACAACCGCTTCGCAAAGATCAGCGGCAGGATGTAATCTTTATACTTCGGCGCATCCTTCGCGCCCCGAATCGAACAGGCTGCATCCCAAATCCAGGATTCCAGCGATTTGTCCGTGCCGTTCGTCTGCGCCGTCATCTTGGCTGTCGGAGCCCTTGTGAAAGTGCAGCGACAGGCTACTTGGCAAGGTCGATGATGTCAATGAGAGGTCCGGCTTGACAGTGCCTCGAAGCGGGTGTCACCACGCTGGACATGTTGTCGGTGGAGGAACCGGTGCAGGACCAACGCCAGACGCCCACTTCGGCACAGGCGATTTCGACCTGGTCCGGGCCGGCGCGCGAGCAGTCAGCCCCTGGATTGCACTCACGTCTTCTTGCGTTATACGTAGATTCAGGCTATCCTACGTATAACTGAACTCTCTAAAAAGCCATGGAGCGCCTGCCCCTCGAAACCCAGACCTTGTACGCTGAGTTGCTGGAACAACTCACCGCCATAGAGGCCCACCGTTCTATCGGCCGGGTCCCCGGCTGTTTTGTCACGAAAACTGTCAAGGGTGAAACCTACTACTACTTCCAACATTCCGATCCCGGCGGTGTCCTGCGCCAACGATACGTCGGGAAGCGAACCCCCGTGCTCGAGAAGGTCGTGGCACGTTTTCAGGAAGAGAAGAAGCGCTTCCAAACCGACGCGGTCCACATCCAGCGCCTCTGTGCGCAACTCCGGGCCGGGGGTACGCTCGTAACCGATTCCGCCTCGGGCAGGGTGTTAAAGGCGTTTGCAGAGAGCGGTGTCTTTCACTTGGGAGGGGTGTTGGTCGGAACCCACGCCTTCACCGTATTGGGAAACCTGCTGGGAGTCCGCTGGACTCACCATGCGGTCAAAACCCAGGACATTGACATCGCCGGCGCGTCCGGACTGCAGATTGCAGTGCCAAACCTTCAAGCGGATGTTCCGAAGACTTTGGAGTCCCTGGAAATGGGATTCCTGCCTGTCCCATCCCTCGATCCGAAACATCCCTCAACCTCATTCAAAGTGCGCGGGTCGGCGCTCCGCGTGGATCTTCTCACCCCTGCTCGGAAGTCGGCGGAACATTCTCCCATCGTGATCGGCCGGTTCAACGTGGCCGCCCAACCCTTACCGTTTCTGGACTATCTCGTTATTCATTACGAGACAGGTGCCCTGATTAACGGCGGCGGCGTGTTAGTCAATGTCCCGAATCCGGCCCGGTTTGCGTTTCATAAGTTGATTGTGTCGCAATCCCGCGGTGCCGCCGCGCACGGTAAGGCCGGAAAAGATCTGGAACAGGCCGCACAGATCTTTTCAGTCCTGGCGGAGGACCGTCCGGGGGACTTGCAGTTGGCCTGGGAAGACCTTGAACAACGGGGCACGAACTGGGTGAAGCAGATCATCGCTCCCATGCGGCTATTGGGCCAGCGACATCCCACCGAGCACCGAAAACTCACCGAAGCGATCCCCGCGATTGTAGAGCGCCTGGCGGCGGCCAAGAAATCATCTCGTTGATGACCTGCATTTCATTCGACCGCGGACAGTCCGGCTTGACACCACCTCGAAGCCGGTGCTACGACCCTGGCATGGTACGAGCTGAACAACCACCCGTGACGCAGGAATCGCCTGTTCCGGCGCAGGCCGTGTCTACCTGGTCCGGATCGGCGCGCGAGCAAGCCGTGCAGCGGATGTTCACCTCCATTGCCGGCTGCTACGACCTCAATAATACGCTCTTGAGCTTCGGGCTCCATTATCGGTGGAAGAAGATCGCCGCCTCCTTCATCGATCCGGTTGAACGGGGCACGGCACTCGATGTGGGATCTGGCACCGCCGACCTCGCGTTGTTGGTCGAACCCCGAATGGGCGTCCAAGGCCACGTCGTGGCCTCCGACCTCAATCGCGCCATGCTCGCCGAAGGGCTCAGGAAGGTCACCGGCAAAGGCCTCTCAGGGAAGATTTCCTGTCTACAGGCGAACGCCGAGCATTTGGGGTTCGCCGACGACACCTTTGACGCAGTGACGACCGGCTTCTGCATGCGCAACGTCGGAAACCTGGCGCAGGCGTTCATGGAAATCCGGCGCGTCCTTAAGCCAGGCGGGCGCTTCGTCTGTTTGGAATTCTCACGGCCGGTGAAAAAGTGGCTGCTCTCCCTGTATGACTGGTATTCCTTCACGCTCCTGCCCTGGATCGGCACCAAAGTGGCGGGCGACCACACCGGCGTCTATGAATACCTGCCTGCCTCGATCCGCACCTTCCCCGATCAAGAACGGCTCTGTCACATCCTCAGGGAGGCCGGCTTCCGAGAAGTGTCATACCAGAACCTGACCGGCGGAATCGTGGCCATTCATGTAGCAACAAAATGATCGTCGTAAAGTCTAGAAAGTCGAAAGTCATCGGGTCTCAAGACTTTCGACCTTACGACGTTCAGGCTTGACGACTTTAAGACCATGAATTCAGTCCTCTACATTTTCCTCCCATGCAAGAAGGTCTATCCGATCGGGATCACCTACCTGGCCGATTTTATCCATCGTCGGAAGCCTGACGTGCGTCAACGGATCCTGGATCTCTCGCTGTTCCCGGTATCGCAACGAAGCCAGGCTATC
>JBQTIO010000153.1:0-7379 GCA_052388075.1 Nitrospiraceae bacterium
TCACCGGCATGGGCCAGCGCGGAATCGGGGTTTCCGGTGACCGCGATGAGCTTCACGCCGATTTTCCGGATCACGGGCAAAAGGCGCACGATCTCTTCCGTCTGCCCGCTATTGGAGAACGCGACGATCACGTCGTCTTTGGTGACGCGGCCGAGGTCGCCGTGGAGCGCGTCGGCCGGGTGCAGGAAAAGCGACGGCGTGCCCGTCGAGGACAGCGTCGCGGAAATTTTCTGGGCGATGAAGCCGGGCTTGCCCATGCCGGTGATGACGAGGCGGCCCTTAGACTTAAGGATGATGTCGCAGGCTTTGTTGAAATTTTTATCGATGCGCGAGAGGAGGCGCGTGAGCGCGTCGCGCTCCGTGCGGACGACTTCCTTGGCGCAGCGAAGGCCGCGCGACGGGGAGTTAGCCATTTCTGACGATCCGGGCGAGCTTGGCCAGGCGCACGAGAAGCGCCTCGAGCTCGCGCAAAGGAACCATGTTGGGGCCGTCCGAGGGCGCGCGGTCGGGGCGCTCATGCACTTCCATGAACACGCCGTCGGCGCCGGCCACGACGCCGGCTTGGGCGAGGACGGGCACGAATTCGCGCTGGCCGCCCGAGCTCTTGCCGAGGCCGCCGGGCTGTTGGACCGAGTGAGTCGCGTCGAACACGACCGGATAGCCGAAATTTTTCATGATGGGGATCGCGCGGAAGTCGCTCACGAGCGTGTTATAGCCGAAGCTCGTGCCGCGCTCGGTGAGGAGCACGTTCGGATTTCCGGCGGCCACGACCTTCTCGGCGACATTCCCCATTTCCCAGGGCGCCAGAAACTGGCCCTTCTTCACGTTTACGACCCGGCCGGTGCGCGCGGCGGCGACCAAAAGGTCGGTCTGCCGGCACAGGAACGCGGGAATCTGGAGCACATCGATGACCTTGCCTGCCGCCGTCGCCTGTTCTTCCGTATGCACGTCGGTCAGGACGGGAACCCCCAACCGGTCCCTCACCTTCTTGAGTACCTCGAGGCCCTTCTCGATGCCGGGGCCACGGAAGGAGGTGAGGGATGTCCGGTTGGCCTTGTCGAACGACGACTTGAACACGTAGGGAATTCCCAGCGACTTGGCGATCTCGGCGATGCTCCCCGCCGTATCCATCACGACCTGCTCGCTCTCAATGACGCAGGGACCCGCGATGAGAAAAGGCCGGTGGCCGCCGCCGGCCTTGAATGAACCAATCTGAACCTCGTACGCCATCTAGTGCCCAACCTTCTTTCGCAGCGCTGCTCCGACAAAACCGCTGAACAGCGGATGCGGGCGATGCGGCCGCGAGCTGTATTCCGGATGGAACTGGGTACCCAGGAACCAGGGATGATTCTTCAACTCGACGATTTCGACCAATCGGCCGTCCGGAGACAACCCGCTCAACACCAGCCCTTTCGCCGTCAGCTGCTCCCGATAGGCGTTGTTGAATTCGTAGCGATGCCGGTGGCGTTCCCGGACCTCGCTCAACCCGTACATCTTCTGGGCGAGCGTGCCTTCGCCGAGCCTGCAGAGGTATGACCCCAGGCGCATTGTTCCGCCCTTGTCGTTTATTCCATGCTGATCGGGCATCAAATGAATGACCGGATGAGGCGAGCGCTCGTCGAACTCCGAGCTGTTGGCGCCGGTCAATCCCGCCACATTGCGGGCAAACTCGATCGCCGCGCACTGCATACCCAGGCAGAGTCCGAGGAACGGCACCTGGTGTTCCCGCGCGTATGTGATCGTCGCAATCTTCCCCTCAATCCCTCGCGCACCGAACCCACCGGGAATCAGAATGCCGTCGGCCTCGCGCAGAATCCGCTCCGCGCCCTGCCGCTCGACATCTTCGGATTCGATCCAGTTGACGTTGACCTTGGTTTCGTGATCGATTCCCCCATGAACCAGCGCTTCCGCGAGACTCTTATAGCACTCCTTCAGCCCGACATATTTCCCCACCAGCGCCATCGCGATCTCATGCTTCGGACGCTTGATCTTCTGCACCATCTCATCCCACTCGCGAAGATTCGGCTGACCGGTCTCCAGGTGAAGCTGCCGCACGATAAGTTCGTCCAACCCCTCCTTCCGGAACACGATCGGTACTTCGTAGATCGTATCGACGTCTTTGGCGGTAATGACCGCGTCCTTCTCGACGTTGCAGAACATGGCGATCTTCCCCTTGAGCTCCGGGGGAAGATACCGGTCCGTGCGGCAGAGGAGAATATTGGGCTGGATGCCGATCTCGCGTAATTTATTGACCGAATGTTGCGTCGGCTTGGTCTTCAACTCACCGGCCGCGCCGATGTAGGGCACGAGCGTCAGATGGACGTACAACACGTTCTCCCGACCGACGTCGTAGGGCATCTGGCGAATGGCTTCGAGAAACGGCAAGCTCTCAATATCGCCCACCGTGCCGCCGATTTCCACGATCGTGACATCCATGCCCTTGGAAATGCGCATGATGGCTTGTTTGATCTCGTCCGTCACATGGGGCACCACCTGCACCGTCCCGCCGAGATAGTCCCCTCGGCGTTCTTTCGTGATGACCGAATGATAGATCCGGCCGGTCGTATAATTGCTTTCCCTCGTCAACGACAGCGAGGTGAAGCGTTCGTAATGGCCGAGGTCGAGATCGGTCTCGGCGCCGTCGTCCGTAACATACACCTCCCCGTGCTGGTAGGGGTTCATCGTGCCCGGATCCACGTTGATGTAGGGATCGAGCTTCAGAAAGGTGATCTTCAAGCCTCGGCTCTCGAGGAGATTCCCGATCGACGCCGAGGCCAATCCTTTCCCAAGCGACGAGACGACTCCACCCGTCACAAAAATAAATTTGCTCATGGTTGCCCTCTCCGACGGTCTTCGAACCACTCTGATCCGTATGGCAGCCTCATCGCCCCAATGCCGCCCCTCTCATGTCCCATTCACGCTTGAGGGCATCGTACTGCTGGATTTTCTCGGCCACGCCCGTAATATCCTCCTGTCGGTCGACCCGCAGGGAGGCATGTTCGGTTGGCCAGACCCGGATGCGGATTCCGTTCTCCAAGGCCCGGAGCTGCTCAAGCTTTTCCGCATGTTCCAGGGGGCTGGTCGGCAACGCCGCAAACCGCAAGAGGGTTTCTTTCGTATACATGTACAGCCCCAGATGGACGTAGTGCAGGCCCCCGACGACCCGGCGATCCGGATCATCCCGGACCAACGGAATCGGAGCCCGTGAGAAATAGAGGGCGTAGCCCTGGGTATCGGTCACCACTTTGACCACAGACGGATTGTGTAGGTCCTCCGTCGAATTCATCACGCGCTTCAAGGTCCCCATCTCAGCGCCGCCCCGGATGAAGGGCTCAATGAGATCGGACAGCAACTCCTGGTTCAACGGAATTTCATCGCCCTGCAGATCCACGAAAAACTCACCCGCCAACATGTGCGCCACGGCCGCCACCCGGTCGGTTCCCGAACGGTAGTTTCCGGCCACCATGACGACGCGCCCGCCGAACTGTTCGACGGCCTGTTTGACACGATCATCGTCGGTCGCGACCAACACGTCCGACACGAGGCGACAGGACACGGCCTTTTCGTACACGTGCTGGATCATGGGCTTGCCGTTGAGGCTGACCAGCGGCTTCCCGGGAAAACGGGTCGACTCGTATCGAGCCGGAATGACGACCGTGACCGAACGCGAATGCTTACTCATTCCCCAGCGCCTCAGACAACTGTTTGGGAGTCACCGTCGCGGTCCCTACCATGCCTACAACGATACCGGCCGCGCAATTCGCCAACATGGCTCCGGTCTTCACGCTCGCGCCGGTTGAGAGCGCCAGCGCCAATGTGCCGATGACCGTGTCGCCGGCTCCGGTGACGTCATAGACCTGCCGGGCCCGGGTAGGCAGATGCCAGGACGCCCCGTCGCCTTCATACAAACTCATACCCTTTTCCCCGCGTGTAATCAGCACCGACTGGCAACCCAGCCGCTGACGGATCATCGCACCGGCCTCATTGATCGCCTGGTCATCGTCGCCATGCACCCCGGCGGCCTGAGTCGCTTCGAGATGGTTGGGCGTAATCACGGTGACCCCTTTGTAGAAACTGAAATGTTCGACTTTCGGATCCACAATGACAGGAACCCCGCGCAGGGCGGCCAATCGGGTGATTTCGGACATCAACGTCGCGGTCACGACCCCCTTGGCATAGTCGGACACCACCACGCAGGACAGTTCACGCAGTCGTGACTCTACATACTGCAGAATTCTCCGCTGCAGGGGCGGTTTCAATTCGCTTCGCCCTTCGACGTCATATCGGACGATTTGCTGGTTATGGGCGATGATCCGGCTTTTCTTGGTCGTGGGACGATCATGGTCGATGACCACGCCGCCTCGGCCGGATCGCTTATTGCCGAGTTCCTTCATCAAAAGCCGCCCGCTTTCATCCGTACCGATGACACCGCAGAGGTCGGCCTTCCCCCCCAGAGCCAGGATATTGTTGAAGACGTTGGCCGCGCCGCCGAGTCTCAGGGACTCTGATTCGACGTGCACGACCGGCACCGGTGCCTCCGGAGAAATCCGGCTGACGCGCCCCATCACATAGTGATCGAGGATCAGGTCTCCGACGACCAGGACGGACGTCTGCGGAAACCGCTGAATATGCTGCCGGAGCGCTTTGGCCGACGTCGGCTGACTCCGCCCGTTCGGTTCCTCAGAGACCACCGCCCCGCTCGCGTTCTTTCTCACCGTATCGCCTTGCCGAATCGTTCCCATCGGACCCACTCCGTCAAATTCCCCTGCCCGTTCCATGACCAATAGACCCGAAACGCCTTGCCGCGGATTTTTTCTTCGCGCACGTACCCCCAAAACCGGCTATCGAGGCTCTGATCGCGATTGTCACCCATCACGAAATACAAACCTTGCGGAACTGTCACCGGACCGAAATTATCGCGGGGATTGATCGTACCGTCAATGATGCCGGGATCCACGCGCTGTGTAAAGGTCTTGTCGTCCAATGGCTCGTTGTTGACGAACACCACCTTGTTGCGCAGCTGCACGGTATCGCCAGGAAGTCCGACAATACGCTTGATGAAATCCTTTTCTTCGTCCTCTGGAAACCGGAACACGATGATATCGCCCTGTTGCGGCTTTCCAAACGCGATCACGGTCGTGGACGTGTAACAGCTGACGGGCGGGAACGTCCACTGGAGTTTGCAATCTGTCGGCCACTGGAGGCCGTACGAAAGCTTGCTCACCAAGATATGGTCGCCGATCAGCAGTGTCGGAATCATCGATCCGGACGGAATCTTGAAGGCCTGCACCACAAACACGCGGATCGCAAACGCCAGCAGCATCGCCACGACGATCGCTTCCGCATATTCCCGAACCACCGATTTCCGCCCGGCCTGATCCCCGCTGCGGGTCGAGAGCTTGGCTCCGGACACCGACGCCGGTTCTCCTCCCCCGGGTGACCCGGACACTTTTTCAAGGTTGGTGCGGTTCGGATCCAGACTCATTCCTCACCAACTTTCAAGATCGCCAGGAACGCTTCCTGCGGCACCTCCACGCTCCCGACGGCCTTCATGCGCTTTTTCCCTTCCTTCTGCTTCTCAAGCAGTTTCCGTTTGCGCGTGATATCGCCGCCGTAGCATTTTGCCGTCACATTTTTTTTCATCGCGCCGATGGTCTCCCTCGCGATAACCTTGTTGCCGATCGCCGCCTGAATAGCGATCTCGAACATCTGGCGCGGAATCAGTTCTTTCATCTTTTCCGCTATTTGCCGCCCGCGATGGTAGGCCCGCTCTTTATGGGTGATGAAGGACAGGGCGTCCACCGCTTCACCATTGAGCAGAATGTCGATCTTGACGAGATCGGACTCCCGATATCCCAGCAACTCGTAGTCCAGCGACGCGTAGCCCTGCGTCCGGGACTTGAGCTTGTCGTAAAAATCCAGGATGACTTCGTTGAGCGGCAGTTCGTAACTGATCACGACGCGCGTGGGATCGAGAAACTGCATGCTCCGCTGAATGCCGCGCCGCTCCTGACAGAGGTGCAGGATAGCCCCCATGTATCGTTCCGGCGTGATCACGGTGGCCAGGATGAACGGTTCCTCGAACGCCGCAATGTCGTTGGGTGGAGGCAATTCCGCCGGGTTATCGATCTCCACCCGGTCACCCTTCGTTGTGGTCACGTGATAGACGACCGTGGGCGCCGTGGTAATCAGCGTCAGGCCGTATTCCCGCTCCAGCCGCTCCTGGATGATTTCCATGTGCAGCAGACCCAGGAAGCCGCAACGGAAACCGAAACCGAGTGCGAGCGAGGTCTCTGGCTCATACACAAACGACGAATCGTTCAACCGGAGCTTGACGAGGGCGTCGCGGAGGTCCTCGTACTTCGCCGTGTCGGTCGAGTAGAGCCCGCAGAAGACCAGGGGCTTGACTTCCTTGTATCCCGGAAACGGTGTCCCCGTGGGTTGAATCGCATCGGTCAGCGTGTCGCCGATCTTGACATCCGCCACCTCCCGCATATTCGCGCAGACATAGCCGACCTCTCCGGTCAGCAGGTGAGAAGTTTTCGCCCGCTTCGGCGTAAATTGTCCGACTTCCATTACTTCGAATGTCTTGTCATTGGACATCACTTTGATCTTCATCCCCGGACGGACCGCGCCGTCGACCACTCGAATCAGTACGATCACCCCTTGATAGTTATCAAACCAGGAATCGAAGATGAGCGCCTTCAACGGGGCATCTGGATCGCCCGACGGGGGCGGCACACGCTCGATGATCGCTTCGAGCACTTCCGCCACGCCTTTGCCCTCCTTGGCACTGATGGGCATGGCATTACTGGCGTCGAGTTGCAGCACCTCCGAGATTGAATGCTTCGTCCCCTCCACATCCGCGCTCGCGAGATCGATCTTGTTGATGACTGGAATGATGGTGAGATGGTTGGCCATCGCCAGGTTCACATTGGCAATGGTCTGAGCCTGAACTCCCTGGGTGGCATCCACCAGCAAGAGCGCCCCTTCACAGGCCGCCAGGCTCCGGGACACTTCATAGGTGAAGTCCACGTGTCCCGGCGTATCGATCAAATGCAGGGCATACGTCTTCCCATCCCGGGCCTTGTACCGGATGGCCACCGCATGGGCCTTGATCGTAATGCCGCGTTCCCGCTCAAGGTCCATGGCATCGAGGATCTGATCCTTGGCCTCTCGAGCGGTGACTGCGCCAGTAGCTTCTAAGAACCGGTCAGCGAGGGTTGATTTGCCGTGATCGATATGGGCAATAATTGAGAAATTGCGTATAAGGCTTTGCAAATCCTGGCTCATTTCTGAAAAATCGGTTCATTATAGTAACTGCCCCCGAGGTTGTCAAAGAAATCGGCCCCCCGTATAATCCGCGCCGCGCGCGAGGC
>JBQTIO010000154.1:0-7700 GCA_052388075.1 Nitrospiraceae bacterium
ATCGACCCCAAGGCTCAGGTCGCCTTCTTCAAGCGCCTGAAGGAAACGAGCCCGGGAAGTTTGAAGGACTTCGCCCCCCTGTATTATGGATTCATGAACGAATTCCATGCCCTGCTTTTTACCTAAGACTTGAAAATACTCCTTGTCCCCCCGCTAATCTAATGTATAATTGAAAGGTCTGTATAGGATACAAGGAGCATCATGAATCCATCCCTGCAGCGAGCTGTCACGAGCTTTTATAATCTGGTGTACGAAGCCCAAACGTTTGCGACCGCCATGGCGCGCATCGATACGGCTGAGCAAGAACACTATGCGGGACGAATCGAGGGGCTCAATTGGGTGCTCGATCGATGTCAAGAACTCGAGGACATGGACGCCAATCTCACGTCATCCTCCCTGCAGCGTGTGTTAAGTGAAGTCAAGTCGGATCTCGAGCATGAGCTCTCGGTGCAACGGCGCGAGAAAGGGCGACGGGCCGATGGTCGGGAGGAAGCCCTCAATTTTGTCGCTGATTATCTTTCCAGCCTCATCACGGCAACAGAGATCGAGTCCGCGAAGACAACCGTCTAGTGGAGCCCCCCGTCCGGCCGAGAGGTCGCATCTCTTCGACGCCTCCACAGGATCGTACCGATGCCGTTGATCAGGGAGTGGATCATCTTCGCCCTCTGTCTTGGTGTCGGCGGCCATATCGCCCTGGCCTTCATCCTTCACGCACCGGAGCTGTGGCCATGGAGTCGAGCTGGGCTCTACGGCTTACTCAGCGGTGTCGCATTCTATGCTATGGTGCAGCTCAGCCGATGGATCTGGAGGATGGCACGAAAGGGGCGGGAACCCGAATCCTCACCTCTGGATGCGTAGAGCCGGAACTGAGGATATGCGCGTGAGTAGACCCTTGCAAAGGACAAGAGGGCCGAACGCTTGACCGACCGACCCGTTCATCCATAAAATCCTGCATGCCCCAGTCCCCGCGAAAACCTTTATCACCCCCGTGGGTGCCAGGCATCCGACGGGCTCCAGTAAGGCGGCCCCAGACAGCCTCACAGGACACACCGGAGCAATTCAAATCGCTCAATGCGTCGCTCTTGTATTGCCCCCGCTGTCGGGTGGCCACCCCGACGAGAGAGCGCTTGTTGCTCATCCTGTCAACCGGTAACCTGTACGAATACCTTTGCATGCACTGTGGCACCTCCACAGGATCAAAGACCGACAGCGGGCAGAGCAACGTTCAGATCTGCGAGCCATAGACTGCTCTGCCGGCAGCGCCGCACGAGCAGTCCCCTCGCACGCCGTCGAGTCGGCTCGCTCACAACACTCACACAATGGAAAAGGCGCAGGAGAGCGGAAGAGCGGGAACCGTGCTTCAGATTACCTGTTCGAGGGGAATGCCTTCCTCGATCAGCATGACTGGAATATTCTCGCGGATGGGGTACAGAATCTTTTGGTCCGCACGGATGAGGCCGCCGTCAAGCTGTTCCGACACGGGTTTTTCCCCCCTGTTTGTAAGACCCCCGCGTGTCACTGCCTCGTTCAGCTTTTTCACCAGTAACGGATCTGCCAGACGAACGGGCTGTTTTGTCTCCGGGCAACAGAGAATCGCAAGAAGATCGTTATCAATGCTCATGGAGTCGAACCCTCCCATCCCTTCACCGGCGCTGCGAGGCGGTCACATCAGCCTATGGCTCAGGATGATAAGGCAAGGATAACCGGAGCGCAAGTGATCCCAGCGGTTGTCCCATTACCACGGGAATTCTGCTACACTGATCCACCAGACTCTCACGACCGGGCCATATCCTCATGATCAAGGCGTTCTGGAGATTGTGTATCGCGGGCCTTTTTGTCCTGGTCCCGGCATGGGCTACGCTCTTGATTCTCTCCACCCTCTTCAAGACATTGGACAACCTCGTCGGCAGGCATATCTCCGACCCGATCCCCGGTCTCGGTCTGCTGCTCTTGATGCTGATCCTGATCTTTGTCGGGGTCGTGGCCAATCAAGTCATTGGTCAACGCCTGATGATACGCCTTGAACAGCGCATCGAGCAGATTCCGCTGGTGCAGAGTATCTATCTCACGTTAAAGGGCATGACCGATGTCCTGAATTATCGATCCCGGTTCGGCCGCAGTACGGTCGTTGCCTTTCCGTTTCCACGCGACGGATGCTGGGCCTTGGGCTTTGTGATGGGAGCGGCTCCGCCCATGATTCAGGTCGCGCCGTCCACCACACTCTGCATGGTATTCGTGCCGACGGCCATCCATCCCTTTACCGGCTTTCTCGCCTTCGTTCCGGAGCAGGACCTGCACCCGATCAGTCTTGCCCCGGAAGATGCCATGAAGATGGAGTTCTCAGCGGGATTGTATAAGCCGAGGGCTGGATGGCTGGAAGCGCCGCAATCGCTCCCGTAGCCTGTGTGTCCATGCCGGATCGAATACTCGTCAGAGCAGCCGACTGGGAGGATGTGGAGTCGCTCGTCGCGTTCAGTGCAGCCATGGCGCTCGAAACCGAGGGTCGCCGGCTCGATCGGACCCGGCTTCACGAGGGAACCTGTTCATTGTTAGCGGCTCCTGAGCACGGCTTTTTCATGGTCGCCCAACTGCCTGAAGCAGCACGCGCACAGCTGGTCGGGCAATTGATGGTGACCTTTGAATGGAGTGATTGGCGCAACGGCGTCTTCTGGTGGGTGCAGAGCGTCTACGTCGATCCGGCCTGGCGCCGCCGAGGTGTCTATCGGGCGATGCACGACCATCTTGTGGCCAAAGCCAAGGCCCACCCGCGGGTTTGCGGGATCAGGCTGTATGTGGAACGGGACAATCGGACGGCGCAAACCGTCTATGAGCGCGTCGGGCTGCTCCCATCGGGGTACACGGTGTACGAGCAGGATTTCGTGCTAGTGCCTAACACGAACCAGTCCTGAATGCGGAGGACCATCCATGACCGTCAGATTTTTCCCCCTGATGCTGCTGTTCCTGTGCCTTTTGCAAGGTTGCATGGTAACGCGAGCCAACATTGGAGAACCGATACAAGAAGACGCCGTCGCTCGAATCGAGAAGGGAACCACCACGATGAGGGAAGTGGTGGCGTCGATCGGCGCCCCAGACCGGATTGTGCGCGGCAACGATCGTGAGATCTTTCAATATTACTATTATGACGGAAAGTCTCCCGCGCTATTTCTGTTGCTGATCAACTTCATCCGCATGGACGTCAAGAGCGATAATCTCTATGTATTCTTCTCGCGCGATGGGGTCGTAGAAGAAATAGTCTATGGAAACCGCACTGCGCGCACACGTTTCAAGCTGTGGCCGTTTGGCGAGTAAGATGCCAGCCAGCACATCTCTGAGCTATCTACTTTGTGGCACCCTGTGCATGACGCTGCTGTCTGCGGCGTGCAGTGTCCGCCGAGTCACCTACAACGAAACCATTGCGAATGAGCAAGTGCAGTTTGTCCGCATCGGGCAGACAAGCCTGTCCGATCTGGTCTCCGTCATCGGCGCCCCGGACGATGTCTCCGAGGCCGACGCGGGATTCGTCGCGCTCTATAATTGGAGTGACACCAAGTCCGCAGCGATGGATTTCGGTGCCCTTGCACGGATTGTTCTTCCCTATTCCCCGACGATGACCCTCAACAGGGCGGGCATCGCCCTTGAGCAGTTTCAAGTTGTGTTCGATCCCAATTGGAGGGTACGGGCGTACGGATTTTCACGCCGTGGTAGCGAGGATCCCGTCGTCTGGTTCTGGCCATTCTAGGACGGAGAGCGTCAATTCCGGCGATCTGATCAAGTGAGTGAATTGCCGGCGACGACCGACACCGCTATAATCGCACATGATGATTACTCCCCCCTCCGATCCCAAGACCGGGCCAGCACAATCTCCGTCCTCCTCCTATATTCCCGCCGATAAGGACACGCAGTTTCTCCAACGAGATGAACTGCGCTCCGTCCGCATCGGACTTGAACTTCTGAAGCCCGAGCTGATCCAGCAAGAGGAAGGGATTCAATCGACCATCGTTGTCTTCGGCAGCGCGAGGCTCCAAGAGCCGTCCGCGGCGAGAGGCGCGCTCCAAATAGCCGAGGAGGAGGCGGCGCGTTCTCCGAACGATCCGACAATGCGGCAGCAGGCGGCGATCGCGAAACGACAGCTGGCCCTATCGAACTATTATGACGTAGCGCGAGAGTTCGGTCGCTTGGTGTCATCAACATGCCAAGTGGACGGCTGTTGCGACTACGTTATCATGACCGGCGGCGGGCCTGGCATCATGGAAGCCGCCAACCGGGGAGCGGCGGACGTGCGGGCCAAATCGATCGGGCTCAACATTACGCTGCCGCACGAACAGCATCCGAACCCCTACATCACGCCGACGCTCAGTTTTCAGTTTCGCTATTTCGCCATCAGGAAGATGCACTTCTTGATCCGCGCCAAGGCGCTCGTCGCCTTTCCGGGAGGATTCGGGACCCTCGATGAGCTGTTCGAAACGCTGACGCTGCTCCAGACCGGCAAAACCGACAGTGTAATCGTCGTGCTGGTCGGACGGGACTTCTGGGAACGGCTGATCAACTGGAACTGGCTCGTTGAGAACGGACTGATTTCTCAGACGGACCTGCAGCTCTTTCATTATGCCGAATCGGCCCAGGAGGCCTGGGACCTGATCGGACGCCACCACCGAGTGCCAGGGTCATGAAGCTCTCCTTCCACGGCGCCGCTCGATCGGTCACCGGAAGCCGCCATTTGCTGGAGGTGCCGGGTTTCCGGTTGTTGCTCGATTGCGGGCTCTTTCAAGGGCGCCGGGAAGAAGCCGTTCGGCAGAACCGCGATCTGGGATTCGATCCCAAGTCGGTGGGGGCGGTGATGCTCTCGCATGCGCATATCGATCACTCGGGGGCGCTGCCGGTTTTGCCGCGACATGGGTTCGCCGGAAAGGTGCATGCCACCAGAGCTACGGCGGACTTGGCCGGGATCATGCTTGAAGACTCGGCTCGCGTGCAGGAGAGCGACTGCCGCTACGTGAATAAGCAAGAGCGACGGGGTGGGCGCACCTGCGTGCGTCCGTTCTATGACGGCGAGGACGTCCGTAAGATCATCAGACGATTCGAAGGCACGCGGTACGGAGATCAGATCAAGGTGGCCCCGCGTGTGACGGCGTCGTTTCACGACGCCGGTCATATCCTGGGATCCGCAGCCGTCCGGGTGAAATACACCGCACGCGGCAATACTACCACCGTGCTTTTCAGCGGCGATCTGGGTCGCTCCAACATGCCGATTCTGCGCGACCCCGAACCGCCTCCAGCCTGCGACGTGCTCATCCTGGAGTCCACCTATGGCGACCGGCTGCACGAGCAGGCCGGCGAGGAGATGAAAAAGAAAGCGCAGGATCTGATCGCGCACGCCAAGGCTCATAACAGCAAGATCATTGTCCCGGCTTTTGCGGTGGGTCGGACGCAGGAACTGGTCATGCGCATCAAGGAATTGGTCGGTGAGGGCCGCGTCGATCCCATTCCCATTTACATCGACTCACCGTTGGCGGACCGGGCGACCGCGGTGTTCCGACGCCACCCTGAATGCTACGATGAGGAAACATTCAAGACCTTCTCCGCGTCCGGGGATCCCTTCGCCTCGCGCTATATCCATTTCATTTCGTCACCGGAAGACAGCAAGCGCCTCAATTCGATGAGGGGACCCTGTGTCATCATCTCCTCATCCGGCATGTGCGAAGGCGGGCGGATCGTGCACCATCTCAAGCATGCCATTCAGGACGAAGCCAATGTGATCGTCTTCGTTGGTTTCCAAGCGGAACATACGCTGGGGCGCAAGTTGGTGGAAGGATGGGATGTCGTGCCGATTTTTGGTATCCCGACTCTCCGACGCGCTCAGATCGTCAAATTCAACGGCCTCTCTGCCCATGCGGACCGCAACGACCTTCTGGCCTACGTGAGAGCGATCGACCCTCTGCCTGCCAAGGTCTTTGTCGTGCACGGAGAGGAGAAGCAGGCCCTTTCGCTCGCCGCCGCCTTGCAGGCGGAGCATCCTGACTTGGAAGTCAGCGTCCCTCGCTTGGGATCCCAGGATGAGATTTAGCCGCGCCATACTCATATCGGCATTCCTGTCGGCAATCGGTTCCGCCTGTGCACCGGACATCAAGGCCTATAGTGGTGTCCCACAAGAGGCCAGGCTGCGGGCGCGGCAGCTTGGCATCGTGATCGGCTCGTATGCTCCGGGACCGCTGAACGCAATTACCGATGTCGCAGGGGTCAGAGTCGGTCATGCGACCCTGATCGCAGGCGCGGGTCCGCTCCAGCCAGGAGTCGGTCCGGTTCGAACCGGCGTCACCGTCGTGATCCCCCGGGACGACGTCTGGCACAAGAAGGTCCCGGCCGGATCGTTCGTGCTCAATGGCACCGGAGAAATGACCGGCCTTTCCTGGGTTGCGGAATCGGGGTTCTTGGAGTATCCCGTCGCGCTCACGAATACCCTCAATGTGCCGCGGGTGGCGAACGGCGTCATGAGCTGGATGATCAGGCAATACCCGGACATCGGGGTTACGGATGATACCCTCACTCCGGTGGTCGCCGAATGCGACGATGGACGCCTGAACGACATTCAAGGCCGCCACGTGTCTGAAGAGGATGTCATGGGGGCGTTGGATAGCGCGACCGGCGGGCCGGTCACGGAAGGTACCGTCGGGGCCGGCACCGGCATGGTGTCCTACGGATTCAAGGGTGGCATTGGCACGTCATCGCGCCGCTTGCCGGAGACAGAAGGGGGCTACACCGTCGGCCTGTTGGTCAATGCCAATCACGGGCGGAGATCGGAGCTCATAGTCAACGGCGTCCCGGTGGGCCGCCTGTATGAGCCGGCGCCGCCTCTGGCGCAGACCCTCTCTTCCGGACAGAGCGAGGGATCGATCATCGTCATTATCGGCACTGACGCTCCGCTCGACAGCCGGCAGCTGACACGGTTGGCGAAGCGTGCCGCGCTGGGACTAGCCAGGACCGGATCGACCGCCAGGCACGGGAGCGGTGATTTCATGCTGGCCTTTTCGACGGCGAATACGATCCCGCACTATCCCAAAGAGCCGATCTATAGCCTGACGCATTTGGCCGATACGCACCTCAATCCCCTGATTACCGCCACGATCGAAGCCACTGAAGAAGCCATACTGAACGCCCTCACGACGGCCACGACAATGGTCGGCCGCGACGGACATCGTGTCGAGGCGATCAACCTCGATCGATTGAAAGCGCTCTTGTCCGGCTCTCCGCGGTGATGGCGTCGGTCCGGAAACGGCCCGAATGGGGTTCTGGACGGGGAAGGAATAGAGCCACATCATCTCGACTGGCCAAGTCCGACGGGGCGCGGTGCCGGCGGTAATCACTCCGGCATCCTCGTGACCACGGTTCCTGTCCCACTGCAGATTTCGTTTAGATCGCTCGGGACACGCTCGATCGTGCACCAGGTCGCCGGATCGAAGAGGCTTGCAATTTCGCCCGCCCCCTCGTTATTCTGCAGCCGATTTCTGTGGCGTAACGATACATGAACGAATACCAAATCGGCGGAGGCTTGCGGCTGCTGACCGCGGTGGAAAAGACCGAGGCCTTCGGCGAATTTCTCAAGACGAGAATGGTACGAGCCCTCGAAACCGAGGACCCGACGGAACTCCACTATCTCCTCGCGCAACTCGACGACTACCATTCCTACCTGTGGCGGTATTACA
>JBQTIO010000155.1:0-18467 GCA_052388075.1 Nitrospiraceae bacterium
CCGGCTCATACGAGATGGGGAGTGCGGATTCATCGCCACCCGATCCGGTCGGGCGATCCGGGCCAAAAGAAAGTGCGTCTGCCACGAGGGCATTGACGGAGTGCGAGACAAGAAACGCCCCCGCGACTAAGCAGATAAGCAATCCGATCCGTCGAAGTTGCTGATGGGGGATCTGTTTCAAGGGACAGGCACTCCGATGATGGACTGGCTCGTATAGTACCCGTTCGAGATCCCCGGTCGCAATGACCTTCTAAGCGAACACTCATTCGACGCAGCGTACAGTTGAAACCTGGGGGACGGCACCTCGGGTTCATCGCCGGCAAATCCTCCTGCCAGACTGTACTAAAGTGAACTCCTCGCATCCACTCATTGGCGGGATCGGTCTTGAAGGCAATCCTTTGCTGCCAGTTCCCGCCGGAGTCAACCGGGAAAATAGGCTGTAACACATTGACAATAATGGAATCCATCGCGTGCGTAGCTCTTCTTTGCTAGGCCCTGGTCCTTGCAGGTTAAGGCATAATTTCTGCTTTACTTGTTCATCCTGGTAGCTGTTTTCACCCTACGGAGAGCCCTCTTCATGACGCCGGAGCCCATCACCGAGCTGTCGCAGGCCGTCGTGAGCCCCGCGGAGCGTTATGAACGGGGTCTTGCATTGAAGAATGCCGGTCTGCACAAGTCCGCCATCGATCAATTCCAAATGGCCAAGGCTGCTCCGGCACTCACACTGAAGTCCTACGCTCAAATCGGTCTGTGTTACAAATTAGCCGGCCGCTACGAGGATGCCGTGGCGGCCTTTCAAAAGGCACTCTCGGCTTCGGCCGGATCGTCGAAAGAAACCGTTCAGATTCTCTATGTTTTGGGCCGGACCCTGGAGGCGTTGGGGCGGGTCGCAGAAACGCTGGAGGCCTACCGCTGGATCAGGCGGGAGGATTCGGGATACCGGGATGTGGCCGACCGCCTCGAGCGACTGAGTTCCCGGCGGCCTGACTCGACCGGTACGAAGAGCCACATCGAAGAGTCAACCTGGACCGGCGGCGTCCGCAAGACCTGGCAGGACTTTCTTGGAACTCCCAAGTAATCCCTCCGCTTAACTCACCCCCGCCAGTCACCCTTCACGAGCATACTTCTGCCTGGATGCACATGTCCGGCGCCTTATTCAGGCAAGGTTATGTTCCCTCGAGAGCTTGTGAATTCAAACCGGCCTCTGTGATAGGTTTGAGCCGCACCAGGCAGGAGGCTCTTGTGGATTGTCTGCTGATTCGCCATGGCATTGCCGTCGAGCCGGAGGACTGGGAAGGATCGGAGGAGAATCGTCCCCTGACCGAGAAGGGGAAGAAACGCGTCCGCCAGGTCGCTGCAGGGTTGATGGCGCTCAACTACAAGCCGACCCATCTTTTCAGCAGCCCGTTTGTCCGTGCTTACGACACGGCCCGGCTGCTCCGCACCGTCGTCTGCCCAACGCTCAAGGTCGAGACGCGCGATGAACTGGCCGTCGGTTCCTCACCCGATCAGATTGTCGCAATGCTCCGCTCGCTTCCGACCGAATCGGTGGTGATGTGTGTGGGCCATGAGCCGTTGCTCGCCGAAGTGGCGGGTCTCTTACTGTGCGGAAAAGCGATCCCGAGCTTGTCCTTGAAGAAAGCCGGGGCCGCGCTCATTCGCCTGTCGGGTGACGTCAAGCCTGGGCAGGGACTCCTTCGCTGGTGGCTGCAACCGACGCAGTTGCGGGCTCTGGGGAAGGGAAAGCCGAGCGGAACGGAAACAGAAGAAACCTCCTAGACCTGGAGGTGTGCCGCACCGGCCATGCGTTTGTGGCCCTGCAGCACGGGTAGGATGTGTCCTCGCAGTTCTTCTTGAATCTCTTCAGGTGATTTCCTGGCGTCGACCACGGTGAAGTGGAATTCCTCCGCCATCTTGTCGAATTCCTCGATCAGGAGTGATTGGTATTTCTTGAAGCTGTCATAAAGATCCGTTCCCAACTTGAGATCCATACCCGACTCCCAATAATTCATGCCGGTGGTCTCGATCACCCGTAGCGCGAGCGTTTCCACGTCGATGCGCAGGTAGCACACGAGGTCCGGTATCAATGCGAATCCGAACACGTCGCGAATCCAGTTTCGGTCTCCGCTCCGCACGAAATCCCGCGCGAAGGCCGTGTAGATGTAGCGATCGGCCAGCACGATGAACCCCGACCGAAGGGCGGGAATAATCTGATGCTCGAGACGGTCGGCGAAATCGGTCGCGTAAAGCAGGCTGAGCGACCAGCGGTCGAGAATGTTGCCGGCCTTCGCCATCTCGATCGTTTTGGACATGAGGTTCGACCTCGTCCATCCGGTCGTGATGACGCCGTACCCCTGCACTTCCAGCCATTCCTGCAACATCTCGATGTGGGTCGACCGCCCGACACCGTCCGTGCCTTCGACGGCGATGAGCTTTCCCTTGAGGTCACTCGGATTTAGGTACGTCAAACCGTCGCCAAAAAAGTGTCCGTCGGCCATAGGTGCCTCGCCTGGGTTTGTAGCCGCGGAGCGCCTCTTCCACCAGCGTCCGCATGTGTTCCTGCTGCGTTTCGATGTCCTGGGTCGCGTCCATCGTCAGCAGGCCGAACTCCTCCACGATCTTGTCGTATTCGGCCAGGATTCGTGACTGGAACAACCGGAAGCTTTCCGTCACGTCGGTGCTGAGATTCATGTCCATTCCGGCCTCGTAATACTTGAACTGCCCGCGCGTTCCGCGCAGGAGCCGGGAGATGGCGACTTCGATGGGGACCCTGTAGTAGAACGCCATGTCCGGTCTGATGGCGAAGTTATACAGCTTGCGCACCCAATCCGGCGACACGCCACGCACCACGTCTCGCGCGAACGCCGTGTACATGTACCGATCGGCCAGGACGAGCATGCCGGCCTTCAACGGAGGAAGAATGTGGTGATAGAGCCGGGTGGCGAAATCGGTCGCATGGAGCAGGCTGAACGTGGTCGGAGTGAGGCTCTTGGTTTTCTTGCCGCGCTTGGTGGTATCTTTCACGAGATCGGAGGAATTCCACTCCGTGAAGAAGACTTTATGGCCTTTGGATTCCAGCCACTTGTGCAACAGCAGCAGCTGCGTGCTCTTTCCTGAGCCGTCGATCCCTTCGACGATGAGCAGCTTCCCGGGGTAGGGGTGGGGCGCAACCCTGGTGCTCTCCTGCTCGCTCATGATGACTCCATCTCCTTCAGCACCTCGGAGAACTGCACGCGCCGGCGGAAGACCTGTTCAAACAGATCAGACCGGTTCTTCGCCGCCCACAGTTCCATTTCGGCATCCCCAGTCACGGTCGCTTCGATCGTCATGGTCTTGCCGACTCTCACGTTTACGTTTTGCACCACCGAAAAGTGGGTGCGATCGAGTCCGTCGGCGATACGCAGCAGGGCGGACAAGATTCGCACCACCCGCTTTAAGCGGGGAGCCAGACTTTCGAATCCCTGGTGCCTGAGCGCCGGCACAGCCCGGCGGTGGTAGCGGGCGACGTTAGCCACCGCGTCGATCTCGTCCGCGGTCAACCCTCCCAGGTCGCTGTTCTTGATCAGGTAGTAGGCATGCTTGTGATGTTGCCGAGGATTGATGAGGTAGCCGATATCGTGCAGCACGGCGGCATATTCAAGCCAACTGCGCTCCTGCTGCCCCAGCCCATGTATCCGTTTGGTTTGATCGAAGAGGCGAAGCGCCAAGCCGGCCACGTGTAGCGAATGGACTTCCGGAGCCTGGCAGCGCCGCGCAAGCCCGATGACATTCCGTCGGCGTACGTCGGGAATATCGTTCTCGGCTTTCAGCCCTTCGCGGTGTCGTACGATAAAATCATAAATCGCACCCTCGCGAATGGCCTTGTCACAGAGCGTCATCTCGTCAAGACCCGAAAGCTCAAGGAGCCGTCGGAGCACCACGGTGGTCGGCAACAGCGTATCCACACGCTTGGGGTCCAAGCCAGGAATCGCCAGGCGTGTTTTCAATGGCGACCGGGCCAGCTCCGCCTCCAAGAGGCGGATGTCTTTCAGCGCGACTCTGGCCAGGTTGTGCTGTGGTAACGGCCGTCCGGTCAGCCGCATGTGGATCACGTCAGCCAGGTTGCCCGCCATGCCGGACGTGGCGACGAGCGAGTCGAATTGCCTGGTCTTGAAGGTCTCGAGCGCACCCTTGAGCTGCGAAGTGGCAGCGTCTTCAAGCGCGCGCATCATTGGAGCCGCGGGCGGGGTCTTCGACAGGAATTGATCGACGAGCCGGATAGCCCCGAGCTTCAGACTCTTGGCGTGGATCATGCCGTCCCGGTTTCCGACAATCAATTCCACTGAGCCACCGCCGACATCGACGACGAGCGTTGGTCCGTCCGGAAGGGCGATACTGTTCTTGACGCCGAGAAAAATCAGCCGGGCTTCCTCGATCCCGCTGATCACGCGCACGGTCAGCCCCGTCTGCTCCTCCACCAGGTTCACGAAATCTCCGCCATTCCTGGCCTCCCGCACGGCGCTCGTCGCCACCGCAACGATACGATCAAATCCCTTGTTACGGGCCAGCGTCACCAGCGTCTTGAGAATATCCAGGGCGCGGGCGATGGCCTGATCGGAGAGCCGTCTTGTGGCAAAGGCCCCGTCGCCCAGCCTGGTCATGTCCTTGAAACGGTCGAGAATCTTGTAGCTGGCATCGGGCAGGATCTCGGCCAGCACCATGTGGATGGAATTAGTTCCGATATCGATCACGGCGAGCTTAGCCACTGACACCCACCCGTAATATTGAGGCCACGCAGAACTCCCGGACCTTAAAGAAGGGACGGGACCCTGTCAAGGATGGGAAAGTTAAGTTTATGTTACAAGCGAAGAATGGGCTGGCCTGCCGGGGCAGTCAGCGTTGCGTCTCAGGCACGGCTACTCCTTGACGACAAACCGTACGCTCCGGTTCTGCTGCATGCAGGCGCTATGGTGTTCGAATCAGAGGGGACGGTCCTTCCCATAGCTCGTCGTCCTCAAGTCGATGGAGAGCTCGAGCTGCTGGAGGTACGCCTTGACGTTCCTGGCCCGCCGTTCGCCCAACACGAGATTATAGGAGGTTGTTCC
Organism: Nitrospiraceae bacterium; assembly: GCA_052388075.1. Lineage (GTDB taxonomy): Bacteria > Nitrospirota > Nitrospiria > Nitrospirales > Nitrospiraceae > Nitrospira_D. The sequence continues at coordinate 5,085 of JBQTIO010000155.1, forward strand.
GACTTCATCGCCTCGGCGTTCAGGGCAGGATTCCTTCGCGGAGCCGTCCCGCCAAATTCCGGGGGGAGGATCTCTTTAGATCGCCGGATCGTTGACCCGTTCTTCCTGAGCCGTCCGGCCCTCGCCGGTTCCGGACCCCGGCTGGGTTGCGCAGCCCGGGGCCATCCGCCAGACCAAGGCGAGGGTTCCCAATCCCGTCACGGTTCGTACTCGTCGCCTAGAGCCTCCTGAGTTCAAGCGATTGACCTGTCTTCACTCCTACTCAAAGGCGACGGTCTTCATTCGTCCGTACAGAGGCATCGCGTCCTTCAGCGGCTCCCACCTGAGCACGGCCAAGGCATCATCTACATAGTGTGGCGCCCGCATGCCGTTCAGCACGGAGGTCACGCCTGGCGTGCTGGCGAGAATCCAGAGCGCTTTCCGCGAGAGCGACTCAGCGCGACGAGATGTCGGAAGGAGCGGATCGATGGTGGCTGACACGAGGGCGGTTCGTGCGCGGCTCCGTTCCGTCGCTTCGCGCCGCAGGCCGCGCAGGAGGGTGAGCAGCTCGGGAATATATCGATCACGCCAGGCTTCCCACTGCTCGAACAGCGCTCCGGCGAGCTGTTGCGGAAGCGCCTGCAGGACCTGGTTGACCCGGGGTGCGATCATGTGATGCTCAATTTGCTCCCAATGTTCCAGACCCGTAATTTGATGACGCATGCCCTCAAGTTCTCGCGCCCAGGCGAAGAACTCCGCCGGTGCCAGTCCCTGCCCCCCATGTGGAATAGCCGGCGCCAGCGAGTCTCGATATTCCTTTTCGAGGTCCGCCACAACACCGAACTGGCGGCGCAGATCGACCGGCCCGTCTTCGAGCGGCAGTTCGGCGAGACGCAACATGCCGCTTCGTGGAGCCGGCATGGCGTTCAGCGGGCGATTCACCAGTACCGCCAGGCCCACCCGCCGGGCATACTCCAGAACGGTCTCGGTGCCGGAGTCGCCCGTGTTGGCCGTGACGGCCGCTCCTGATTCGAATAGGTTCATCGGGCACTGCACGACGTGGAAGTGATGGGTCTCGGACCCCATCGACTCTGCCGCGCGCTGCGCCGCTTGAACCATGCGAGCGAGGGAGGTTGCTTCAGGATCGTCAGCCGGTGAGGTGACGGTGTTGGAGGATACGCCGTAGTACTGCAGCCGCCCGGCCGCGACTTGTGACTCGAAGTAGGCGAAAGCCTGTTCGATCCGATGGTAGAAGTTCGTCCGAAGCGTGGGCAGGTCGCCGTCGCTGCGACGAGCCGCTTCCGAGAGATAATATTCCGGATTGTGCAGGAGGCTGATATCCAGTGTGGCGAGTCCGAGGCGATCCAGCGACAAAGCCAGTTGATCCGCCAGAAATTCTGGATGGATACAGTGCCAGACGCCGTCCCCATACTTCACCATGTCGGGGTAGGGGCGACCGGATTTTTCCCTCGCCTCGGCCAGCTTCAGATTCTGGCCTTGCACATACCCGATCTTGGACACGACGATGATCTCCTCGCGCGCCAGTTCGCCAGACGCGACGAGTTCCTTGAGCACCGATCCCACCAGGCGCTCGCTGTCGCCGTCCATGTAGTTCGTCGAGGTATCGATCACATTACAAGATATCCGCAAGGCGCGCCTCAGCGCCTCTCGCTGGTCGGCGTGCTGGGTGTCGACGCGGTAGGTGCCGAAGCCCAGGCGCGTCGTCGTGAGTCCCGTCGTTCCGAGGGTGGTGAACCCGTTGGCAAGTGCCGAGTCGCCGGCCCGTCCGATCATGCGCGACGCATAGGCCGTCGTTCCTGGAATGGTTGCGCGGCAGGCGAGCGGAGCGATTTGCAGCATTTTGTGTTCGCCGCCCCGCCGCTCACGTGCGCCGGATCTGTCGGACTGCAATGCTTCCGGTACGGATCGAGGGTCAGTGATCGGTCGCTGGCAGCTGAAGTTCCGGCAGACATAGAGAGCGGGTCGTCCTCCCACGGTCTGCTTGCCCTGGAGTAGGGGCAAGCAGGACGATGAACCAGCGGTGCCCGTCGCCACGATGCGGTTCGGGAGATACCACTCCGCCACTGCCCGGCGGAGGGCGCGAAACTCTTCCTGCGATTCGCCGCCGACGAATGCCAGTTCAACCGGGCCGTCCGTCAGAAAATCTACGACGGCCAGACTCTTGGCAAAGCCGCGCGGGTAGCGAGCGATCTGCCGTCCATAGGCCAGGACTGCGCCGATCGCTGCGTCGCGCCAGTCCTGCCGGTCGAAGTGAAAAGACAGCCGGGCCAGCGCCGAGGCCGCAACCGCGTTCGCGCTGGGGGTCGCTCCGTCCGGCCCCTCGCGTCCCCTGAGAATGAGGGACTCGTGGTGGTTCGCCGTGGTAAAGAAACCGCCTTGCTCTTCGTCGAGAAACTCCGTCATGAGATAGACGGCCAGCCGGGCCGCCTCATGGAGGTAGGTGTCATCAGCTCCGGCTTCGTACAGATCCAGAAGCCCCTCGGCTAGACAGGCATAGTCTTCGAGATAGGCATCAAGGTGTGCCCGCCCGGCCCGTGATGTGCGCAACAGTCTGCCGTCCGGTCGAACATGTACCCGAAGCAGGAAATCGGCGGTTCGTTGGGCTGCGTCCCGGTAACGGTCATCCCCGAACACGCGCGCCGCCTCAGCCATGGCCGACAGCATCATGCCGTTCCACGCCGTGATCACTTTGTCATCCAGGGCAGGCGGGATGCGCTCCTGGCGCGCGCGATACAATACCGGCTTCACCCGAGCAGCCGTCTCCAGCAGCTCATCGGTTGTCAGATCGAGTTCCTTGGCAACGTCGACAATGGGTCTCAACCGGTTCGGGATGTTTGTATGCTCCCAATTGCCTGACTCGGTGATGTCATACAGGGTGCAGAAGCGCCGGGCCTCCTCGTCGTTTTTCACCGCGGCGCGCACCTCGCCGGAGGTCCAGACGAAAAACTTCCCTTCGATCCCCTCGGAGTCGGCATCCGTGGCTGAATAGAAGCCACCCTCAGGCCCCGTCATTTCCCGCAGCACGTAGTTGAGCACCTCAGTCGCCACCTGTCGATAGAGGGGCGCCTTTGTGACCTGATAGGCTTCGGTATAGACGCGTGCCAGCAGTGCGTTGTCGTAGAGCATCTTTTCGAAATGGGGCACGAGCCAGCGCGCGTCCGTGGAGTAACGGGCGAATCCTCCCCCGATATGGTCGTAGATACCGCCGGCCGCCATCATGTCGAGGGTCTTGGTGACCAACGTGAGTGTCTGTGGGTCACCCGATCGCCGGTGGCCTCGAAGCAGCAATGAGAGGCCGACCGCCGGTGGAAACTTCGGCGCCCCGCCGAACCCGCCGTGCACGGGGTCGAAATCGTCCTTAAATTGGCCGACCGCCTCCTCCAACACCGATTCGCTGACCGAGACGGGCGAGGGGATTCGGCCCGATCCTTTCAACCGTTCGGTCATGTCCTTGGCTTGGGTTTGGATGCCGGGCGCGTCCTTCTTCCAATAGTCGGCGATCTTGTTGAGCAGCGAACCAAAACCCGGTCTGCCCCATCGGTCCTCGGGAGGAAAGTAAGTGCCGGCGAAAAAGGGCTCCTGGTCCGGTGTTAGGAAGACGGTCATCGGCCAGCCTCCCTGGCCGTGATTCATGGCGACCGTCGCCTGCATGTAAATCTCGTCCAAATCAGGCCGCTCCTCACGGTCGACTTTGATGCAGACAAAGTCGCGGTTCATTAATTCCGCGATGGCTTCATTCTCGAATGACTCCCGCTCCATGACATGGCACCAGTGGCAGGCGGAATACCCGATCGAGAGGAGGATTGGGCGGTTCTGCTCCTTGGCAAGTTTCAAGGCTTCCGGTCCCCAGGGATGCCAGTCGACGGGGTTATAGGCGTGCTGAAGGAGGTATGGACTGGTCTGATGGATGAGACGATTTGGCGATCGGGTTCCTGATGGCGTGAGCATGTGGTCACCCTAGCATCGTGGCGCGAACAGCGTCAACGGAAGCAGTCGGGCAATCATTCCTGCCTCCGGGGTGATTTGTGATAGGCTGAGTGAGAAAGGGCACAAGAAGGAGGACAGCACTATGGCTGAGGTCGGTCCCTATTCCGAGTATCGTTTGACGGTCCGCCTGGAACTTGCGAACAAACCCGGCATCTTCGCCCGCGTGGCGGCGCTTCTCGCCGAAGAGCGAGCCAATCTCGGTGCCGTGGATATCGTATCCGCGACGAAAACCCGCATGGTCCGTGACGTGACCTTCGACGTTCAGAACGAGGAGCACGGCGAGCGGGTCCTCGCTCGGCTGGCCTCGTTGCCCGATGTCACTGTGCTCTCGGCCTCGGATCGCACCTTTCTCCTTCACCTGGGCGGCAAGATTCGTATGGAGGGGAAGGTTTCCGTCAGTACCAGAAACGTTCTTTCGATGGTGTATACGCCGGGCGTCGGCCGCGTCTCCCAGGCCATCGCCAAGGATAAGTCGAAAGTCTATGCCTTCACGAGCAAGAGCAACAGTGTGGCGGTTGTCACGGACGGATCGGCGGTGTTGGGGTTGGGCAATCTCGGGCCGGAAGCGGCCCTTCCTGTGATGGAAGGCAAGGCGATGCTCTTCAAGGAAATGGCCGGGATCGATGCCTGGCCGCTCTGCCTGAACACACAGGATCCGGACGAGATCGTGCGGATTATTCAAGGCATTGCGCCAGGCTTCGGCGCCATCAATTTGGAGGATATCAGTGCGCCCCGCTGCTTTGAGATCGAGCGCAGGTTGAAAGAGTCTCTCGATATTCCCGTCATGCACGATGATCAACACGGCACGGCCGTGGTCATTCTCGCCGCGCTCATGAACGCGCTGAGGGTGACCGAGAAGCAGATGGAGACGATCCGTGTCGTCGTCAACGGCCTCGGTGCAGCAGGCACGGCCTGCTGTCGCATGTTGCTGGCGGCCGGGGTGTCGCATCTGCTCGGAGGCGATCGGGAAGGCATCATCCTGTCCGGGGACGCCGAACAATTGCGCGCTTGTCGGACCGACCTCACCGCCTGCCTCACCCCAAACAGTTCGAAAGGCACTTTGCCCGAGGCGCTGCGCGGAGCGGATGTGTTCATCGGGCTTTCGGTCGGGAATATCCTGACGGCCGAAGATCTCGACCTCATGGCTCCGGACCGGATCGTCTTTGCCATGGCGAACCCGGAGCCGGAAGTGCCGCCTGATCTCGCCGCGTCTCACTGTCGAATCTTTGCGACCGGGCGCTCGGACTATCCCAACCAGATCAACAATGCCCTGGCGTTCCCCGGCATTTTTCGCGGCGCGCTCGACGTGCAAGCCAGCGAGATCAACGAGGCCATGAAACTAGCTGCGGCCAAGGCCATTGCGCATGCGATACCTGAGAATGCCTTGAGCGAGGACTACATTATTCCCAGTCTGTTCGACAAGACGGTCGTTCCGCGTGTCGCCCGAGCCGTCGCCACTGCCGCCCGAGAGACGGGCGTTGCGCGCAGGCGGGCCAAGGGCGACGATCAATCCCTGTCGGAGTAGCCGGTTCCCTCCCGTCGCGCCGCGGCTGGCCAGAGCGAAGCGCCCTGAGCGCCCTTCTGGCAGCAAATCACACTGTGCTACAATGCCGCCCTCTGGGAGCGAGCACGGCCCATGCCCTTTTCGACCAGTAAGTACATCAAGTTTCGCCAGGGGATGCAGAAACGCATCAGTTCTTTGCGCTCAAAGGCGGAAGACAGCCTGGACACTGCCGTCGACGTCATGATGGAAGAACGAGTGGACGGATTTTTCCGCGTCGAACAGGGACTCGAGGAGGTCATCAAGTCACTCATCGAGATTGAAGAGGAAGTGGAGACGGTTCGCGATCTGTCCGGCGCCATGCGGCTTGAATCCCGTTTGGAGTTTGTCGAAGATCGCTGGGACGAGTTCGATAGCGAGATCCGCGAACGGCCCCGACGCCGACGCAAGAGAGTCAGCCTTGCCGACCTCCTGAAGGCCGCCGGCGGGGGAGGGAATGTCCTTGCGGACAACCCGAACGGCGTCAACAACGCGATGGATGCCTATGTCATCATGGGCGTGGAGTTTGGCAGTTCCCTCGCCGACGTGACGGCTGCCTTCCGGGTCAAAGCCAAGCAACTCCACCCCGACGCGAATAACGGCGATCGCAGTTCCGAACCGGAACTCCGCCGCATACTGGAAGCGTATCAGTATTTGAAAGAATATCTGAGCCTGAGCAACACCGAACCGATGCGGCCGCCTGACCGACCCTTTAGTCCGGCAGAATGAATCCACTGTGACCCGACCCCTCACGCCGTCCCGCTACATCACGAACTCCACCGAACTCGGTGAGCTTTGCGAAGAGTTGAAGGACAGCCCCCGCCTAGCGCTCGATACCGAGTTCGTGGGTGAAGACAGTTTCGTGCCCAAGCTCGAGCTCATCCAGGTAGCTACCGAAACGACCGCGGCGGTGATCGATTTTCCCGCAGTCCTGGCGAGCGGCCCACTGGATGGGTTCTGGGAAATTGTCTGTAACCCGGCGGCCCAAAAGGTCGTGCATGCCGGACGACAGGACTTGGATCTTTTTGCGGTCCACGCCGGCCAAATTCCAAAACCGTTCTTCGACACGCAGATTGCCGCCGCGATGGTCGGGTTCGGTCCCCAGGTCGCATACGCCAACCTTGTCCAACGAGTCCACGGCACCAGGCTGGACAAGGCCCATACCCTGACCAATTGGAGCGCCCGACCGCTGTCTCATGACCAATTGACGTACGCGCTAGAGGATGTGACCTTTCTGCTCGGGATTCATGACCATCTCCACGCGTGCCTGTCCAAACGTGGGCGGTTGCATTGGGCCGACGAAGAATTTTCTCGTCTCGAAGACGTCGTGGGAGATACGCGCGGTGAACCACAAGAACGCTATCAACGGGTTCGAGGCTGGAATACCCTCAAGCCGAGTTCCGCGGCCGTCCTTCGACAGCTGGTCGTCTGGCGAGAAGAGGAGGCCCAACGGCGCAACGTGCCTCGCGGTCGGGTGATGCGGGACGAAGTGCTCCTCCAATTGGCCCGCCATCCTCCGCGCCGGCTACAGGAATTGCGCACAGTCCGCGGGCTCCATGGATCGGCGGTCGATCGTAATGGCGAAGCGCTTCTGGCCGCCATTCACGCGGCTCTGGCGCTTCCACCCTCGGCCTGGCCGGAGGTTCCCAAAGAACGGAAACCTGAAGCGGAGTCCGCCGGCCTCGTGGAGTTGCTTCAGGCCCTGATGAAAACTCGCGCCACGGAAGAAGAGATCGCGCCGACGTTATTAGCGACGACGGCCGATCTCCAGGTACTGGTTGATGCCAAAACGAATCGAGCTGACTTGGACTTGCCTATCCTGAAAGGATGGCGTCGGCTGCTGCTAGGAGACCTCCTGCTCGATGTGCTGGATGGAAACGTGGCCATTGCCATCGACCCAGCGTCCCGGAGGATTACCCGGTCTCCGACGTCACGCTAACCCGGCCCTTCAGCGGGTTCCCATTCGCTCCTGTCCAAAACAGGACAGCCGACGCGCTGCCGGCTACAGAAGGCGGCATTCCCGACGGCATCCTTCATGAACCGGACCCTAATCCCTCAAAAAAATAGGAGCTTTTTCATCAAGATTTTCAGGGGTTGCCGGGGAGACTGGTACGCTTCTCGCTCTTTGCCCAGCTGAAACCGGTATCCGGCTTGGAGCGAAGACCTATGTCTCCCATCGTGAAATCGTGCGTCAGCTTCCTGGTACCAGGAGGGATCGTTTTTCTCGCCGCCCTCGGCTTTCTGCGGCCGCAGGGCCTGCCACAATTGATTCAGGGGCCGGTTCGCGCGTTTCCGATTGTCGTGCTGGGATTCGGTTTTTTCTTCGGCTGGTATCTTGCGAGCAGCCGATTGATCCTCTCGCTTTTCGTCTTGGCATTCGCCGACCGTGCGATCGTCCTCTTTTCGCCGACCGATCAGGAACCGGGCTCAGCAAACCACGTGATTTTTGCAGCAACCACTTTCCTGTTGCCGCTTAATCTCCTTGCCTTCTCAATTATCAAGGAACAGGCCATCTCAACTTGGCGCGGGGTCTTGCGTCTCCCGCTTGTGCTGATCCAGCCTTTTCTGGTGCTCTGGTTGTCTCTGCCTGAACAGGGCGGCATTGGACGAGCCTTGCAGGAGCCCCTAGTGCCGATGCTGCCGACGGGCTGGACGGCGGTACCACAGCCGGGACTCGTGGCCTTTTCGGGAGCGCTGCTCCTGATCGGCACGCGCTTCATTGTGGAAAAGAATCCGCTCGACGGTGGCGCCTTCTGGGCACTGGTCACCTCCTTCGTCGCGTTTCAGGGGATCCGCTACGGCTGGGCGCCGACGAACTTTCTCTCTGCGGCCGGGCTTCTTCTCTTTCTGACGCTCCTTCAAGCCTCTCATCAGCGAATTTATCGCGACGACTTGACCGGCGTTCCCAGCAGGCTGGCCTATGACGAGGCCGTGGCAAACCTGGGAACCAGGTTCGTTCTTGCCGTTGTCGGGATCGACCAGCTGAAGCAGTACGCGAGTCAGCATGGGAAGCCTGTCAGTGAGCAACTGCTGCGGTTGCTCGCTCCGAAGGTCATGGCGGCGGCAGGTTCGGGAAGAGTCTATCGCCTAGCCGGCGAGGAGTTCACCATCCTGTTTCCGAGGAAGACGGCGACGGAGACGCTGGCAAATGTTGAGGCCGTCCGCAAGGCGGTGGAGCAGACCGCGATTTGTTTACAGGGCCGTGATCGAGTCCGGGAAGGAACAAGCACAGGCGATAATGCTCTGATCGTGACGGCGAGTATCGGCCTCGCAGAAGCAGGGGACAACCGCTCGCCGCTCGGACTGGTGACCAAGGCCGCGTATCGGGCGCTGTACGAGGCGAAGGCGGACGGAGGAAATCTCGTGAAGCGGGGAATGGTCTCGACCGACGCGCAGAAATCAGCTCGTGCGGAGACAGGGCGCATCGTGGCCTACAGCGAGTTTGAGAACTAGCGATTATGTTACAAGAGCTTCTTGATTGAATCAGCCGGTCTTGCCAGGATCGCCCTCTCGCCCTTTTCCACGATCGGTCGTTGAATCAGGTCCGGATACTTCACCATCAGGTCGAGTAATTCATCGTCTGGGAGAATTTTCTTGGCCAGCCCGAGCTCGTGATAGATCTCTTCCTTTGTTCGCAGAACCTCTTGCGGTGTCAGTCCGGCTCGCTTCAGAAGGCTCTTCAGCTGTGCCTTCGTAAAGGCCTGCTCATAGTAGTTGATCGCCGTGAACGGCTTGCCGCTGTCCCTCAACAGTTGCACGGCCTGACGGCACGTGGTGCAGGTGGGTTTATGATAGATCGTAATGTCGGCCATCGTGGCTCCTATCTGAATAAGCCTGCCTTGACGGGTTTTTTCATGCTGTGCTAGATCCTACGCATTCGACAAAACTTCCGCAACAGGGTCGGCCCATGCCATCGGTAGGCACCAGTTCGTCCGGTCAGTATGCCCGTGCCACGGCATCTCAGCACACTCTCAAAGACCTTCGCACGAAACGCAGAGGTCAGCCGCTCTTCGTGCTGGGCCATCTACTCGACCGTAAAGGGCAAGAAGCGACCTTCGAGGTTTTCAACGACCGGATCGCCTTGGTCAGGTTCGGCGACGGTGGAACCGCGGGCTATGACCCGAGCGAGCTCTTACTGCCCACAGAGATCGATAACGACGGCACCGCCTACTTTGAGATCCGCCCTTGTCGAACCTGCGAACTGCTCTTTCCCCTGACCAGGGAAGAAAGCGAGTCGGAGCTCGAGCCGACGCAATGCCCGGACTGTCGCGTTTAGTCTACAAACGGAGCGATTTCCAACGCCTTTCTCATCAGACAGTCCCCGGCAAATCCCTGCAACACCATCGGCAACATGGCTCCATCGATGGCCCGCACCGAGGACACGCGAAATCCCTCCGGCACTTTCTGCCCCTCGAGCTTCATCGCGTGACAGATCTCCAGTTTCTTCCAGATCAGATTGGAGAGTATCTGGTCGGACGCCAGCAGTTTCAGGTCCGTCACATCCCCCCCGATTGCGACCCTGGCCGAGATGCGCGTCCGATCCTTTGGAGGTTCGCTGACGACCGCAAACGCGATGGCGTCCTCCTCCGCCAGGGCGGATTCAGGCCAACCGGGCACCAGCTGCCATGCGATAAGACAGCACATGACGACAGCTGCTCTCATCGTTCGCTCCGTACGCATCGCCTCGCATCGGCCTGAGTATGCCAACCGGGATATTCCATTTCAAGGATGAGCACAGCCATTTTCTTCCGTTCATGATAGGCTAGCATCAAGGCGATCGCGCGACTCCCATTTCCTGGTGAGGTTGGATCATGCCACATGACTTTATGCCCGGACTGGCCGGCGTCCCTGCGGCGACATCATCGATCAGCGACGTCGACGGAGAGCGCGGCATTCTCGAGTATCGCGGAATCCGCGTCGAAGAACTCTGCGCCCATTCGTCGTATCTCGAAACCGCCTATCTGCTGCTGTTTGGACGCCTACCGACAGCGGCCGAGTTTCAACAATGGACCGCCGACGTGGTGCACCATCGGCGGATCAAATTCCGCATCATTGACCTGCTCAAATGTCTCCCGGAACAGGGCCATCCCATGGACGCGCTGCAGGCGGCGGTCGCGGCGCTCGGCATGTTTTATCCAGGCCGTAACGTCAAGGATATCGAGAACAATTACTGGAGCGTCGTGCGTCTCGTGGCGAAGCTGCCGACGATCGTCGCGGCCTGGGCGAGGCTCCGACACGGAGACGCGCCGATCCCGCCGCGCGACGAATTGGGGTTCAGCGAGAATTTCTTCTACATGCTGACCGAGTCGATCCCCCATCCGCTGTGGGCGGACATATTTGACGATTGCCTGGTTCTCCACGCCGAACACACGATGAATGCGTCGACATTTACGGGACTGGTGACGGCATCGACCTTAGCGGATCCCTATACCGTCGTCGCTTCCTCAATCGGCGCGTTGAAAGGTCCGCTGCACGGAGGCGCAAACGAGGAAGTCGTGGTGATGCTCAAGGAGATCGGGACGCCTGACAAGGCATGGTCCTACGTGGAAAGCATGCTTCTGAAGAAGAAGAAGCTGATGGGCTTCGGCCACCGGGTCTACAAGGTAAAAGATCCCCGGGCAACCGTGCTTCAGGGGCTCTGTCAGCGCCTTTTCAAAGAGTGCGGAAGTTCACCGCTCTACGAGATTGCGTTGCAGGTCGAACGGGTAGCCGGAGATCGGCTCAACGGCAAGCGAGTCTATCCCAACGTCGATTTCTACTCGGGCATCATCTACGACAAGATGGGCATCGATACGGATCTCTTTACGCCGCTGTTTGCCATCGCCAGGGTCTCCGGGTGGCTCGCTCACTGGCTCGAACAGCTGCGAGAAAACAAGTTATTCCGACCCGACCAAATCTACTCCGGCGAGCACAACCGTCCTTATGTGCCCCTAGCTCAGCGCTAGAGCGCTTGCCGCGATATCCCCCCTTGACTCGGCGGTCCCCTGGGTTATCTTCCTGCTTGTAAGGAATCGGCGCAGCGCCAACCGACGCACAACGGCAGATGGCCAATTGTATGGCGAAGGAGGTCTACGATGGCACTGGTACGATGGGACCCGTTTCGTGAACTGGAAGATATGTCCGAGCGATTGAATCGCGTGTTTGCCCGTCCCGCATTGCATACGACGGGGGGCAAGGAGCACCTTACCGTTGCCGACTGGATACCGACCGTCGACATTAGCGAAAGCGATGGAGAATATCTTATCAAGGCGGAATTGCCCGAGGTAAAGAAAGAAGACGTCAAAGTCACCGTGGAAGACGGAGTCCTGACACTGCAGGGCGAACGACGTCAGGAAAAGGAGGAAAAGGGCAAGCGGTTTCACCGAGTCGAACGGTCGTACGGGAGTTTTGTCAGAAGCTTTACACTTCCTGAATCCGTCGATGAAGGCGCGGTGAGGGCAGAGTACAAAGACGGGATGCTGAATTTGCATCTACCGAAGACCGAGAAAGTAAAACCGAAAGCGATCGATGTGAAGGTGGCGTAACGACAGCTCCGTTGTGATGCCTGCACAAAAGGCCCGCCGCCTGGCGGGCCTTGTTCTTTCAGACGGTTTCTCCCCGCATCAAGAGCCGACCCCTCAACCATAGGACAAAGTCTGGGACTCGTCATGCCCTTGTGCGAGCAGGCGGCCTGAGTTTATTATGGCCCCCGCGACGAGTGACAACCTTCATATGGAGTCGAGGGCATGAAGAAAAATCAACAGGCCAAGCAAACCGGAGCCACCAGAATCGAGCGCGATACGATGGGCGAATTGGCCGTCCCGGCTGATGCCTACTATGGAGTTCAAACCGCCCGCGCGATCGAGAATTTTCCGATCAGCCCGTTACGGATGCCGCGCTCTGTGATTCGAGCGATGGGCATGATCAAACGGGCGGCCGCGACAGTGAATCACTCGCTCGGCCTCTTGGAAAAGAAGCCGGCCGATGCGATCAAGCAGGCGGCGACCGAAGTCGTGAACGGCAAGCTGGATGCCGAGTTTCCTGTCGATATTTTTCAGACCGGTTCCGGAACCTCGACGAATATGAACACGAACGAGGTTATCTCAAATCGCGCGACCGAACTCCTCGGCGGCGCGCGCGGCAGCAAACTGGTGCATCCCAACGATCATGTGAATCTCGGCCAGTCCAGCAACGATGTGATTCCCACCGCCATTCACATCGCCGCCTCGGAGCTGATGCAGCAGCAGCTTTTGCCCGGTCTCACGCGGCTACACAACGCGTTGGGACGGAAAGCCAAGGAGTTCGACAAGATTGTGAAGATCGGACGAACGCATCTGCAGGATGCGACGCCGGTGCGGTTGGGGCAGGAATTCGGTGGCTATGCGCGCCAGATCGAGATCGGTATTCAGCGGGTCAAACAGGCGCAGGGAGCGTTGAGCGAAGTTGCGCTCGGAGGGACAGCCGTCGGGACCGGCCTGAACTGCCATCCTGACTTCTCAACCAAGGTCATGGCTATCATTTCGAATGAGACCGGGTGTTCCTTCAGAGAAGCAACGAACCACTTTGAAGCCCAATCGACACAGGATTCCCTCGTCGAAGCAAGCGGGGAATTGCGTACCATCGCTGTGAGCTTGATGAAAATTGCCAACGATATTCGCTGGCTTGGGTCCGGCCCGCGCTGTGGGCTCGGCGAGATCAACTTGCCAGAAACACAACCGGGCTCCTCGATTATGCCGGGGAAGGTCAATCCGGTCATCGCGGAGTCCGTCACGATGGTCTGCGCGCAGGTCATCGGCAATGATGTGACTGTGACAGTCGGCGGGCAGGCGGCCAACTTCGAACTCATCGTCATGATGCCGGTCATGGCCTATAACCTG
>JBQTIO010000156.1:0-5973 GCA_052388075.1 Nitrospiraceae bacterium
TATCCTTCTCGCCGACGCAGGATCAATTCCGGCTGTCCGGCTGGCCTGACTCAGGGCTGGACGACTCCTCGTTTCTCTTGCTGGCCGATCCCTTCACGACCCCGATGCAGGAAGTCCTCAAGCTCATCGATGAACGGTATCCGGGAACCAAGGCGGTCGGAGGCTTGGCCGGAGGCGGGCAACATGCCGGCGAGAATCGCCTGATTTTCCACGACGAAGTTCTGGCGGGCGGGCTGGTGGGCGTTCGGCTGTCGGGCCCCATCGATATCCGTCCGGTCATCTCACAAGGGTGCCGGCTGATCGGCGATCGGTACGTCGTCACAAAGGCGGAGCACAATCTCATTCACGAACTCGGTGGCATGCCGGCCCTGCAGCGGTTGCAGGCCGTGTTCGAATCCTTGACAGACGAAGACCGCCGCCGCGCCCATCGGGCCTTGCACGTGGGCATCGTCATCGACGAACAGCGGAACCGTTTCGAGCGCGGGGATTTTCTTGTCCGGAATCTCGTCGGCGCAGACCAAACGACCGGGGCGGTAGCAATCGGGGATGTCGTGCAGGAAGGGCAGACCGTGCAGTTTCAACTCCGGGACGCGCAGTCGGCCAGCGAGGACTTGAACTTGTTGTTGGCGTCCGACCGGGCCGCGCATCGTCATGCGCCGCTCGGAGCGCTCATGTTCAGTTGCTGCGGCCGTGGGCATGGGCTGTTCGGCAGACCCAACCATGATGCGGCGGCTGTGACAGAGCGGTTAGGGCCGATCCCGATCGCAGGGTTCTTCGCCCAGGGCGAGATCGGACCGGTCGGCGGCCGGAACTTCCTGCACGGGTATACGGCCAGCATGGCGCTCTTCGCCGAGCGGGATCACGCGCAACGCACATCCGGTGCAAGCTGATCAGCGCCGACAGGCCTCGACGTGGGACGAGGGAAGCCTATGGTACGTCACTGCAGCGTATTCATCTTCATCGTGTTGGCTCTGACACCGGCACTGGGACAGGGAGGAACTATGACCGTGAGCGAGAAGGACCCGAACAGCAACGAAATCGTCACGCCCTCCGGACTCAAGTACATCGATCAGACGATTGGCACCGGCGATCTGGCTGTGGCTGGGACTACCACGACCGTGCATTACACGGGCTGGCTGGAGAACGGGAAGAAGTTCGACAGTTCCGTCGATCGGGGCCAGCCCTTTTCTTTTCCACTGGGGGCCGGGCGGGTCATCAAAGGTTGGGATGAAGGAGTGGCGGGCATGAAAGTCGGCGGCAAGCGAAAGTTGACGATCCCTTCCACCCTCGGTTATGGCACTCGGGGTGCGGGTGGGGTCATTCCCCCCAACGCCACCCTCATTTTTGATGTTGAGTTGCTCGTGGTCCGATAATTGGCCTGACAAGTAGCAAGCTCACAGGCTGACAAACTGAAAGGAACGGCTCTCTCACTTTCCAGCCTGCTTCTCTGTCAGCCTGTCAGCTTTCCGCTGCCTACACCTGTCAGCTCGGCCATCATGCAACAGACTCCGCTCATCACCCAACATCGTGCCGCCGGAGCCAAGCTCGTCGACTTCGCCGGCTGGGAAATGCCCATCCAGTACACAGGGGTGATCGACGAGTATCACACCGTTCGCAGCAAGGCCGGCCTGTTCGACGTCAGCCATATGGGGCGCCTTCTCGTGGCCGGTGCAGGCGCAGCGGAATTTCTGCAACGTGTGACGACTAACAATGTCTATGGACTGGCGGTGGGGCAGGCGCAGTACTCGATGGTCTGTAACGAAGAGGGGGGGATCAAGGACGATATCTTCGTGTACCGGACCGCAGAAACGGAGTTCCTCCTTTGTGTGAATGCCTCGAACCGCACAAAACTACTCGACTGGATTCGTGCGCACCATCAGGCTGCTGATCAGTGCCGCATCGAAGACCGTTCGTCGGTCCTGGCCCAGATTGCGATCCAGGGACCGGTTTCGCGGGAGATCCTCCTCGATCTGGGCGCGGAGCGGATCGGCGCGCTCCGACTCCATCACGCGTACGAGAGCAGTCTATCGGGCATCCCCTGTTTCGTGGCCCGAACGGGCTACACCGGGGAGCAGGGGTATGAACTGAATGTGGATGCGGAGCTAGTTGCAAAACTGTGGGATCGGATGATGGAAACGGGTCGGGCAAGAGGCCTCAAACCGGCTGGGCTAGGCGCGAGAGATCTGCTTCGGTTGGAGATGGGGTATCTGCTGTACGGCAACGATATCGGAGAGGACACGACGCCGCTCGAGGCCAATGTTGCGTGGGCCGTCAATTTTCAGAAAGGAGACTTCGTCGGCAGCCGGGCGCTCCTCGCGCAGAAGGAGGCCGGCCCAAGGCGACGATTCGTAGGATTTGAACTGCTGGAAAAGGCCGTCCCCCGCCATGGATTCAAGGTCCTGTCGTCGCAGTCTCAGGTGATCGGCGAAGTCACCAGCGGCAATCTCTCTCCTCTTCTACAGAAAGGGATTGGCTTGGCGTACGTTCCATCGCAATATGCGGAACCGGGCACGGCCATCATGATCGAGATCCGTGGCAAAGCCATGCCTGCGAAGGTCGTCAAGCCACCGTTCTACAGGCGTGCCTCCAAGTAACCGAGGCACGCGCCATCAGCATTCAGCAGCAACCTGACAGCTGAAGGCTGAAAGCTGAGGGGAACATTGAATGGTTCGGAACATTTATACAGGAAAGGTTGTGACGCTCAACGTTGACACGGTGCAGTTACCGAATGGCCTGACAGTTGACCTGGAAACCATCCGCCATCCGGGAGCTGCCGCGGTGGTCCCTGTGAAGGACGACGGCACCGTCGTCTTGATCCGGCAGTTCCGTCACGCGGCCGGAGGCTATATCTACGAAATTCCCGCGGGCAAACTTCATCCCGGTGAGGATCCACTGGATTGCGCCTCGCGGGAGCTGGAAGAAGAGATCGGCTATCGGGCCTCGACATTCCACCTGCTCTCCAGCATCTTCACCGCTCCGGGTTTCGCGGATGAAGTGATCCATGTCTATAAGGCGACCGGCCTCACCAAAGGGCGGCAGCACCTGGATCGCGACGAAGTGCTGGACGTGGTCGAAATGTCGCTCTCGGAGGCAGTGAGGAAAATTGAGGATGGGACGATTCGCGACGCGAAAACGATCGTGGGTTTGCAGGCGATCTATATCAGAGATCGGAACGGTTAAAACAACTTGAGGGGACTCCCACACGAGGTGAGAGCCCCCTCAAGCCTAACTAGCCTCGCCAATAGGGAAAGCGGGATTACTTCTTCTCTTTCTTCTTCGCTTCCTCCTTCTTCTCATCGGCATAGATTACGACTTTGCCCTCTTTCCCCTTCTTGTCCTTCTTACCACCCTCTTCGGCAAAAGCTGGCGCACTGAACGTCACTGCGATTGCCACTGCCATGATTGCCATCAACATGCGCTTCATAGTGAGATACCCCCTTCAAGATGTGTGAAATGTGTGCCGCTCATTCGGCACTCGGAGAGACACCAGCAAGCTTGGTGCCGTCCGGTCTCGTTGGCAAGAGCCTAGGCATTCTCTCGAACAATCAGCCGGTTAGGAAACGCCTCTCATGAAAATTTGAAGGCTTTTTCCTACTTATGCCTGTGGCAGAATGGCTGAATCCCTACTAAACTGCCTCAGCCAGCGGGAGGGGACGCCAGTGGCTAAGTGGAGGGGGCTATCCGACCACATCCAGCCCGATGTGCTGGTGCTGTTTGTCGGGATCAACCCGGGCCTGCGCTCAGCAGAGACGGGCCATCACTTTGCCGGATACTCCAACCGGTTCTGGAAACTCCTCTACGAATCGAAGCTGGTGTCCGAACCGCTGACCTATGAGGATGATGCGCGCCTGCCTGAGTGGAAGCTGGGGCTCACCAACATCATCCCACGGCCCAGCGCAGGGATCGCTGCCCTGAAGCCGCACGAATATAGGGTCGGGCGAAGGCGGCTGCTGGCTGCAGTGAAGCGCTACCGTCCGCGGATCATCGCGCTGCTCGGCGTGACCCTGTACCGGATGCTGTTTCAGGAAGCGCCTGCCCGTCCGGTCCGTCTCGGACTACAGCGTGCACGCTTGGCCGGGACATGCCTGTACGTACTGCCCAATCCCAGTGGGCGGAATGCCCACTACTCCTACCGGGCCATGCTCACGGCATTTCGTAGGCTCCGGCAAGAAGCCGGTTCACAGTAATCGCGAATCGTGCTATCTTCCGTGCCCAACGGCACGGCGCCGCTCGTTGCCCGTGAAGCGTATCTCTTGCCGGGCGCAATCCCGCTTTCCTGCGAGATACGTGCAACGAACGACGCTCCATGCCGCGAGCCGGGTGCCCCCTTGATCTTCAAAGAAGGAGAACAGTGTCAATGTTGCTAGAGGGCAAAAAGGGGCTGATTTTCGGCGTGGCCAATAAGCACAGCATCGCCTGGGCCATCGCGCAGTCGACGGCGAGCCAGGGAGCCCAGCTCCTGTTCAATTATCAGGGCGAGCGGCTGCGACAGAATGTTGAAGAGCTCGCCGCCACCATACCGGGCGCTAAGGCCTTCCCCTGTGATGTGGGGAACGATGCCGAGATCGATGCCCTCATGCAGCAGGTGCAGAAGGAATTCGGGCGTCTCGATTTTGTTGTCCACTCCCTGGCCTTCGCGCCGCGCGAAGAACTCACCGGCGCGTTTGTGAACACGACGCGACAGGGTTTTGCGACCGCCCTCGATGTCAGTGCCTACTCGTTGGTGGCCGTCACCAGGGCCGCCCTGCCCTTGATGGCCGAGGGTGGGTCGATCGTCACGCTCACATACCTTGGCGCGGAGCGGGTGGTGCCCCATTACAATGTGATGGGGGTCGCCAAAGCCGCGCTCGAATGCACCGTCCGCTATCTGGCATACGACCTTGGTCCCAAGAATATCCGGGTCAATGCGATCTCCGCCGGTCCGATTAAGACCCTGGCCGCCCGCGGGGTGTCCGGCATCACCAGAATGGTCGACCACCATAAGGAATTCGCCCCGCTGCGCCGTGCGACCGAGCAAGGTGAGGTCGGCGACACGGCGTTGTTCTTGGTCAGCTCGCTCGCTCGGGGCATTACCGGAGCAGTGATCTACGTGGATGAGGGGTATCACATCATGGGGTTAACAGCCTCGGTAGAATAGCCGGTCCCTCCATCGCTCGGCCGTCCGGCATCGGCCGGAAGGAACCTCTGGTTGCTCGCCGTGCCAGTTTATCAACGAGTTCCAATTGACTACGCTGATGACCGAGGTGGCACCGGCTTTGCTGGTTACTTGATCACTCATGCGCCCGGCTGACCGTTGTCGCGCTAAGGGGAATATTCGAATGAAGCGCATCATGGCGGCAGGTCTCCTCGCAGTTGGTACGGCACTCCTCCCGACCGTGGTCCAGGCAGGCGACTCGGTCACAGCTCTCACCAAGCAGGCTCGCATGGAGTGCAGGCACGGACGAGCGGCCATGGAGCGTGGCGCGAGGATAGCGCATTTCCAGCAGGGACAGGCTTTGGCCGAACGGGCGGTTGCGTTGGATGAGCAATACGCCGATGCGCACTTCGCCCTCTTCTGCAACCTGGGCGAGCAACTCCGCCTCGACGGGGAATCCATGACGTCAGTGTTCGGCTTCCGCCGGATGATGAATGAACTGGACCGGACTCTCGAACTGAATCCCGCTCATCTCGACGCGCTTTCCGCAAAAGGCACCCTGCTCGTCAAGCTTCCGAATATCCTGGGGGGCGATCCGGAGAAGGGCGAGCAGCTATTGCAGCAGGTCATCAAGAAGGAACCGAGAGCGGTCAACGCCCGGCTCGCTCTCGCCAAGATTCGGTGTGAGCGCGGCCGGCATCGGGAAGCCGTGACGCTGGCCTCCGAGGCGTTAACCATCGCCAGGAAACACAAGCGGACCGAGTTCATCCCCGAAGCGAAAGCCGTCCTGCAGCAGGTCCGGGCCAACGCCGCCCAAGCCAATTAGCACTGCTCTTCAA
>JBQTIO010000157.1:0-2379 GCA_052388075.1 Nitrospiraceae bacterium
ATGGAGCGGGATGGAGCGGGCCAAAGCTCTCGATCTGAGCGCGAATGTCCGGAGAGGCGTTGACGAGAAACCAGGTTCCCTCCTCGGGACTCAGACAGACAGATTCCTGCGTCCGCGGACTCGCGGCGATCAGCCCTTTCCGAAGGCCTCCGCAATTCACGCAGGCGCAGTTCCACTGCGGTAACCCTCCTCCGGCGGCCGACCCTAGGACCCTGACAAGCATCACCTCCACCCGTCGCTATTCTTGTGGAGTGGTCGTGACCGGCATGTCCGTCGATCGCGGCTGCACATCGGGAACCTCTCGAAAATCATCCTGATACGAGTTGATTTCGGCATCCATCTTCACTTCTACGAATGAGGGTGTTTCCCAATTCATGATGGTTCCTCCCGGGTTAGAAGTGATATCTCGCTCCCTCAAGTGCCCGATGCACAGTATTCATGACTGATTCACGTTGGAAGTGATTTTAAACGTTCTGTCAGTCGCAGATTATCGGCGTAGTCGACCGGACAGTCAATAACCGCCGGGAGACGACTGTTCAAGGCCTCGGCGAGCATGGGCCGAAGCTCAGAGGGATCCGTCACGCGATAGCCGCCTGCACCGAAACTCTGTGCATAGCGCACGAGATCGGGGTTCCCGAATTCCACAGAAGAGGTTCGCCCGAATCGCGTCTGCTGTTTCCAGCGAATCACGCCGTACCCATCATCCCGCCAGACTAAAATGACGATCGGCAACTGCAAACGCACCGCTGTCTCCAGTTCCTGCGAATTCATCAGAAAGCCGCCGTCGCCGGTGACTGCGACCACGCAACGTTCGGGGTACAACAATTTGGCGGAGACGGCTCCGGGCACGGCGATGCCCATCGCAGCAAACCCGTTGGAGATGATGCAGGAGTTGGGCGTCTCGCACGGAAACATCCGGGCCATCCACAACTTGTGGGCACCGACATCACAGATCACCAGATCATCCGGCTTGAGCACTGCCCGCAATTCCCGAATCACATGCTGCGGCTTCATTGGCCAGGTCATCGGGCCCGATGCTTCGTCGTCAAACCCCTCCACGACGGTTGTACGAGCGCCACGAGCCCAGATCGGGTCGAACGGCGCGAGCCCCGCACCGATGTGGTCCAGCGAAATACGGAGATCCCCCAGGACGCCGACCTCAACGATGTAATGTTCGTCCACCTCAGCCGGCGATACATCGACGTGTACGATGCGTTTGTCGCGCTGAGGATTCCAGAAACAGGGCGCGTATTCCACGAAATCGTAGCCCAGCGCAATGACGACATCGGCCTGCTCCATGATGACCGCCGCATAGTCGCGAGCCTGAAGACCGATCGTAAAGAGCGACAGAGGATCACGGTCCGGCAGAACGCCCTTAGCCATGAAGGTATGCAGCACAGGAATCTGCAGTCGCCTCGCGAACTGACGGACCGCCTCGTGCGCGCGACCGCGAACCACGCCGTTACCGGCCAGAATCACCGGACGCTTCGCCTCGGCGATCGCTCGGGCCGCCCGCGCAACCTGGCTCGGCACCGGCTCAGGAGTGACCGGCGCCTGTACGAAGAGCGGCTCCAGCGTGTTCGCATCGGCGAGGTGCTCGTCCGCCACGTCCTCCGGCAGTTCCACATGAGTGGCGCCGGGTTTCTCCGTCTGCGCGATCTTGAACGCTTTCCGGATCGCTTCAGGAATGACTTCTCCTTTCGGAATCGACGTATTCCACTTGGTGACCGGCTTGAACATTGAGATGACATCGATGTACTGATGCGATTCCTTGTGGCGGCGATTCAACGAAGCTTGCCCGGTAATGGCGACCAGCGGAGCACGATCCAGATAGGCATCCACGACCCCGGTCAGGAGATTGGTAGCGCCGGGCCCCAGTGTGGACAGGCACACGCCTGCCTTTCCGCTGAGCCGTCCGTAGACATCGGCCATGAAAGCCGCCCCCTGTTCGTGCCGCGTTTCGATGAAACGGATGCGGGAATCCAACAGCGCATCCATCAGCTCCAGCGTCTCTTCGCCGGGCAGGCCGAAAACCAGCTGGACGCCTTCATTCTCCAAACAACGAACCAGTAACTCGGCCGCTTTCATGAAGACGTTTCCTCACCAGCCACATTCGGCCCGCACCGCACTCTCCGCACTCCTGGCTGCGCTTGCTACATTCCCTCGAAAAGAACCCACCTCGAGATCAGAGCGTCTGGTGCGTGCCATCACAGAACGGCGGGGTCTTGGTCTGCTTGCACTGGCACAAGGCGACTTCTTTCTTTTCATCTAATGTAAACTCGACCGGCTCAAACCCGGTTCCTTGATGAGACCCGTCACAAAACGGTTGGTCCCTCGAACGCCCACACCGACACCAGAAGTAGGTTCCCGGGTCCAACG
>JBQTIO010000158.1:0-4350 GCA_052388075.1 Nitrospiraceae bacterium
ACCGCTCCCTGGAGGATGACGCGGGTGTCTGTGGAGCGCTGTTCAACTTCCGCAGCAATCACGGTATTGGTCCCTGTGGGACGGCCTCGGACCCTGACGTGATCTCCACCAAAAAGCTGATCCAGGCTGGAGATTCCTCCCTTGAACTCGGTCTGCGCATTGACGAACACCGTGATGCCCGGCAGACCAGAGACGGTCAAATCGTCCGCCGTGACGGTAGCCGCATCGCCTTCGATCTCCACATTGTCTCTGAACGAGACTTCCTTGGCGGTTAGAATGCCGTTAGCCAAAGAACCTTCCACCTCAACCTCGACGCCCAATGCCAGGTCGCCCGCGACGCCACCTTCAAATATGGTGTTTGCATTCGTGACCACCGGTACACCATTGACCGTAAAACTGGCTGGGGAATTAAAAAGCGTAATGGCGCCTTCGACTTCGACCTCACCAGCGTTCATCACGTTGATCCGGACCGGTTCCAGCTTCGTGGCGAGCAATGGCTGTGCGGCTTGTCCGCAGGGGCTGCCTTTCACCTCGACCAGCACATCATTCCAGGCGTTGCCGGCCGGATTGGGCATGTCATTGAAGACGGCGCTGCTGTAAGCCACCGTCAACCCTCCGATGGTGAAGATCTCTGCGCCGCTATCATGATTCTCGATGATGCCGGACACCTCGCAGGTGACCGGCAGGGTTTTCTTTTCAATCAGCGTGGCAATAATCAGCCCTTTCCCTTTCACAAACCCATTCACCTCCACCAAATCGCCGACAGCCAATCCACCGATATTCTGCGGAGATATACTGTTATCGAAGACTGTCCCGTTGTCGATCAAGACCGTCTGGCCTAAGACGACGATCCGGTCGTTCGTGGCCGGGATGGCTTGAATCGCCCCTTCCACCACGTCGTCCTGCGTGATGGTTGTTGCGGTTCTGATGCCGGAGGAGGACAAGGATCCATTGACCGTCACGACCATGCCGACTTTGAGATCGTTCTGCATTCCCGGTTGTCCATCGACCATGAACGACGTGTTTTGAGTTTGATACTCCTTGCCGGACAGTTTGACGCTACCGAATCCTGTGATGGTTCCTGAACTGACCGAGACCGAGGCCGAGGCCGACGCGCCGGTGATGCCGGTTCCACCCCCGCCTCCGCCAGAGCAAGATAAAGCAGTCAGCGCACAAAAACAGATAGCGAGCGTGGCAATCAAGGTTGTGCGTTTCATGGCTTAGTCCTTCCCCGGCCTTTTGTCTAACGTGTGAAAGTTATCCTCAAAATAATACAGACCGACACCGACACGCTTGCGTCCTGTTCCATTTACCGCAGGATTGACATCCCGGTCCCGCTGCGAGAGCCAGCGATCGATGCCTTCCAGAAACGTTTGGGCCCGAGTCGCAACCAGGTGTTGAAATTGTTCTGCAGCTTCCACCGGTACATTGTCGTACATGACCTTGCGCTGGAAGCGGGGAGTTCCTTCCGCCTTAAGATTGTGAGCAATCGTCGTGATGAGGTCGGCTGTGTCTGTTCCTAGAATGTGCAGCTTTTCCCTCTCGCTCTTTTCTGGCACATAAAAGCGAGCTTGCAGCCGAATGTGGCCTTCTTTCGCCTTGCGCACTGCTCCGACTCGGAGGAGCTCATCCAACATCGCCCTGACCGGCATATCTCCGCTGTAGCACCGCACTAATGCCCCGAAGGATGCGTGCTTTCCCTCAACCGGTAGCGCAAGAGGATTACCGGCTTTGTCATGGAATTCCCTGTCGCGAAGCCAACCAGTGATGACACGAGCCGCACGGTTGTAGCGGTCTGTAGTCTCCTGATGTTCGGCTTCGGCGGTCTTCATGATGCGCCGCACCTCTCTCCGCGTGAGACCCGTCAGAATCGATACACGCGAAGCCGTCTGTTTCTTGCCCGGCAGCACAAACTCCTCGGCTGCCACACGAACGTACACCTGGCGAGCGACCGTGGAGAGCACATCGCAGGGAATCCCGTGCCGTAACAGAATGCGCACCAGAGGGTGTAGCAACACGGTGAGAGCTGCGATGATCGGCTGTACATATCGGTGAGGCATAATTTGGTACTTTTATACCAAATTATTATTCACTGAGTCAAGGGCCGCACCGCACCCATTAGCGGCTCAAGTTTCGCCCTCCACCACACGTTCCTAGGCCACACGTGGGGGCGGAAGGCTTGATGTATAGCTGATCCAGCGGCACGTCAGGTCCTCGTAACCCGAGATCCAGCCGAAGGTCCCTGCCCCGCCGATTCAGTGCTTGACCGTCCGGTACTCCCCTATTCGATTGAGCGTGTCCTTGAGCATAAGGAAAAAAGTTTCCGTTCGCAGTCTCTGGCATCCCGCTGCAGAACAATCTGATAATGCTCTGTCGGCACGACAATCCCCAATGAGCAGAAGTACCGATGCTCCTCGAACTCGCGCGGCTGGCTGTCTATGGCTTTGCTGATGTACTTGGAGAGATACCGGGCCAGTTTCACCGGGGAAGTTCCCGGTCGTGGCCCCTTCACGTTGACTTGGCCCTGCGCTTTTCCGACGATCTTGTACCAACAACGGCGCAGGAGACGAATATCCTGGAACCCACGGACAGCCAGATGCGAGTGAATGGCCCCGCGCTTTTGGCATTCCAGCACGGCCACATAGGGCATCGGATAGCCGACGCGGGACAACATGCACCGCAGCCGTTCCAGGTCGGTCAACACTCGTTCTCGATCTTCCACATTGTCCCGGTAGGTGAGCGTGATCAGATGATCTGCTCCGATCGACAGGCATCTCCTCCTGATCTCCCCCTTCGCCCGAGCTTGCGCTCGCTTTTCATTCTGCTCTTTATTAGCTGATTGTCCTTTGAACCCTCGTTTCCCCGGTCGCGGATCGACCTTTCCCCAGGAACTTTCGATCCACTGCTTCCCGAAGTCATGAATCTTGACTGACCACACAGAGCCGGGAGCGGCTAATGGGGTTGAGTTGGGTTCCGTGTGATCGACGAGAAATGTCTTTCTGACAAGTTTAGGGACCGCCGGCGGACCGGCGGCCGTGCGCCGGTGGCTGTCGCCATCCAGCGCATCGACCGCCGCTCGCGTTTCGGCCTCCTGCTGTTTTTTGAGGCACGCTTCCTTTGTGTTCTTCCACCGTTAACCAACCTCAAAATGTGTAACCGAAAGTGTAACCATAAACGCCGTTTTGCCCTCTCCGCGAGCCAGAGAGCGCAACTCGGCGCAGTCAGCTAACCTGGCCATTCCTCATAGGACTCTGATACTTGGGACGAGGACGAGGGAGGATGAGAAACTGCTTCTGAACTAGTTTGTAAACCGCAGGTTGGAGGTTCGATTCCTCTCGCCAGCTCCATAAACAAGCGAACCTCCAACCTAGGGGTTCCGAAGGGGATGTGTCCCCTTCGTGGGGAGTGTGCGAGGGGGCTGGCCCCCTTCTGCAGGAGCCGGTGGGCAGGCGTCAGAGCCAAGCCGGCGACGGTTGGATGGTTCGATTCCTCTCGCCAGCTCCATAAATTCCGCTGACGATTCAACCGCTTTGCAGTTTACAGAACTGTTGCGCTCCCCTCTCAATTCAGCCAGTGTAACCGCCTGTTTTTCGAAATAGGCGGACACGGCTGCATGTCTCGCCATCACAGAATAAAGCTTTTCCGAAACGTACTACGCGATCACAAATCCCCAATTTGGACCCATGGAATGCGAGCAAAGTGCTCGCGATCGCAGGTGAGGAGATCTCAGGAGGCAGCAACTGTCTTGAAATCAAGCTGGCTGACTGGCTAACGGGCAGTTTGAGGGGTAGATACCGCGACGGGCAAGATGCGATGCCATTAGGAAAGCAGAACTTTCTGATTACGCCAGCATCAGCCGCTGCCCCTTGGGCTCTGGGATGGGACGGCCAAATTCCTTGGCCGTATCAAGCCAAAGCTGCATCGCGTCGTTTGCATTGGCAAGAGCCGCCGTCTGACTGTCCCCATGCGCCATGCAACCGGGCAATTCCGGCACCTCAGCCACGAATGCCCCATCTTCGTTGCTCCAGTAGATGATGATCTCATACTTATGCATCAGTCTTCGTCTCCTTCGTCGGCCAACCGATACTTGAGCAGGACCGCCCGGACTTGCCGCACTTGATACACTGTGGTATGGAACTTACCACGAGTCCCTGGTGTGGTTGCAAGAAAGAAACGGCTCGATACACACTCAGCCTCATGAATTTACTGAGTAGGGCGGAAAGGATTCTCAGGATGAATGCGAGGGTGGGAGTCTGACGACACCCCCACTCTCCCCCCGAGCAACGCCCGCGTTGCCGCCGGCGACAAAGTAGAGAAAACCCTCCACGGATCTGCGATGTTTCATATCGC
>JBQTIO010000159.1:0-7337 GCA_052388075.1 Nitrospiraceae bacterium
ACGCCTCGCGAGGATCGGAATGACTTTTGATCTGAGCATATCCTTCACCGATCTTCTGCTCCTGCTGCCGGAGATGTTCCTGACCGGCTGGCTCTGCGTGGTCCTCATCGTCGACTTCGCATTTCCCCGCCTGCCCAAAGAGCAGGTGGCGTTTCTCAGTGTCGCCGGCCTCGTGGCCACATTAGGCTGCTTGGCCTGGTTTGACCTGAACCATGTCTCCGGCGCGTTGTTCGGGAACATGTTCGTGCTGGACCGCGTCGCCCTCTTCTTCAAGATGTTTATCGTCGGCGCCACGATCCTCGTGATCCTGGCGTCGGTCCAGTACGTCAACCGGTTCACCTTTTTCCGTGGGGAGTACTATTTTCTCGTCGTCATGTCTGCGCTCGGCATGATGTTTATGGCCTCGGCCAACGATTTGCTCTCCGTATTCGTCAGCCTGGAGTTCTCGACCCTCGGATTCTACGTCCTCGTCGCCTATCTTCGGGATGATCTGACCTCAAACGAGGCCGGACTGAAGTTCTTCATCCTCGGCGTGTTTGCGGCAGCGCTGCTCGCCTATGGAATCAGCCTCGTGTACGGTGAGACCGGCAAGCTCGTGTTCTCGGACATGGCGCAGGCCTCCGCCACGCCCGGATTGATCATCGGCTTTCTCCTGATCTTTGCCGCGCTTGGCTTCAAGATCGGCGCTGTGCCCTTTCATTCCTGGATTCCGGACACCTATCATGGCGCCCCGACACCGGTGACCGCGTTCCTGTCGATCGCTCCAAAAGGCGCGGCCTTTGCCATCCTGCTCCGTATTTTCTTCGTCGCGTTGGCGGCATTCAAGCCGCTCTGGATTCTCCTGCTCGTGGCGGTTTCCATCCTGTCGATGACCTATGCCAACATCGTGGCCATCGCCCAGCGGAACATCAAGCGCCTCCTGGCTTATTCCGGCAT
Source organism: Nitrospiraceae bacterium (assembly GCA_052388075.1). GTDB lineage: Bacteria > Nitrospirota > Nitrospiria > Nitrospirales > Nitrospiraceae > Nitrospira_D. The sequence continues at coordinate 937 of JBQTIO010000159.1, forward strand.
CGCCCAGATTGGCAATGTGCTGATCGGTCTGGCGGCGGGAACCAAAATGGGGAGCGATGCCATTTTGTTCTATCTCATGACCTATCTCTTCGCGAACATCGGGGCGTTCGCCGTGGTGATCGCCGTGAGCCATGCGATCGGCAGCGATGAAATCGACGACTATAGCGGATTGAACCGCCGCTCGCCGTTCCTGGCTTTCGCGATGTTGCTGTTCCTGTTGTCTCTGGCCGGCGTCCCGCCGTTAGCGGGGTTTATCGGGAAACTCTATATTTTCGTCGCCGCCATCAAGGAAGGGCTGTACACGTTGATCACCGTCGGATTGGTGAACATCGTGATTTCCATGTACTACTACCTGATCGTCGTCAAGAAGATGTACATCAATGAACCGATCGATCCTTCGCCTGTCGCGATCTCCGGTCCGATGAAGGCCGTGGTGTACATTGGTCTGGCCGGAACCCTGCTGATCGGTATTTTTCCTCAACCGTTTATCGATTGGGTCGTGGCGGCAACCTTGATGTTCTCGGATTTCTCCGCCCCTTCCGCTACCGTGCCTCCCCTTGTACCGCCGTTGAGCTGATCGTTTTCCTCGTTTCGCCCGGAGGAAGTTCTGCTAGAATAACGTTCGTATCCCGCGGGACGCCAGCAGCGCTGGTCCCTCCTCGCGAAGACGTTCGAGCCCGAAGGGTGAGTCGCCCGGACCCATGGAAACCGTCACGAACGATCGACCACAGACCTCCCTCGATCCCGCTGAGGTGTCGGCCCCGCCGGCACCCGTCACGACGCCGGCCGCCCGTGAGCCATTTTGGCAGGCGGCGATGGCCTGGTTTCGTGCGCTCACCATCGAGCGAAGAATCCTGGCGGCCTTCAGCCTGGTGTTCGTCGGCATTCTCGTCATCAGCGCGGTGTCGTACCGTAACACCAGTATCCTGATCGCGAACAGCAAGCTCGACACCCGCAGCCACGACCTCGTGCAACTCCTCGCCAATATCGACGTCGCCATAAATGAAGCGGAAGACACCCATCGCCGATACCTCGTCACGGGCGAACCGTTGTACCTCCAGGCCTACCAGAAGGTCACCGAGCAGAAGCCCACGTTCGTCAAGTACCTGCAGGACCTCACGCAGGGATCGCCCCGTCAACAGGAGCGCGTCGTCCTGCTCGACCAACTGATGGACCGGCAGCTGCGTGCGGAAGCCGGTGCGATTGCTCAACTCAACGAGCGTGGCTTCGAGGCCGTCATGAAACTGGCGCTCGAAGGAACCGCCAAGCAGGAACTCGGTGCCATCCATCGCGTCATCGCCGAGTTGGAATCGTACGAGCGACAGGCCTTACGCCAGCGTGTGATGGAGTCCGCAGCCGGCACGACGAACACCATCGTGCTCCTCGGCATCGGCGCCTTGCTCCAACTGGTCCTGCTGGCGTCCGTCTACTACCTGATTCGTCACGACATCACGGCGCGTCGGCGCGTCGCGGCGGAGCTCCAGCGACGCGGCGAGCTGCTCGAGGCCGCGAACAAGGAGCTCGAGGCGTTCAGCTATTCGGTCTCCCACGACCTGCGTGCGCCGCTGCGCCACATCGACGGCTATGCCTCATTGTTGCGCAAGGCCGTGGGAGAGTCGCTCGACGAAAAGCCCGCCCGCTACCTGCGGACGATCTCCGCATCCGCCAAACAGCTGGGACAGCTGATCGACGATCTCTTGGTCTTTTCCCGGATGGGCCGCCAGGAGATGCTCCACACGGCGGTGAACCTCGATCAGCTCATCAAGACCGTCATTTACGATTTACGACTTGACTTGCAAGGACGCGAGATTTCCTGGAGAATTGACACACTCCCGGAGGTGCGCGGCGATCCGTCCATGCTGCGCCAGGTGTTCATGAACTTGATCGCGAACGCCGTCAAGTTTACGAGCACCAGACCCATAGCGAAAATCGAGATCGGGGTCGATCGACGCAGCAGTGGGGAGGTCGTCATTTTCGTTCGCGACAATGGAGTGGGGTTCGAGATGCAATACGCGGCCAAGCTGTTCGGTGTCTTCCAACGCCTCCACCGTGCGGATGAATTCGAAGGAACCGGCATCGGCCTTGCCAATGTGCGGCGCATCGTGCACCGCCACGGCGGTCGTACCTGGGCCGAAGGTATGCCGGATAAAGGGGCGACGTTCTACGTTGCGCTCCCGACCAGGAGGCCCCGATCATGACCGCCGCGAAACCGATTCTGCTGGCAGAAGACAACCCGCGCGATGCCGAACTCGCCTTGGCGGCGATGGAGGAGCAGCACATTGCCGACAAAGTCGTGCTCTGCCACGACGGCGCCGAAGTGCTGGACTATCTGTACTGCCGCGGGCAGTTCAAGTCGCGGCTCAAAGGCAATCCCGCCGTGGTCTTCCTCGACCTCAAGATGCCGAAGGTCAACGGGCTGGAAGTGTTGCGCACCATCAAAGGCGACAAGAGCCTCCGGCCGATCCCCGTCGTGATGCTCACCTCGTCCCGGGAGGAACGAGACCTCGCCGAAAGCTACTCCTTGGGGGCCAATGCCTACGTAGTCAAACCGGTCGAGTTTCACCGATTCCTGGCTGCGGTCAAGGAACTCGGTACGTTCTGGGGCATAATCAACGAACCGCCTCCCGAAGGTCCATACTCAGGTAGTTAGCCCCCCGTCCGTTTGAGGCGCCGTGACGACTCCGCTGCGACTCCTTCACCTGGAGGACAACCCGACCGATTCCGATCTCATCGTCACACTGCTGGCGGAGGGAGGGATTGCCTGCACGCCACGGCGCATCGACGATCGCGACGCCTTTATCGCCGCACTGAAGGAGGGCCAGATCGATCTGATCCTGGCCGACTATTCGCTCCCTGGGTTCGACGGCATCACCGCCCTCGCGTTCGCCCGCAAGCTCGCCCCCGAGATCCCGTTCATTTTTGTCTCCGCAACGCTCGGTGAGGAACTCGCCATCGACTCGATGCACCGAGGTGCCACCGACTACATTCTGAAGCAGCGACTCGGTCGCCTGGTGCCGTCGGTTCAGCGGGCGCTTCGCGAGCTCCACGATCGTGCGGAACGCCGGCGGGCCGAGGAGGCGTTACGCCAGAGCGAGAGGCAGCTCCGCCAGGCCCAGAAAATGGAGGCCGTCGGCCGCTTGGCAGGTGGCCTCGCGCACGATTTCAATAATTTGCTCACCGTCATCATGGGTCACAGCCAAGTCTTGCTCAACGACATGGGGCCCGATCATCCGCTGCGAAGCAAGATCGAGGAAATGCAGAAGGCCGGAGAGCGCGCCGCGGCCCTCATCCGGCAATTGCTTACATTCAGCAGGAAGCAGCCTTCCGAGCCGAAAGTGCTCGACCTGAATCTCGTCCTCCTCAACCTCGAAACCATGCTCAGACGACTCATCGGGGAGGATATCGAGCTCTCGTTGAGGGCGAGCGAGGAGACCCTCCGCGTCAAGGCGGATCCGGCGCAGCTCGAGCAGATCGTCATGAACCTGGTCGTCAATGCCCGGGACGCCATGCCCAAAGGCGGCAAGCTGGTCATCGAAGCCGTCTCCGCCAATCTCGGCCGCACACCGGTCTATCACCTCAGCCCGTTGCCTCCTGGCGCCTACGTCCGGCTCTCCGTATCCGACACCGGTTGTGGAATGCCGACGGAGGTGCAGGCCCATATTTTCGAGCCGTTCTTCACCACCAAAGGGGAGGGCAAGGGAACCGGGCTTGGCCTCTCCACGGTCTTCGGGATCGTGACTCAGAACGGCGGTGGGCTGGACGTCACCAGCACGGTCGGCAAAGGCACCCGCTTCGACGTGTATCTTCCCAGTGTCACGGCTGAGATTGAACAGGCGGCAGGCCAGGTTCCGGCGCAGCAAACCAGGCGGGGCCATGAAACGATCTTGCTGGTAGAAGACGACGCGTCCGTGCGCGAGTTGGTTCGCGACGAACTCCGTAAGTTGGGGTACAGAGTCTTCGAGGCCAAAAACGGCCTGGAGGGCTGTCTGGTAGGGACGCAGCAGATGGGGGCCCTCCAGCTCCTCCTCACGGACGTGGTGATGCCGGGGATGAGCGGGACGGAACTGGCCCAACACCTCCGCGTGATCAAGCCGGAATTGAAACTGCTCTTCATGTCCGGATACACCGACGATGTCGGCCTGGGAGCCGGCGATCAGGCCAGCGCCTATCTTCAAAAGCCGTTCACGCCGGAGGTCCTGGCCAAGTTGGTTCGCGATCTCCTCGATCAGCCGCAGGCGAGCGAATCGAAAGCGGTCCGGAAACCCGAGGCCGATCAGCAGACTTCACAGGTTGATCAGTCGTGAACCATGAACCACCGCCTCAATTCCTTCCGCGGCAAGCGCGCTGATCCCCCAGCAAATCGGCAATCCAGGGCTCGTCCCCTCCGGCGCGTGCGAGGTATCTGCTGCCTCCTCCTGATGGCGTGCGCGCTACCTCAACCGGTCCTCGCCGAGAGCATCCTGTGGGAGCGGCTTTCGAACGGTCTGGCCGTTTCCGTGTGGAAACCCGGCGACGCATGCCCCACGGTACCAGGCATGTTAGCCGCCGATATCGACCCCGATTACACACGCTTCTCCGTGCACTACTATGCTCAGGAGGGACTGGCGGAGCCTCCCACCATCCAGGAATGGCAGAGGCGGACTCACCATCATGTTCTGTTCAATGCGGGCTTGTTCAGAGAAAATTTTTCCTATCTCGGCCTTCTGTATAAGGATGGCCGCTCCTTGGGAAGCCGTCGCCATACATCCTGGCAGGGTTTGTTCGTCGCGGAACCTTCGACATCGGGGCCGAAACGAGCGCGAGTCCTCGACCTGGGGTCTGAAAGCTTCGATGAACAGCAGCCGTTGTACCGCGAGGCTGCCCAGTCACTGATGCTGTTGGACCATACCGGCAAGATCCGCGTCCGTCTGACGGGGAAACAGGCTTATCAGACGATTGTCGCCGAAGCGCAGAACGGGCACATTCTCGTCTTCAAGAGTCTCGATCCCGTGAGGCTGTACGACATCGGCCAATGCCTGAAGAAAGAGCTTCCCACGGTGCGTCAGGCCATGGCTATGGACGGAGGCTCGTCGTCCGATGTGCTCGTGTCCGAGTCGCTTTGGCAGGAAGACAGACCGGCAGGGGACCACGTGTCATGGAAAAGCTGGTTCAGCGGGCACGTGGCAACCCATATCCCCCTTCCCGCGGTGATCGGCATGAGCCCGAGATAATTCCTGTCGCGCTTGATTGGAATAGTCGAGGGCTAGCGTCGGGGGTGCTCGACAGGAAAACCGGCATCCACCCATGCGTTCATGCTGCCGGCTACGTTGTACACATGGCGATACCCGAGATCCGCCAGGGTCTCCGCGGCAATGTTGCTTCGATGGCCAGACTGGCAATAGACCACGATGTGGTCGTCGAGCTGCGCGCCGATTTCACGATGCCGGGCCTGAATTTCCCTGAAATCAATATTGAGGTCCGTGCCGGGAATCACGCCGCTCTGATGTTCTTCGGGCGATCGGACGTCGACCAGGACAAACCCTTTCCTGTCTGTGGACTGCGCCTTGGAAAGCCCGGACTGCAGCTGCTGAACGGTCAGCAGATAGGAATGGTGGGGCCACGCCCGTTCGCCCCACACCAGGCCGGCAGCGAGCAGGCACCCCAAGGCTGCGACAATGTAGGATTTCATCGTACCCTCCTGTTTCAACAGGCTCTCTTGTGACCAGCGCCGGAGCTATTCATAATAAAAACTCAATGAAAGCCTGGTCAAGAGCCGCAGCAGTCACCGCATGCCTCGTCCTGGCCAGCTGTGCCGACGGTGCCAAGCTCGTTCAGGAGCACGACCATGGCGGCGTCGTAGTGTATCCGTTCAGAGAGGAACAGGGTTCCCTGCTTTCCTCCTTCCGGCAGGATGCCCTCGCGATCATGCAGAACAAATGCGCCGGCGGAACCTATGCCATTGTCCGAGAGGGAGAAACCAAGGGCCGCGCGCGACTGGTCAGCCCGATCGAGGGCAGGGAAGAAATGATACGGGAACGGCGCTGGGGGATTCAGTTTCAATGCAAATGACGAGGACGGGACAGGACCGACGTGCGCGACGCCACCTACGCCTGCTTCCTGGCGAGCAGGAGATCCTGAACGGTCAGCAGGCTGACGAGGTTGACCTTTTCCCGTTCCACCCGAGCTCTTCCATCCTGTTCTTGACGATCCACAATCACCAGCGCATGGTGTACTTGCAGCCCGGCCTCACGAGCCGCTCCCACGGCTTTGAGCAACGACCCGCCACTCGTTAACACATCGTCCACGATCAACGCTCGATCGCCCGGGCAAATACTCCCTTCGATCAATTTTCCCAATCCATGGTCCTTCGCCTGTTTCCGCACGACGAACGTCCTCCAGAGGCGCTGACGCGTGGCAGCACA
>JBQTIO010000160.1:0-10355 GCA_052388075.1 Nitrospiraceae bacterium
TGTTTCAGCTTCTTCTTGATCAATTCCGCTCCGTAGCGTCCGGACAGCAGCATCGAGCCGAAGGCCGGCCCCATCCTCGGCGTGCCATACACGGCGGCGACGGCCAGCCCGATGACGAAACAATTGGGATAGACTTCGCCGGTCCGGTCCATCACCTCTTGCTCGGATCGCGACACCCACATAGCCCCATTGCCCGGGACCTTGCTGTAGAGGTTGCGTTTGTGAAGCAACTCCACCACGACCGCATCGTGGCCGGTGGCGTCCACCACGATCTTGCTTTCCAGCGCGATGGGATCGACGTGAATCACGTCGTGGCTGGCCATCTCCGCCGTCGTGCTGTTGACCACCACCCCTTCCAATAATCCATCTTTGCGCAGGATCAAGTCCACGACGCGCGTCAAATTCATGATCTTGGCGCCGCTTCTGTAGGCGGCGGCGATCAGGGCGCCGGTGGCATGGGGGGGATCGACCATATACATGCCGTCGCATTCTTTGATCTTCTTACAGGGCACGCCGATCTCTTCAAGAATTTCATTGGCTGGTTCGCAGATGGTGGCCTTGTTCATCAGATAGCCGCCGGACCAGAAGCCGCCGCCGAGGGCCAGGCTTTGCTCGACGAGCAAGGTCCTGAATCCCATCGCCGCCAGATCGTGTGCGCAGATGAGGCCGGACGGGCCGGCGCCCACGATGATGACGTCGCTCTCGATCAGCTGATCGAACTCCTTATAATATTCCCGGGCGATCTGCCGGGTGATGTCTCGTTCCCGTAACGGGGCAGGGCGTGGTTTAGCCATGCAACACCTTTGCAATGTTCAATGGAGAATGTTGAGTGTTGAATTTTGGAGTCCGAGACTTTTGGGAAGTCTTCACGATTGCAGTGAGAATACGAATAATCTCTTCTGCCTCTATCAATCGGGGCTGTACTTGGTCGCTGGGAAGAGAGCGTGAGTCGCGGACTAGTCGTAGCCAATAATGGCTTTCCCTCGCTTCTTTTGAGGCAATTCCCAGCTTCGCAGCGAAGTCCGCTCTGCTCACTCCGCATTGGGCTTCCTCAACATTTGCTCCAATACTGGTCCCGCACCGCAGGAGTTGGCTCGCAATCTCATATTCATGCTGCTTGCGTAGCGCACGCGACAGCTGTATCACGTTCAGTGCAAAGGCATAACTCTTCTCGCTGACCACATTATGCGTCTTCTGTCGTTCGAGTTTCACGTTGCCATCCAACACTCAACATTCAACATTGAACATTTCGTCACCGATAAATCTCAGAGCCGGTGTTTCTGAATTCGTCTGCCTTTTCTTTGAGCCCGATCTGAATCGCTTGCTGCTCGTCCAACTGTTTTTGGGCCGCGTAGTCCCGCACATCCTGCGTAATCTTCATCGAGCAGAAGTGCGGACCGCACATCGAGCAGAAGTGCGAGACCTTCGCGGCGTTGTCCGGGAGCGTCGCGTCGTGGAATTGCCTGGCGGTATCCGGGTCGAGCGAGAGATTGAACTGATCCTCCCAACGGAACTCAAAGCGGGCCTTCGAGAGGGCATTGTCGCGGACCTGCGCGCCGGGATGGCCTTTTGCCAAGTCCGCCGCATGGGCGGCGATCTTGTACGCGATGACGCCGGCCTTCACGTCTTCGCGGTCCGGCAGGCCCAGGTGTTCCTTCGGCGTCACATAACAGAGCATCGCGCAGCCGTACCAGCCGATCATCGCGGCACCGATGCCGGAGGTGATGTGGTCGTAGCCCGGCGCGATGTCGGTGGTCAGCGGCCCCAGCGTATAGAACGGTGCTTCGTGGCAAGCCTTCAACTGCTTTTCCATATTGACCTGAATCATATGCATGGGGACATGGCCTGGCCCTTCGATCATGACCTGCACATCATGGCGCCAGGCGATCTGCGTCAGTTCGCCCAGCGTGTCGAGTTCGGCGAACTGCGCCTCGTCGTTGGCATCGGCGATCGAGCCGGGACGCAGCCCGTCGCCCAGGCTGAAGGCCACATCGTACGCCTTCATGATCCCGCAGATCTCTTCGAAGTGGGTGTAAGCGAAATTCTCCTGATGGTGGGCCAAACACCACTTGGCATGAATCGAGCCTCCTCGCGACACGATGCCGGTCAACCGCTTGGCGGTCATCGGGACATAGGGCAGCCGTACCCCGGCATGGATGGTGAAGTAGTCCACGCCTTGCTCGGCCTGTTCGATCAGGGTATCGCGGAAGAGCTCCCAGGTCAGGTCTTCGGCCTTGCCGCCGACTTTCTCAAGCGCCTGATAGATCGGTACGGTGCCGATGGGCACCGGCGAGTTCCGGATGATCCACTCCCGCGTCTCGTGGATGTTCTTGCCGGTGGACAGGTCCATCACGGTATCGGCACCCCACCGGATCGACCAGATCATCTTTTCCACTTCTTCTTCGATAGTCGAGGCCACGGCGGAATTGCCGATGTTCGCATTGATTTTCACCAGGAAGTTGCGGCCGATAATCATCGGTTCGCTCTCCGGATGGTTGATGTTCGACGGGATGATCGCGCGGCCGCGTGCCACTTCGTCGCGCACGAACTCCGGCGTAATCACCGACGGGATGCTGGCGCCCCAGGCGAATCCCGGATGCTGTGCGACCCCGCCGCCGTGCCCGTTGCGTGAGGCCACGTCCTTGGCGACTTCGCGCGATTGGTTCTCGCGGATGGCGATGAATTCCATCTCGGGCGTGACGATGCCTTTCCGCGCGTAGTGCAGTTGCGTGACGTTCATGCCCGACCCGGCCCGCAGAGGATTGCGGATATGCTGGAAACGGAGTTCGGCAAGCTTGGGATCGGCGGCGCGCATGCGGCCGTAAGCGGATGTCACCGCCGGCAGTTCCTCGACATCCTGTCGATCGAGCACCCAAGGGCGCCGCAGGGGGGCCAGGCCAGCCCGCAGGTCGATCGTGACCGAGGGATCGGTGTGAGGGCCAGAGGTGTCGTACACGGCGACGGGCTTGTTGAGCATCGGGCCCGACCCGTTCATCGCCTTCGTCGGGGTCAAACTGATTTCCCGCATCGGCACCCGGACGCCCGGTCGAGCACCGTCGACATATATCTTGCGCGAGGCAGGGAACGATGCCGTCGTCAGCGAAGAAGACGGGACGCCCTGTCCCTTCCCGTTCATCGATCCGTTCGTGGTCGTCAGATCGCCCATACGTGGATCCTTTCGCTTGGAAGTGGCTATGAGGCGCAACAAAAAAGCCGCACCCTGAGCCAGAGGTGCGGCTGAATCCTCACATGTCCGCTGTCTTCCGGCTTCCCTACGCTGGTATTACCCAGGTCAGGTTGTGAGGGTCGTCCGATCGTTCGGACTCTCAGCCGCGGGGCTCCCCTAGCTATTGCGCCGATCATAAACGTCGCGGCGAAATGAAGTCAATCGGCTATTAGACCCATCTCGCTCCGCACCATTGGGCCTTCCAGTTGGGTAGGGCTTCTGCCCCCAGGGCGGGTTCATTGATTGTGCCGGGGGCCTATCGTAGAATGACAACTCTCCCTCGCGGGCAACCTGAGGAATTTGTGAGAACCATCGCCACCTTACCGAAGCCGATCACCGCCTACCAGACGCTGTCAGCGGAGGAGCTGTTCAACCGCACGGTGGCTGCCAAGCAGGAACTCGGCGAGCGCCTGATGATCCTGGGCCACAATTATCAGCGGGACGAGGTGATCCGGCATGCGGATTTCCGCGGCGACTCCCTCCTGCTGGCGAGACTGGCGGCCGAGCGGTCGGAACGGCCGTACATCGTCTTTTGCGGCGTGCATTTCATGGCGGAGACGGCGGACATTCTCAGCCGGTCCAATCAAACTGTCATTCTGCCCGACATGGCCGCGGGCTGCTCGATGGCCGATATGGCGGCGATCGAGCAGGTCGATCAATGCTGGGAAGCCCTGGGGCGGGTGGTTCCCGTCGAGGAGACCGTGATGCCGGCGGTGTACGTCAATTCCGCTGCTGTGCTCAAAGCCTTTTGTGGCGAACATGGCGGGATTACCTGCACATCCTCGAACGCCAAGGCCGTGATCGAGTGGTGCTGGGCGCGGCGCGAGAAAATTCTGTTTTTCCCCGATGAACATTTGGGCCGCAATACGGCCAACAGAATGGGCATCCCGCGAGAGGACATGATCGTGTGGGATCCCTATCAGCCCAACGGCGGGAATTCGAAGGAAGTCATCCAACGCGCCAAGCTCATTTTATGGAAGGGCCATTGCAGCGTGCATCAGATGTTTCAGCCGGTGCATGTGGACAACTTCCGCAAGCAGTACCCGGAGGGCAAGGTCATCGTCCATCCTGAGTGCCACGAAAATGTCGTCAACAAGGCCGACCTCATGGGATCCACCGAGTTCATTATTCGAACCGTCACCGCGGCGCCGGCCGGTACGATCTGGGCGGTGGGAACCGAATTGAATTTGGTCAATCGTCTCAAGCAGGAGTTGACCGATAAGAAAGTGTTTTTCCTCTCTTCGACAATCTGCCAGTGTGCCACGATGTTTCGCATCGACGCCCCGCATCTCTGTTGGGCCATGGAGAACCTGGCCGACGGCCAGGTCGTCAACCGCATCGCGGTGCCGGACGACGACAAGCGTTGGGCGAAGGTGGCGCTGGATCGCATGATGGCCGTCAGCTAGCCCTCGCACCCGGTTTTGAGTTATAAGTTGTGAGTGTTGAGTTGGATTCCGCGCACTCATAACTAAAGACTGAGAACTTAAGACTCGAAACACAACGCCGTCACCCGCTCCTCCCAATTCCTGAATGGACTATAAAAACACGCTGAACCTCCCTCGAACCGATTTCCCGATGAAGGCAAATCTGCCGCAGCGGGAGCCGGAGACGCTTGCCTGGTGGGAGCAGCAGAGGCTCTATGAGCGGATCCAGGAGGCGGGCAAGGGGCGGCCTCGGTATGTCTTACACGACGGTCCTCCCTACGCCAACGGCCGCATCCACATCGGCCACGCGCTGAACAAGATCCTCAAAGACATCATCGTGAAGTCCAAGACGATGGCGGGTTTTCATGCCCCCTACGTGCCGGGCTGGGACTGTCATGGGCTTCCCATCGAGCATCAAGTGATGAAGGAGCTCGGCGACAAGAAAAAAGACCTGGATGTGTCGGGGATTCGCAAACTCTGTCGCGCCTATGCGGAAAAGTACGTCGCGATTCAGCGGGAGGAGTTTCAGCGGCTGGGCGTACTGGGCGAATGGCAGCAACCCTACCTCACGATGACGCCGGCCTATGAAGCGACGATCATCCGCGAGTTCGGGAAATTTGTCGAGCGCGGCGGCGTCTACAAGGGCCTGAAGCCGGTCCTCTGGTGCACGCAGGATCAAACAGCGCTGGCCGAAGCCGAAGTGGAGTATGACGATCACACCTCGCCCTCGATCTACGTGAAGTTTCCCGTGGTGACGTCGCCCGCGGTGCTCCGCGCCACGTTTCCCGGTATGGCCTTCCCTGACGGAATCAAGCTGGTGTCCGTCGTCATCTGGACGACCACGCCCTGGACACTCCCGGCCAATCAAGCCGTCTGTCTCCACCGCGATTTCGGCTATGCCTTCGTCCAGGCCGGCGAGGAACTGTTAATTGTGGCCGAGCAGCTCGTTGAGAACGTGGCAAAAGCCTGCAAGCTCGACGGGTATCGCGTGGTGGGGACGAAGAAAGGTGGGGAAGGCTTCGAGGGGCTGGAAACGCAACGTCCCCTGTCCACCGGCCTATCGCCGATCCTGCTCGGCGATTTTGTGACGCTCGAGCAGGGCACCGGCTGTGTGCATATCGCGCCGGGCCACGGCATGGAGGACTACATGCTCGTGCTTGAGCACAATGCCAAGTCGTCGCCGGGCGAGCGGTTGGAGATCCTCGCGCCGGTCGACAACAGCGGGCGGTTCACAGAGGTTGTGAAGGAATTTGCCGGTCAACATGTGTTCAAGGCGAATCCCAAGATTGTGGATTATCTGCGGGGTAATGGACGCCTGCTCGGCCACGGGTCGTTGAGCCATTCGTATCCCCACTGCTGGCGCTGTAAGAGCCCCGTCATCTTCCGCGCCACGGAACAGTGGTTCGTGTCCATGGAGACGAACGAGCTGCGGAAAGAGGCACTGGCGGAGATCGAACGGGTTCAGTGGATACCGAGCTATGGCCGCGATCGGATCAACGGCATGATTGAAAACCGGCCGGACTGGTGTCTCTCGCGCCAGCGGGTGTGGGGTGTGCCGATTCCGGCCTTTACCTGTGCGACCTGTCGTACGGTGGTGGCGGATCCGAAGGTTATCGAACACATCGCCGGCCTCATTGAATCGAAGGGGGCGGATGTCTGGTTTGAGGAGCTGGCGGCTGGATTGCTTCCGTCGGGCACGCGGTGCTCGACATGCGGCGGGATGGCGTTCGAAAAAGAGCGGGACATCCTCGATGTCTGGTTCGAGTCCGGGGTGAGTTTTGCGGCAATCTTAAAACCACGGAAATGGTGGCCGGCCGATCTGTATCTTGAGGGTTCCGACCAACACCGAGGCTGGTTCCACAGCGCGCTGCTGGCCGGCGTGATCACGGATCGCCGCGCCCCGTACAAAGCCGTGCTGACGCACGGCTTTGTGGTCGACGGGCAGGGGAAAAAGATGTCCAAGTCGGCCGGCAATGTCGTTGCGCCGCAGGATGTGATCAAGCAGTCGGGCGCAGAGATCCTGCGGCTCTGGGTGGCAGCCCAGGACTATCGTGAAGATCTTCGCATCTCGCAGGAAATCCTGAATCACCTGATCGAGGCCTATCGGAAGATCCGCAACACCTGCCGGTTCCTGCTGAGCAACCTGTATGATTTTGACCCGGCGAAACATCGCGTGCCCTATGAGCAACTCCCGGAACTCGACCGGTGGGTATTGTCGCGTCTTGGAGAGCTCATCCCCAAAGTGCGACAGGCCTATGATGACTTTGAGTTTCATACCATCTTCCATACCCTGAATAACTTCTGTGCAGTGGATCTCAGCGCGGTGTATCTCGACATCTTGAAGGACCGGCTCTATACGTTTCGGGCCGATTCTCCCTTGCGGCGCGGATCGCAGACCGTGCTCCTCGATGTGCTGGTTGCCCTGACCAAGCTGATGGCGCCGATCCTGAGTTTTACGGCGGACGAATTGTGGCGAATGTTGCCTGAGGGAGCGCATCAAGGATCACGCATCCCGAGCGTTCAACTTGCAGCCTTTCCTGAGCCGGACCCGAAATGGCAAGATGCTCCATTGGTTGAGCGGTGGGAGAGATTACTGCACGTGAGGACCGTGGTGCAGGGTGGATTGGAGATGCGCCGCCGCGAGAAGATGATCGGATCTCCACTGGAAGCCAGGGTGAGTTTAATTGCGACGAAGGACACCTACGATCTCCTCGCGTCTACCGACCTCTCGGCGCTCCTTATCGTCTCACAGGTCGATCTAGGGAGCGTAGACGCCATTCCCACCGAGGGCATGTTCTTGAGTGAACCGGTAGCGGGGTTTGCCGTTAAGAATATCGTGAAGGCTTCCGGGGCAAAATGTGAGCGTTGCTGGAACTACCGAGAGGCCGTGGGCAAGGACGCCGCGCATCCCACGCTATGCGATCGGTGCCTAGAGGCCATTCGTTGAACAGCTCCTTGTTGCACAATCTCCTGCTGGCGTCCGTCACCGGCGTGGTCATCCTGGTGGACCAGGTCACGAAGTTATACATCATGCAGACGATGCGTCTGCATGAATCCGTCTCCATCATTCCCAATCTCTTCAGTTTGACGTACATCAGGAATCCGGGCGCTGCCTTCGGGTTGCTGGCCAACAGCGGCAACGCGTTCCGGATGGCCTTCTTCGGACTTACGGCGATCTTCGCGCTGGGTTTGCTGGGTACGATCCTCTTGCGGATGCCGGAGCGTGACTGGGTGGGCCGCCTGAGCGTTTCGGGGATCCTTGGCGGAGCGATCGGGAACCTGATCGATCGGCTGCGCTACGGGGAAGTCATTGATTTTCTCGACGTCTATGTCGAGCAGTACCACTGGCCGGCCTTCAATGTGGCGGATTCCGCCATCACCGTCGGCGTGATGTTCCTGATCGCCCACTTCGCGTTCGAGAGGAAAGAGGATCCACCAACCGCTTCGGGGACGCCGTCAGCGCCGTGAACAGCCATGAGAAGTTTTGAGTTTTGAATTGTGAGTGTTGAGTTCAACTCAAAATTCAACACTCACAACTGAGAACTTGCCCGCGACGTCGCGGGCAAGTTAGGCCGGCATCGGGACGATAAACCCGCCCTTTTCCCGCACCTGCTCCTGCTGCTCGGACGAGAACATGAAGAGCGGCTCGCTGTGACAGAACCGGCACTCTCTGACCGTGACCGGCACATTCGGCTCCCCGATGCTCGCCAGATACTCTTTCGCCAGCTTCAGGGCGGTGGTTTCGTCTTTCGTCATGACGTCGAAATGAATCCGGCCTTTCTTGCCGTTGACCCAGGTGTCGTAGACGTGAATCGTATCCGAGGACATCGCACGAACTCCTTTCAGCGGAAGACCAACAAGACGACGAGGCCCAGCATGATACGGTAGTAAGCGAAGACGCGCAAGGTATGCCGTTGGACATAAGTCAGGAACGCGGCGATCACGGCCCAGGCGACGAGGAAGGAAACGATCATGCCGATCCCGAGCGCCAGAAAATCCTGCTCGGTAAACGTTGCTCTGGCCTTCCAGGTTTCGTAGACCGTCGCGGCGATAATGGTGGGGAGGGCGAGAAAAAACGAATATTCCGTGGCGACTTTCCGGTCAAGGCCTGCCAGGAGGCCGCCGATGATGGTCGAGCCCGAACGGGACATGCCGGGTATCAGCGAAGCGCATTGTGCCAGGCCGATCCACCACGCGTGGGACGCGGATACCTGATCGAGGCTCATCGCCCGCCCGGCCCGCTTGGTGGCCTCAACGACGAGGATGATGATCCCGCCGAGAATGGATGTCGTGGCGACGGTGTGGGGAGTGAATAAATGGGATTTGATCCAGCCGTGAGCCAACAGCCCGACCAGGGCGGCGGGCAGAAAGGCAATGCCCAGACCGACTAGGAACCACAGGTTGGGGTGGACCTGCATGGAGGCCTTGAGCGAGGCGGTCCACGAGGGATGCTGTCCGCTTCGCAAGAAGGAGGGCAGCGCGCTCTGTTCCTGCCAGGTGCCGGAGAGGAGTTGGCCGATCTTCTCGCGTTCGAAGACGATCACGGCCAGGATGGCGCCCAGCTGGATGGAGATCTCGGCGTTGGCCGCCACGTCGCCGGTGAAGCCGAGGGCGTGACCGACCAGGATCAGGTGCCCGGTGGAGGAGACGGGCAGGAACTCGGTCAAACCTTCAACGATGCCGAGTATGACGGCGAGCGCAGGGCCCCATTCGTTCATGTGCGTCGATGACCGGGGAACGGCTTCACGCCTGATTGGTTGACGAGCGATCATCACAGAGGGGGCGAAATCCGTCAAGCGCCGGACCGATTGGCGCAAAAAGTCTGACTCAATCGTGAAGCACAAGTGCAAATGTGTTGACAAAGACTCGATGTTGGCATACACACATTTTAAGACGATGCGTGAACCGTGGCTCCCAATCCTCGGTTCTGGGTTTGGAAATTGCCCTAGGGATTACACGAAGTTCGTTCGGCATGAACGTGATGGAGGGGAGGGTCGCATGAGACGAGCGTGGATGGCCGTCATCTTGGTTGGCGCGGTGTTGACGACAGGATGCATCTCCAATCAGAAATATCAAGAGGCCTTGGCAGACGCTGAGAATGCCAGGATGGAGCTGGAAAAGACCCGCCAGCAGAAGAGCGCGATGGAGCAGCAGGTCCGCACCTTGAAGGAACTGAACGTGAAGTTCGGCAACGAGGCGCAGACGGCTCGTGATGAACTGCAGCGCATCGAGCATGGCCGCGACAAGGAACGAGGCGCGATCGAAGGGCGGACGAAGGAACTGGAAGAAAAAGTCAAGGCATTGTCGGCTCAGAATCGCAACGTCCGGCAGGAATTCCAGGATGTGAAACGCCACAATGACACGCTCAAGTCGCTGGTGGCGCGCTATCAGAAAGAGCTAAAAGACCGGTCGCATACGGCCACGGCGGCGTTGACGCCGTCGGCAACTCTCTCTCCGGCGGCAGCTCCTTCCCTCGCGGCGCCATCGGCTCCGGCCGCCGCCTCCGCTGCCATGAACATCAACAAGGTGTCGGCGGGCGATCTGGTTCTCTTCCTGGGATTAAAGCAGGACGAGGCCGACCGCATTGTGAACAATCGCCCCTATCGCGTGAAGGGCGAGCTGGTGGCCAAGAATGTGGTGCCGAAAGAAACGTTCGACATGATCAAGGATCGCATTTCCGTCAGCCAGTAGATCGCGCTGATCGC
>JBQTIO010000161.1:0-5661 GCA_052388075.1 Nitrospiraceae bacterium
ACTCCTAGATCGGCCTGGAGCAGCGTTTCCTCCAATTCCTCGAGCAGGGACGGATCGGGGGCCCGGCCCAGAAATCGATCGAGCGACTGCCGGAGTGCGCTCCGGGTCTTGCTGAGCCCCTCGTTCACCCGCTGAAACCAGCCCACCCTCAGCGACTCCTCTCTCGCCGCTCCCCGCGACAGGTCACAAGACGCGGCAGCGGTCCGAGGGTTCGCAGGATGGCTCGCTCACGCCGCCGCATACGGGTTGCCTCGCTCCGGCTGCGCTCATGATCATAACCGCACAGGTGGAGCACACCATGGACGAGCAGTGCGGTGAGTTCCTCCTCCGGCGTTCGCCCGCCCTCTCGTGCCTGACGCAGCGCCGTCGGAACCGAGATGACGACATCCCCCAGCAGCGCCGGACAAGGGTTGTCGGCATCCCGCATCGGAAAGGCCAGCACGTCGGTCGTTCGATCCTCGCTGCGGTAGACCCGATTCAGACGGCGCATGCGACGATCGCCTACCAGGTCGACGCTCAGTTCAGAGGCCGATTCACCGGCCGCCGTCAGGATCTGTTCGGCAAGGCGCACAAACCGGGCCTGCTCGAATCGTGGCTGTCGGAGCCGGAGCCCAACGTACACAGCCATTTAGTGAGACTGGCCGAAGTGGCCTTTGGACGGCACCCCGCGCTTGGGAGGAATGCGGCCGGGTGCACGGGTGGACGGAGACGCATGGCTCTTCGATTTCGGTCTGGAAGCCGGCTGATGCCGGTCATAGGCCTTGATGATGTCCTGCACCAGTCGGTGCCGCACCACATCTCTCTCGTCGAAATACACGAACTGAATGCCTTCGATATTGCGTAGGACCTCCTTGATCTCGATGAGACCGGACCGGCGATCGGTCGGGAGGTCGATCTGCGTGATGTCGCCCGTGACCACGACCTTGGAATGGAACCCCATGCGCGTCAGGAACATCTTCATCTGTTCAGCCGTGGCGTTCTGCGCTTCGTCCAGGATGACAAACGAGTCGTTGAGCGTCCTCCCGCGCATAAATGCAAGCGGCGCGATCTCAATATCACCGCGCTCAATCAGGCGGTTCGCGCGCTCCATGTCCATCATGTCGAACAACGCGTCATAGAGCGGCCGGAGGTAGGGATTCACCTTTTCATACATATCACCGGGCAGGAAGCCGAGCTTCTCTCCGGCCTCGACAGCCGGACGGGCCAGGATGATCCGGTTCACCTCTTTCTTGATCAAAGCGCTCACCGCCATCGCCATAGCGAGATAGGTCTTTCCCGTTCCCGCCGGTCCGATCCCAATCACAACGTCATGCTGCTCAATCGCTTCGATGTAGGTCTTCTGCGTCGGCGACTTGGGCCCGACGAATCGCTTCTTCGTGACAATCGTCGCCGCGTTGCCGAGCACTTCCTTGAGCGAGGCGTCCGGGCTTTGCCGCAACGCGCCAAGGGCGTGCGTCACATCGTCGGCTTGGAGCATGATGCCTTCGTTCGTGAGAGAGGCGAGTTCGAGGAGAATCCGTTCCGCCTGGCGGACGGCCTCAGGGAGCCCGTCGAGGGTGAGTTCTTCTCCGCGCGCCGACAGGCGCACGCCCAGCTCACCTTCAATCAGCTTCAAATGCCGGTCGTGGTGGCCGAACAGGGCCGCGGTGTTGGTACCTTCTCGTAGTTTGAGTTTACGCACGAGCGCGGATCGCTCTCCGTCCCTGACATCGAGATGTCTCAATTGTAGCAGACAGGAAAATGAGGAGACAAGCGGAGGCGAAGGAGCGGTCCGGAGACTTCACGCCTCTGCAGGCTTGGAGGGGCCTGCCGCCGTGAGCGTCAAGTCGAATTCCTGCGAAGCCATTCCGCCGCGTCCGTCCTTTGCCACGACCTTGACGTGAAAGGTTCCCTGTTGATCGGGCGGAATGCTCCAAGCAATCAGACCCGTCGCTTCGCTGATGGTCATGCCCGGCGGGGCCGTTTCCAGTTGATAGGTCAGCCGGTCACCGTCGGGATCCACTGCCTGCACGGAATACTCGAAACGATTGGGAGCCCCGGGCGCGGGAGGGGCCGACACAATTGTGGGGGCGTTGTTCCCCAGAAGCAGCGGGTCGGATCGCAGGGAGCTGCCGGATCGGGCTGGATCATGGGCCGCCACCTCGACCACGACCCGATCGCCCGAGCCGAGCCCGGCCGTGTCCAGGAACGGCTCTTCCCCTTCTTTGATCAAGGCGTCATTGCGGAACCACTTGTAGGTCAGGTCGACCCGATCATGGTCAGGGTCTGCGGCCTCGACCTGCGCTTCGATCTTGTCCCCCGGTCTGACGGTCTGCGGCGTGAGCGAGACGGAGGTTATTTTCGGCGAGGTATTCCCGACCACCACGCTCTTCGTACGATAGGCCTGCCCCTTCTGCGTACCGTCCGTCGGGACGATCTCCACCATCACCGCCTGGCCGCGCCTCAACAGTTCAGCCGGGAGCGTCGCATCGGTCTGTTTGGGAAGCGGGAGGTTGTCGACGAACCATTGGTATTGAAACGAGACTGCCTCCCGCTCGGGGTCGTCGGCATGGACCTGAACCGTCACCGGACCGGTCAACGGAATGGGATCCGTGAGGATCTTGGCCGACGTAATGACGGGAGGCTGATTCCCTTTGGCACTCACAGGACTGCCAGGACCGCTCGGGGATGATCCGCCGGTACAGGAGGCGCCGAACGCCAAGGCAGAAATGCCGACGATAAGGAGGGAAGGAGGATTGACCCTGGACAGCAACATAGGCACGTGACTCACACACATTCGCGGTCGGTTCGTCTCAATGACAGGGGTCGTGGCGCGGGCTGTCCGCCGCCACGATCAGTTCCTGGGAACCAAAGCACCCTGCCTCGTCAGTCGCGTTGATGTACCCAGCTGACGAACTTACTGTAGAAATCGCCTGGGCTTGCGAGGGTGCTCGTCGTATTGCTGTTACTCATCTGCGCCAGCAAACTCGATCCCTCCTGGCCCACGTGGACCGAGAGCGCCGAGGCCATTCCGACCCCGAGCGAGGTCTTCGTCGTCACATTCGTGTTGCCGCCGGATGCCGAGGTTCCGATCACCGGCGAGGTCGAGGCCGTCCCAGTCTTATAGAACAGCGCATAGAGATAGCTGAATCCGTCCGAACCGCAGAAATCGGACGTCGGCGCGAAGGTCGGAAAGAAGATCGACCCTCCGAACAGGGTCGGATTGACGACTGAGCGTTCGGAGGCGTAGTTGGTCGTCAGGCCTCCGCTCGTGATGGTAGTTGGCCCGGGCAAGGTGGCGCGCCAGCCGTCCTTACTGGCCACTAAGCCGATCATCGACGACGTCCCAGTCCCATTGAAGGTGGTGACGCCGGGATTGGTCGGATCCGTCACTTGATTGGTCGCACCGCTACAGACGATGCACACTACCGCATTGGTCACGTCGACGAGATCGTTCGTCCAGCAATTGAGCTGGGTGGTCTCGGTACAGGTTCCATTCACGACCTTGTCTTTCATCCCAAACAGACGCTGGATACTGTTATCGACCTTGTCGGCGTTGCCCAAATACCGTCCCGTCCCGAAGAAGATCCACATCTGACCGCTGTCATCCACCGTCCAGGTCGGAGCCGCTGTCGGCGGCCCCATTTCCACCGTCCCCAAAACAGGATCGCTGAAGGTATCGATCATTTCCGTGGGCACACGATTAACTCCGCTCGCAATCCCCCAACTTGTCGCCAGGCAGGGGGCTGCCGCGCAGCGGACCGTGAGACGATACATCTTTCCTCTCCAGGGAAGAGACCCATCGTGCATGACCCGCCCCCCATAGATAACGTCCGTCCGAAAATCGAGGTCTTTATCTGCCGCGGCAAGGGGCCCCACGAACGAGCGGAAACTTCCGGTAACCATTCGCGTTACATTGACGTTGGCCAGACCGGGCCCTGCGGCCAGATCCACCGTATAGAACGCCGCAGCTTGAGGGGTCACCGTCACAGGGAGGTCCGCCTGATAGCTGTTGGGGCCGGACCCGAATACGGCAAACCACTTCTCGTTCACCGAGCTGGTCATGGCATCTCCGGTCGGATTCACGCGAACCACCGTCGGCGTACTCGTCGTCAGACCCAGGTTCACATCGGAGAAGCTCCATAACAGCTTGGGGCTCACTTCGGGGTTGGTAATGTCGAGGACGAAGAACGAACTATAGAAGGTTCGCGGCACGCCGCCGATGGTGGTTGTCATGGGCGGGGCACCAGACCCCACCAGGCAGTTTCCACAGCTGCCTCCCATGCGGAATCCACCGATCAGGATCGTGCCCCACCCGCCAGGATGATCGGCATCGGGCGTGAAAATGCGGACATCCGCAACGGTCGGTTTGAGATCGACGTAATACACGTGGGTGTAGTCGGTCCTGGCTAACCACTGCAGGTGGGGGAGTAACTGTTGCGGAACGAATCCCCACAGCTCCGCTCCCAGGTTTGGCCCGCTCGCGTTGTCATTCGCAGCCTTGGTCAGCCAGCCGTGCTCGACCGTCCCGGCCGTCGTCGGATCGTCTCCCTTGTGATAGAACCCGCCGTTAAACGCATGGAGCATGCCGTCATTCGCCCCCAAGTAGACGACCTGCCGTCTGCTGCGATACTGCTGATAAAACGCATTGTATGTCGCGTCGCCATACAGGAGATCGAACCGAGCTGTGGGCGCAGCCACAATGGTGGGGGTCGAATGAATGGCGTCGCCGAGTTTCCAGACCTTGTAGGTCCCGCTGCCGACCGGCACCTCCAGCATCCTGGTCCGCAATCCGGCGATCTCATCGCCCCGAATGAAGTTGATGAGATTCATGGCGTTACTGCTGCCCGAGCAGGTATCGCCCGCATAGCGCAGATAGTCTCTCAGCGCGTTGCAGTTGGCCGTCGTGAAATCTATTTGCTCGGCCGGATCGACCAGACCGTTGCCGTTCGAGTCGGCCCACGTCGAAATCTTGCGCGACGAGGAGGAGGCATTGGCGAGTTCCACCCCTGCTTCCCAGACCGGCTTGATGTTCTTGAGGTCATCGCCGAGTACGGTCGGCGTCGCACTGTCGGCCACGCCGTCCCCGTTGAGATCGGCAAATTTATCGACTAACACTTTCTTGTACGTAGGACTGAGCGGATTATTGTCGAATCTCGTCGTGACAATCAGGTCGTTCGTGTAGTCCAGCACCCCATCCTTCACGGTATCTTCCCGGAAGTTTCCGAACCCGTCGACAAACAGGCCGTGCGTATAGCCCGTCCACTTGATGCTCTGTCCACCCTGTCCGATGTCGCTGGTGAAGAAATAGGCCTGGTAAATCGAGCCTTCACCGGTGGAGGAGGAGGACAACACGGAGACCGACGTTCCCGACGCACTTTTCCTGAGTATTGCCGTGATCGTCGCCATCAACCGGTCTTGCAAATCGTCCACGTTGGAAGACTCGAAGTAGTTATCAGGAATGCCGTCGGTGCCGGGGGCCCCGGTTGCGTTGATGACCTTGTCCCATTCCGACACCAAGTCCGGAAGATTGTTGCCGTTCGAATCTTCGAAGCCGCCGAGTTGCGCCGTGTGCATGAGAATCTCTCGACCCGCGATGTTGCCGAAGGCAAAGAAGGTATAGACCGAAATGTTCTGGAGTCCCTGCAGGCAATGGCCGGTCACGTTCAGCACAGGGATCAG
>JBQTIO010000162.1:0-12711 GCA_052388075.1 Nitrospiraceae bacterium
TCGACGGTTCCGATATAGCCGGCAGGAATGCGCTTGGTCACGGCGGCCAATTCCGCCGCCGGCGCGCTTCCCGAGTCGATGAAGCCGGGAGAGACGGCGTTGACGGTAATGCCGTAGGGCGCCAGCAATTTGGCCAACGTGCGTGTCAGGATGAGCACGCCCGCTTTGGCAATGTAGTGGGCGGTCACGTCCGGCTGGGAGATCATCTGATCCGCATTGGCCATGCTGAAGTTGACGATGCGCCCGGCCTTGCGGGCTTTCATGCCCGGGACGACGGCCTGGGCAAGATAAAAAATGGGATGCAAATTGCCGTCGAACATTCCGTTCCACCCCTCGATCGTCTCGTCCAGCAGGTTGATCCGATGGTAGGGACCGGCGCCGTTGATCAGCGCGTCAATCCGACCCCATTCCTGTTCGACCTGTGAGACCATGGCCTTGGCCGCCGTCGGATCTGAGACATCGCAACGCACGGCGAGAGTCTGGCCTCCTCGCTCCGTGATCGCGCGGGCAGTCTTCTGGGCCTCGCTTTCGCTGGTCCGATAGCAGAACGCGATCTTCCAATGTTGTGCCGCTAGGTCGAGGGCAACCCCTCTTCCGATGCCCTTGGCTCCTCCAGTGATGAGGGCGACTCGTTGGTTCAAAATGTTCCTCTCATTACGGGTCTATTATGCTCTCGCCTGCAGCCGTTTGGCGAGCAGCTGCAATACGCCGGCGGTCCGGGTGGAAAACGTTCGCTCGTTCTTGGACTTCTTGGCGTCGAGCACCGCCGCTTCGATGAGTGCGTTCAGGTCGTCGATGGTATCGACGTCGCGCCACGCCCCAATCGTGACGGCCTTGAGCCCCAGGCTTGTCGCCTTTTCCCGGGTCATTTCAAGAACCCGCCCGGTGGACCAGGGGATGCCGACAAACAGCCCGGGAGCCGCTTGGCGCAGCCCGATCAGGTAGTAACCGCCGTCGCGGGCCGGACCCAATACGAGATCGTGCGTCTCCAGCAGGGCGAGTGCCTGTTTGAAATAGTCAGAAGGCAGGGTCGGCACATCGGTTCCCACGATGAGGACACGACCACAGCCTCGCGCGAACAGGGTCGCGAAGGCCTGCGTCATGCGCGCCCCCAGGTCGTCGCCGACTTGATCGATCAGGGTCACGCCTTGCCGTTCTTCCATGATTTTGAAGAAGACATGCGTTGCGGATGGCGCGCAGGCGAGATAGCGATCGAGCGGCAGCTTCAACTTTGCTACGGCGGTCTTTGTTCGTTCCAGCATGTCGAGGACGAAACTGCCGTGGAGCGTGGCCGCCTCATCAGGGGTCAGCGGCGGGGAGAGGCGCGTCTTGACCTGGCCGGGGATCGGCGCCTTGGCGAAGATCACCAAGGCCGCGTAAGGCGTGACGCGTGAGGCGTGAGGCGATTTTCGAGAAGAGATGTTCTCGGCTGTTTTGAACTTGCCTATCGTATCTTTCACACTCCTCACCCCTCATTCCTTACCACTCACGATTTATCGGACCGCTTTGTACCATCGGCTCAGGCGTGATGGGCTGACGCCGATCCAATACAGGAACCGCAGGACCCACATCAAGAGGATCGTTCGTAGAGGCCCCTGTTGCTCCCAGCGGCGAAAGGAGGTAATGACGGTGTCGTGGAGCGCCGCTGTCGGGCCCGCGCGCTTGAGCCTGGAGCTGAATTCGATGTCTTCCATGAGCGGAATGTCGGCGAACCCGCCGAGGCGCTCGAAAATCTGGCGGCGGACGAAGATGGCCTGGTCGCCGGTGGCGATGCCACTCAGACGTGAACGCCAGTTCATGAAGAGGCTGATGACGGCTCCCCAGGTCGAGGGCGAATCGAAGCGGACGTCAAACCGTCCTCCCGCCATTCTCGGATCGGCCATGGTTGCTTGAATGATCCGGGCGGCGTTCTGAGGCAATCGGGTGTCGGCGTGCAAGAAGAGGAGAATCTCGCCCCGGCTTGCCCTCGCGCCTTCGTTCAATTGACGCGCGCGCCCTTTGGGGGCCGTAAGGACACGCGGGTCGGGCGCGTCGGCGCGGAACGCTTCGGCTATGCGAACAGTGTGATCCGTGCTGCCGCCGTCCGCCACGACGATTTCGCCGAGGCCCAAGGCCGATGCATGCGTGAGCGTCTGTGCGAGGGCCTTCTCTTCGTTCAAGGTCGGGATGATGACGGAGATCGTCATCGAGGCATCACGCCGCGGGCTTCTTTTCTTCTTTGAACATGAAGTACATGACGATGACGACGGTGGACCAGAAGACGACCTGTTTATGCCAGAACAGCACTTCACCGTAGTGGAAGAACGCCAGCGCCAGCGCGATGGCGGCCGTCATGACCCCATAGCGAACGATGAGCGTCTCGATGGCCGCATTGGCCCAGACGGCGAGGCCGGCGAAGTAGATGAGGAACGGCACCACGTTGATTTCGAAACCCCCGCTGATGGAGAGGAATACGTTCAGAAAGCCGATAAACATCAGCGCCGTCCCGATCATCAGACCGATGACGTGCATCTGATGCTCGTTTCCGTTGTCCTGCCCTTCCGGTCCGGCCGGTTGAGCCGGACGTTGTTGCGTCGGGTCTTGCGCGGGCGGATGATCGGGAAGTGTCATGCGTTAGGCCTTGAAATGCTTGCTCAACGTCAGGGCCTGTTGCTGATAGGAGGAGCCGAGCCCGACGCCGTAGAGTTGGTCCGGCAGGTCGAGCATGCCGTCGTAGACCACCTTGAAAAACGTCTGCCCGTCGTGGATCAGAAACGGGACGTCGTGCGGCCGGACTTCGAGCACGACCTGGGTGCCCTTGAGCTCTCCTTCTGCTCCATAGCCGAATCCCGGATCGAAGAATCCAGCATAGTGGGTCCGCAGCTCCCCGCAGGCCGCTTCATACGCGACCATTTCGGCGGCGTAGCCGGCCGGGACGCGAATGCGCTCTTTTGACGCGAGGATGTAAAACTCTTCCGGTTCCAACAACAGGCTGTCGTGCCGATGCCGATAGAGCGGCTCCCAAAAATCTGCCGCCGCGTAGTGGCCGACCTTCCCGAGGTCGATGACATGGCTGTTTTTCTTTGCGCGGTAGCCGATGATGCCTGAATCGGTCCGCTCTTCCCCCTTGAGATCGATCCGGAGGAACAGGCCTCGTTCAGCTCGAAAGTCCCGGTTGCCAACCACTTTCTTGGACGGATCGTTGTGATAGAGCAACGGCGTTTTTCGATGTAGCGCGAGGAGTGCCTTGTCGGTGACGGTCGATTCACCGCGGACGAACCGGATCTGGTTCAACGACTGCCCGGTGTGGACCTTGATGGCAAACGAGCGGGGGACGACTTCCAGGAAGAGCGGGCCCTGATAGCCGGAGCGGATTTCATCGAAGCCCGCGTTGAGATCCGTCACGACGCGGGTGAAGACGTCCAGTCGGCCGGTGGTGCTCTTTGGGTTGGCTCGCGCCCGGATGGTCCTGGGCAGTTTCAAATGCTCCAAGAGGGGCACCAGATAGACATGGCCTTTTTCCAGGATGGCTCCGTCGGTGAGGTCCATCTCATACATCACGAGGTCGGATTGGTAGAAATCGAGCACGTTGAGGCGAGCGGAGATGGCCGAGAGTTCCGGCAAGAAGCTGCTGATCAGCCGATAAGCCTTGCAGCCCAGCCGCAGGTCCAGGCTGGCCGGCTGGATCTGCCGGTCCTCAATCGGCAGCGACGCGCCGATGCTGCGGCCGGCGATCAGCCGCTTGATGTCTTGATAGGGGAGAATGCCGGCATGGCGCGTAGAAGTCGTCACAAGTCGTCCGCATCTCCGCCGCAGCTGTTGCCCCAGGCCGCATAGCCGTCCCGGTCAGGATAGCTGTCGCCGCAGGCCGCAAACGCCTCGGCCGTCTCTTCGCGCGATGATCGGGCGCCGACCATGGGGAGTTCTCGTCCGTTGGCTGGTCTCGGTTGCGGGTAGTGGAATGTCTTGTTCTCGTAATTTCGGAGGACGGCGCCGTCCTCATCCAGATGCACCAGATAGTCGTCGGGCAGGAGAGGGATTTTCCCGCCGCCGCCGGGCGCATCGATCACGAAATGGGGCACTGCCAACCCGCTGGTATGGCCTTGGAGGGCCTTGATGATGTTTAGGCCCGTCTCCACCGATGTTCGGAAATGATTTGTGCCCTTGGTCAGGTCCGCTTGATAGAGGTAATAGGGCTTCACCCGCGCGAGCAAGAGTTGGTGTACGAGGCGCTTGATGATCTCCGGATCGTCATTGACGCCCTTGAGCAAAACGGTTTGAGCTCCGAGCGGAATGCCGGCGTCGGCGAGCCTGCCGCAGGCGGCTTTGACTTCCGGTGTGAGCTCGTCCGGGTGGTTGAAATGCAAATTCATGTAGATTGGATGGTACGCTTTCATGATCTCGCACAGCTTGGGCGTGATCCGTTGGGGCAACGTGCCGGGAACCCGTGAACCGATGCGGATGAGTTCCAGGTGGGGAATCGTCCGCAGCGACTTCAGCACCCGTTCAAGCAGGTGGTCGGGGAGTAGGAGGGGGTCGCCACCCGAGAGTATGACATCACGGACTTCCCCGTGTTCACGGAGGTAGGTGATGGCCTGATCCAGGTCGCCCTGCTTGATGAATCCCGGCTTCCCGACCAACCGTTTCCGGGTGCAGAACCGGCAGTAGATCGGGCATTGATTTGTCACCATGAGCAGCACGCGATCCGGATACCGGTGAACCAGATGCGGCACGGGGCTCATGAGATCTTCTTCGAGGGGATCGTCCTCGGCGTCGATGTCGGCCAACTCTGCCGTTTCAGGGACGACCTGTTTCCAGATGGCGTCGCCTTTTTCTTTGATCGTCCCGAGCACGGTCGGGGTAATCCGCATGGGATAGGGGCCTACGATTGCGGCGATTTCCTTCTCGTCGACGCCGAAGCGATCGGCGAGATCCTTCGGTTTGACGATGCTTTCAGCGAGTATGCGTCGCCATTCTTCCACGGGTGTCACAGCCTCCTGTCCGGAGAGGGGATCCGTCGCTGGAGGAACAGCCAGCCATCGACCCTCGATCCCCTGCCGCCGCAGGAGGCGGAGAGGGGGTTACGACGGTGTCTTAGCATAGTGGGTATCAAGGTGGGAAAGAATCTCGTACGTCTCGCTCAAGACGGTCTCCCCGTCCGTTAAGACAGGGACGAAATATTGACCGGAAACCTCGTAGACCTGTTTTCGCATCGGCCTGATATCGGGGACGATCACCTCGTCGTATGGCAGCCCCAATGCATCCAGCTTCTGACGGACGACTTCACACTCGGGGCACCAGTCGACATGATAGAGAGTAAGAGCCATATCTAATGTTCAATTTTCAATGTGCAATGTCCAATAGCTCATTGCCGGACCAGATATCTCTCCTATGTTGAAAATTGAACATTCATCATTGAGCATTGCCCCGCGCGATGGCGCAAGGCACCATCACGGCGTCCTTCATGCCGTGGATGATTTTCTTGTCCGCCGGACAGATCGTGGCCAGGATACCAGCCAGTTCCACCTTTTCGCCAGTGACGAAATAGTAAGGCGAGAGTCGAGCCCGCCCCGCCATGCGCGCGATCGTCTGCGTGCCTTCGTCCAGGTAATCTATCTCGAACAGTCGTCCCTTGTGGAATTCCTGCAGGATGTGGGGGGTGGTGTGGAAGGAAGCGAGGGCATTCTGCAGTGCGCTGGCCCATTCTGCCTGAGGGAGATCATGCCCGACCGAAACACCGCGACTGCCCCAGGCGAGTTCGGAGAACCCGGACGGCTTGATCACGAAATGACGTTCTTTCTGGGTCGCGGCAGCCAAATCAGCCCAGTTCCCGATTGCCCGCTCTCCGATCTGGAGACCCGGGATCGTGGCCGTTGCGGGAATCGGCGCGGGATCGAGAAACCAGGTTCGCGGCATCATGGTGGTGAGATGCAGAAAGCCGGCCTCGCCAAGTTGTTTTTCCCAATAAGGGCGCAGGACAGGATGATGAAGAAGGGCAAAGGCGGATTTTTCCTCCAACGCCGGTTTATAGGGCGGGGTGATGGCAACCCGGCCTTTCTTGGCGGCATACTGAACAAGTTCCGCCTTAGGGATGTTCGGCAGGTCGAAGAGTTCAAAAAAACGATAGATCAGGCCGATCGCCTCATCCCCGCCGTTGACAGGTAGCCGAAGCCCTTCCTCCGTGAATTGGATTTCGCGCGGTTCGACACACCAGGCGGATATGCCTTGCTCTCGAAGTTGGTCTGCGAGCCATGTCATTTCCGGACGATAGTCCTTGGCTTCCTCAGAAACAACAATCGCCACGCACCCGGACTGTCCCTCTTGGGCGGACTGCAGCATTGCGGCAAAGCCGCGCACCATCCCGTCCCGTCCGCCGACGATCTCGTAGCCGTCCGGCGTGAGGCGGGTCGCGTCGCGCGAGATTGGCGAATGACGCACAACGTCCGTATAGACGCGGCCCAACGCCCCTGTGAGTCCGATGCCGCCGGGAACCGAATCGAGTTCGGTGATGACCATACCGTCCTGTGTGGGAATCACGTCCGGTCGGATGACGGCGGGCAACGCGTCGCGAAACCGCTTCATGCGGCTGTAGGTCACGACCGCTTCGGGTTTGCCTTGATCCAGGTATCCCGCGATCCAGGTCGGCTGAGTGCCTTTGACGCTCTCACTGTACAGGCGATTCAGTGCACGGTAGAAGGAAAGGAGGTGAGGGCCCAATCCCGTGAAGAAGTCCACCTGTTCACGGGACAGGAGCAGGGGACAGGGGCTGATGCGCCAGGATGTCGTTACCGGTGGGACCGGGTCGTTGCTTTCTGAGGACCGGAGAGACGGGTCGGCCCGCAGGTGGGCTGAACTCAGTTGACCGCGGATCGCTGCGCAACGACTGAGTGCCGTCTCGGTTGAGAGCGAAGCGCAGAGCGGTTCGGTCTGTGCCAAAGAGAAAATCCTTTGCCGTCGCGTCGTTGGAGCCGGCATCGCCTTTCGCGAACAGGCGCGAGGTCGATTGAATGCTAACATGCGGGTGAGGACCCGACAAGAGGGCGGGAATAACCGTCAAGCCAGCCGAGTGTCGCACCGTCGACCCTTGGAAGGAAACAGAGCCTGCTTGCTAGGTTCCGACCCGCATCGTATGATGGGAATCCGATGGCTCTCCCTATGGCGGACTCCGAACCATCTCTGACCGTGCCGGGGGCGATGCCTCAGTTCGTAACCAGTTCTGCCTGTTTTCGCTGCGACGTGTGCTGTCGTTTCCCGGAAGCGGACAGCTTCCTCCGCCCGTATTTCACTCGCCAGGAAATTGCCGCCGCCGTGGTGCATGGCGTGGCCGCTGCGTCCTTCCCGGATGCATTGGGATCGCAGATTATTCCGGTCCCGAATCCTGCAGGAAAGGGGTTCCTATGCCCCGCCTTCGATCCCGCTACCAGCCGATGTGGCATTTATGAGGCCCGCCCGCTGGATTGTCGGCTGTATCCGCTCGCATTGATGTGGGATGCGGATCAGAACGCGGTCCTACTCGGGTGGGATACCAAGTGCCCGTTCATGCGTGAGGCGGTTCCCGATGCGATCGCTGCGCACGCAGAGCGAGTCGGCGGTCTGTTGGCCACGGAGGCGATGGTCGAAACGATCGTCGCCAATCCTCGTTTGATCGGGCGATTCCAGGAGGATGTCGTGATCCTGCAGCCTCTTCCGCGGCTCACGGCCCGCCTGTTGCCACAACGGGTCGATCCCCGACTGCGTCCCCTGACGCCGTCGGATGCGCCACGTTTCGCCGAGGCGCTGGAACGGGCCGGGGTCCTCTGTCCGGATGCGCCGGCCGCCTATGCGTTTCCCTACCATTACATCTGGACCTCCCTATTGCCCTACTGGTGGATCCAAGTCGACGAGACATGTTTTCTTTTCGCGCAGTCTCCGGATGGATGGTTCCTGCCGCTGCTTCCACTCGGGCCGAGGCCGGTCGATCAGTCGGTCGCCGAGGCCTTCACCCTGATGCGGCGGTGGAATGGGCCGTCGCCGGTGAGCCGAATCGAAAATGTGATCGGTTCCCGGATACCGGTCCTGGAGCAGGCCGGAATGCGATGCCGGCGCAAGGCGGGAGACTACCTCTACAAGGCCGAGGCCCTGGCGGCCCTGCCGGGAGATCACTATAAATCCCAGAGGGCCCTCTGCAATCGGGTTGAACGGGAGCAGGCCATCGTGACGGAGCCATACTCCGACAGGCATCGGGCCGGCTGCCTCGCGCTTCATCAGCGGTGGGCGGCACAGAAACGGGGCGGGAATCTCGATCCGATAGGGGCGCTGCTCCTGCAAGATGCCAGAGCGGCCCATGGCCTCGCGCTGGCGGAGTATGGGCAGATCGGCCTGTCTGGGACGGTGGCCCTCTCCCAGGATAGAATCGTGGCCTATACGTTCGGGTACAGAGTGACGCCGCAGACCTGGTGCGTCTTGCTGGAGGTTGCGGATCGATCCATCACCGGCTTGGCCCAATGGCTCTTCCGTGAGACCTGCCGCGCCGCGCTCGCCAGGGGGGCGACCTACGTGAATGCCATGGACGATGCCGGGATCCCCGGGTTGCGGGACGCAAAGTCGGCCTATCGCCCTGTGGCGGTGATCGATCATTGGGTGGTGACAGGTTGCTAAGGATGGGATTCCCGGCGGGCTCACAATCGGTGTCAGCGTCCAGGCGATACGGTTGGCTGACGTTCCTGATCATCCTGATCACGGTGTTCACCTTGGGGGTAGGAACCTTTTTGCTCGGGTATATCGAACGCGGCATCCTCGCCGTGGCCTGGTTTCCACTGTTGGCTCTCTTGATCTGGTCGACGATTCGCTTGCACGCGGAGTATCGCCAGGCTCAACAGGAAAGTGCCTGGGCGCGGGCGGCCGAGGCGGCCTTGCTGCAGAGCCAGGAGCGCAACCGCGTGATGGTCGATACGGTGCTCGACGGAGTGATTACCATCGATGCTGCCGGCATCATCACGGATTGGAACGCCCAGGCTACGGTGATCTTCGGGTGGACCCGCGAAGAGGCGCTGGGAAAGTTGCTCACGGAGACGATCATTCCCCCGCGTGATCGGGAGGCGCATGTCCGGGGCATGCAACAGTATCTCAAGACGGGCGTCGGCCCGGTCCTGAACCGGCGCATTGAGGTGGTCGCGCGGCATAAAGACGGACGGGAGTTTCCGGTCGAACTGTCCGTGTCGCCGGCGCGTATCGGTGAGGCCTACATCTTCAGCGCGTTCATCCGCGACATCACGGATCGCCGACGGACCGAACGACGGCTGGCGTCGCAATATGCGGTGACGCGCGTCCTGGCCGAGGCCGTGACGCTCGAAGAAGCCGTGCCCAAGATCATTCAAGCGGTCGGCGAAAGTCTGGAATGGGAAGTGGGTGTCTTTTGGCGGCTCGATAAACTGTCGGGAACGCTGCGCTGTCTCGATCAGTGGAAGTCCGCGACGCTCGACGCCGATCCATTTGTGATGGCGACACAACAACAGTCCTTCAAGCCCGGCATCGGGTTGCCTGGACGTATCTGGGAGAGCGGCCGGCCGGCCTGGATCAGGGACGTGGCGGTCGATCCCCATTTCGTTCGGGCAGAGGCGGCGGCTCAGACCGGTCTTCATGGGGCGTTCGGGTTTCCAATTCGCGTCGGCAGTGAGATCGAAGGCGTCGTTGAGTTCTTCAGCCGCCAGGTGCGGGAGCCCGATGACGAGTTGCTCAACATGGTGGCCGATGTCGGGCTCAAGATCGGGCAATTCGGCGAACGTGCCAGAGCCGAAGAGGCGTTGCATCAGGCGGAAGCACAACTCCGGCAATCGCAGAAGATGGAAGCGGTCGGGCGCCTCGCGGGCGGGGTCGCCCACGACTTCAACAATCTGCTCACGGTCATTCGGGGATACAGCGAGCTGATTTTGGGCCGCCTGCAGCCGGATAACCCCATGCGCCGGGAGATGGAGGAAGTGAAGAAGGCGGCCGATCGAGCCGCCGGCCTGACGGGGCAACTGCTGGCCTTCAGCCGGCGCCAATTTGTGACGGTGAAGGTCCTGGATCTGAACGCCATCGTCATGAACATGGACGGCATGCTGCGACGGTTGGTGGGAGAGGACATCATCGAGCTCTGCGCGGACCTTGAACCGCAGTTGGGGTCGATCAAGGCTGATCCGGGTCAGCTTGAACAGATCATCATGAATCTGGCCGTGAATGCGCGGGATGCCATGCCGACCGGCGGGCGCCTGACCATTGAGACCCGGAACGTCACGATCGGGAAAGGGCCTCGACGGGAAACGATGATGCTGGAGGAAGGTTCCTACGTCCTCCTGGCGCTAAGAGATACGGGACAGGGCATGAGTGAGGAAGTGCAAGCTCATCTGTTCGAGCCGTTCTTCACCACGAAGGAAAAGGGGAAGGGAACCGGGCTCGGGTTATCGACCGTCTATGGCATTGTGAAGCAAAGCGGCGGCTCGATCGGAATCGAGAGCAAACCGGGACGCGGGACGACGTGCAAAATCTATTTCCCGAAAGTGGACGAGGCCGCGCAGCGGGCCCAGGCGGCCCGCGGAGTTGCAGGCAGAGCGCACGGGCGTGAGACCATCCTGGTGGTGGAAGATGATCCGGCGGTGCGCGGCCTCGTGCATGAAGCGTTGCGCTTGAGCGGGTATGACGTGTTGGTGGCCCGCCACGGCATCGAAGCGTTGTTGACCGGCGCCAAACACATGGGGCCGATTCATCTGCTGCTCACCGATGTGGTCATGCCGCAGATGAGTGGGCCGGAGGTGGCGGAGAAGCTGATGGTCGTGCGGCCTGACATCAAAGTGCTGTACATGTCCGGCTATCCCGACCACCCTGTATTCTCGCAAGGCGCGGTCAAGCGGGCCACGGCCTTTCTCCAGAAACCGTTTACGCCCAATGTGCTCACGCAGAAGGTGCGCGAAGTCCTGGACGGAGTGAAAGTCGCATAGGAGGCGCGAGGACGAGCGCCTGCCGCCGTTGCTTGATCTTCAGCCTCCGTTCCGTTTATTGTGGCGGCGCTGAGGCGCGAAAAGGCTATATACACCTTGTCTCGCGTGTCGCGCGAGTCTCGTGTTCCTTGCAAAGGCGACAACCAGACACACCGAATAGACCAGACAGACTAGAAAGACAGAATGATGCAGCAGGGGCGCGAGGTCAATATCGGACAGTATCGGGTCCAACAGGAGCCGTACTACGCCGAGGTCCGTGGAGAGATCGGGCTGTTTACGATTGCCGCGGGCCGGAAGATGCCCGTGATGCTGAAGGGGCCGACCGGCTGCGGGAAAACCCGGTTCGTCCAGCACATGGCGTTCAAGTTGGGCCGCCCGTTGATCACCGTCGCCTGCCACGAAGATCTGACGGCGACCGATCTCGTCGGGCGCTATCTGCTCAAGGGACAGGAAACGGTGTGGATGGATGGCCCCTTGACAGTCGGCGTGAAGCACGGGGCGATTGTCTATCTCGATGAGATCGTGGAGGCTCGAAAGGACACGACCGTCATCATTCACCCCCTCAGCGACGATCGCCGGATGCTGCCGATTGAGAAAAAGGGCCAGATGGTGGAGGCCGCCGACGATTTCATGCTGGTGATTTCGTACAATCCGGGGTATCAGAGCGTGCTCAAGGACCTGAAGCAGAGCACAAAGCAGCGATTCATGGCGATCGAGTTCGACTATCCCACTCCGGACATCGAAACGGCGGTGGTCGAACGAGAGGCAGGTGTGAGTCCGACCATCGCCGCGAGCCTGGTGAAACTCGGCGGCAAAGTTCGGAACCTCAAGAGCCATGGACTGGAGGAAGGGGTCAGTACCAGACTGTTGATTTATGCTGGTGTGTTGATCACGCAGGGCGTGGTGCCGGAGCGCGCCTGCGATGTCGCCATCGCCCGGCCGATCACCGACGATCCAGACATGCAACGCAGCATCCTGGAGCTTGTCAAAGCCATCTTCTGAGCCGCGTCTATCGTGGATTCCCGCCGGGCGATCGCAACGGACAGCAGCAAGGGCGCCGTCCTCACGGTTCATGTCTTGCCCAAGGCCTCCCGCACCGAATGCGTCGGGATTCATGGCGATGCGCTGAAAATTCGCGTAGCTGCTCCGCCGGTTGACGGCGCCGCCAATGAGGAACTCGTCCGATTCATCGCCGATCGTTGCGCGATCCCGCGCACGGCGGTGTTTATTCAGTCCGGCGCGGAAGGCAGACGCAAGCGGCTGCGTTTGAAGGGGATCTCAGCGCAGTCGGCTCTGGCACGATTGGCGCCCGAAGAGGAGAAGGGAGTGGTCAAAGCATGAGGCCCATGAGGAGGGTCGTCATCCTGGGGATACTAGTGCTGACTGCCTGCTCCAGTGCGCACCCGGTGCTGTATCCGAATGCGCATCTGCAATCGGTGGGGAAAGAAAGTATGGAGCAGGATCTTGATGCCTGTAAGCACATGGCGGAATCGGCCGGTGCGGAGGAAGGCGGCGGCAAGACCGGTCGTGTCGCGACGAACACAGCCGTCGGTGCGGGCGTCGGTGCGGCCAGCGGAGCGGTCGGAGGTGCAATTTCCGGAGCAGCCGGGCGAGGATCAATGATCGGCGCGGCAAGTGGTGCCGTGTGGGGGTTGCTGACGGGTCTGTTCCAGGCAGCCAGCGGTCCCTCGCAGCCGGATGACGCCTACAGGAATTTTGTCACCCGCTGTTTGGAGGAGAAGGGGTACGAGGTAACGGGGTGGCAGTGAATGGAGGT
>JBQTIO010000163.1:0-3050 GCA_052388075.1 Nitrospiraceae bacterium
ATTGCGGACTGGAAGGTCCGGATCGCCGAGGCGGAAGGATTGTTGGTGGAACGGCGTGATGTGATGCTGGCGCCCTTTGTCGGACCACTGGCGTATCTGTTTTTCAAGCTGGAAGCGTTGTTTGAGCAGGACAAACCTACGGTGCGCGAAGAAATCCGCAAGCGGGTTGGTCTCTGACCAGCCACTCGTTCCATCCTTTCATTCCCTCGCTTTATCCATTAAGATAGGTCTCTGAATTTGTCTTCATGAGGCTCTGCTCGATGCGGGCGAAGACCAGTTTTTCCTGCCAGGCTTGCGGTCATCAATCACCCCGGTGGCTGGGCCGCTGTCCCGATTGCGGCGGCTGGAATACCATGAAAGAAGAGCGACAGGCGGCGACCGGCAAAGGCCGCCCTGCTGCGATCAAGGCGGCCCAGGCGAAAGCGACCCCCATCGCCGAAATCGAAGCGGTCGGTGAGGATCGTCGGCTGACCCGCATCGGCGAGTTCGATCGGGTGCTGGGCGGGGGCGTGATTCCCGGCTCGGTGATCCTGATCGGCGGCGACCCCGGCATCGGCAAGACGACGTTGCTGCTGCAGGCGCTGCCGCGACTGGCTTCTCGGGACGAACCGGTACTCTATGTATCCGGAGAAGAATCGCCCCGCCAGATGAAGATGCGCGGGCAGCGGCTGGGTATCGAGCATCCCAACCTGCTGATTCTCGCAGAGACCTCTCTGGAACAGATTCTCAAAGCTGTGCAGGAAGTTCAACCGGCGGCGGTCGTCGTCGATTCGATTCAAACCGTTTACACGGAGCAGATCACGTCGGCGCCGGGCAGTATTAGCCAGGTGCAGGAAGTCGCCGGGCAGCTCATGTGGTTTGCGAAGCGGGCTGGCGTGCCGGTCTTCATCATCGGGCATGTCACGAAAGAAGGAGCGATCGCCGGGCCCAGGTTGCTCGAACATATCGTCGATACCGTGCTCTATTTCGAAGGGGACAAGGGCCATAGCTACCGCATACTTCGCGCCGTCAAGAACCGGTTCGGTTCGACCAACGAGATCGGCGTATTCGAGATGAAAGACGGAGGACTGGAAGAAGTGAGCAATCCCTCCGAATTGTTCCTGGCGGAGCGGCCGCAACGGAGCACCGGCTCGGTTGTGGTATCAAGCCTCGAGGGGACGAGGCCGATTCTGGTCGAATTACAGGCCTTGGTGTCCTCTACCAGCTATGCCATGCCGAAACGGGTGGCCAACGGAGTGGAACTGAGTCGGGTCTCGCTGTTGCTGGCAGTCATGGAAAAGCGCCTGGGGATGCATCTGTCTGGCCAGGATGTGTATGTGAATGTGGTCGGCGGCATGTATATCGATGAGCCGGCGATCGACCTGGGCATTGTTGCAGCCGTCACGTCCAGCCTGCGGGAGGTCCCTATCGAACCGGGCTTGCTGGTGCTGGGCGAGGTGGGCCTGGGGGGGGAAGTGCGCGCCGTGAGTCAGACGGAGCTGCGCATCCGCGAAGCCGCCAAGATGGGATTCAAACGCTGTCTGCTGCCGGAGCGTAATCTGGCCAAACTCGATCCCATCGACGGCATGGAGTTGGTCGGCATTCAGGAAGTGCGTGAGGCATTGGATGTGGTGTTGGCGTAGGCGTAGGCGTAGGGAAGCGAGGGAGGGACAAGTCTCGGTGCTCGCGCAACGCGCGGTCTGGGAAGACCCTCGTTGCATGCGCGCAGTGGAGACTTATCCCTCCCTGCTTCCAACAGGAGGTGTGGGTCGTGTGAAGAATCCAGTTCGACGGTCCATTGTAGGAGTGTCCATCGCGGCATTGATGCTTATTAGCTTCGGCTGCGCGCTGCTGGGGCCGACGGAAGACGCGTCGCTCAAGCGGGCCACTGCGGAAGAATTGACATCGCTCCTGCGTCAGCGGGAAGCCTCGCTCCATTCGATGAAAGGCCTCTTCAGCGCCAAACTCCGCGGGGGGATCCTTCCCATCACATCCCGAGTGGAGGGTGTGGTCTACTATCGCCGTCCCAATGCCATGCGGCTTAAAGGGTTTGCTTCGATTGGAATGGTCGAACTGTTTGAGTTTGTTCAACTGGACGATCTGTACACGTTGCGCCTGCCTATGGAGGGGAAGGTGTTTACGGGTCGCCAATCGGACTTGAGCGATAAGGGCAAGCTGGCTCGTCTCTCTCAGTTGAGCGCATGGGCGATCGGTGGTGTGCTGGGGAAGGGCTCGATCGCGAAGGATGAACGAGTGAAGCTATTCGAGGAAGGAGACAGGTATCGTCTCGAGGTCTATGCCGTGGCAGCCGATGGATCCAATCAGAAGCGCACGCCGCTCCGCCGCTTATGGTTCGACCGCCGGACGTTGTTGGTGGTGCAGGAAGATCGACTGGCACCTAGCGGTGAAGTGGACGCCACGATTCAATACGAAGACTTTAGACTGCTGGACAACCCAGGATCTCAGTCGCCATCAGCGAAGGTCGCCACGGCTGATCAACTGCTCCGGCCGTTCAAGATTTTACTGGAAGACGGTCAGGGACGAGGAAGCGTGCAGGTCACTTTCCATGAAATTCTTCCCAATCAAGCGGTCAAGGCCGAGGACTTGGGTCAGGTATCGTAAGCCTTCATGAAACTCTTGGCAGTTGAAACCGCCACGGCTTGGCAGAGTGTCGCAATACTTGAGGGCGACCGTGTCCTGGCCAGGCACGATCAAGATGCCGGCGGTGCTCATGGCACGCTCCTCCTACCGGTCATTGATCGGTTGCTTGATCAGGCCGGATTCCGGCTGACCGATCTCGACGGCCTGGCCTGTTCCATCGGTCCCGGTTCGTTTACCGGCATTCGCGTGGGCTTGGCGACTTGCCTCGGACTCCGGGCCGCGACCAACCTTCCATTGGCATTAGTCCCGACCCTCGAAGCCATGGCCTGGAATACAAAAGGAACAACACTCCCTGTTTGTCCCGTGTTGACGAGTCGCAAAGAGGAAGTGTATTGGGCGATTTTTCGCTGGACGAACGGGGGCCAAGTTGTCCGCGTGCTGGCCGAGCACGTCGGGGCGCCGCGAGCCTT
>JBQTIO010000164.1:0-2376 GCA_052388075.1 Nitrospiraceae bacterium
TGAACGAGGGGCTCAGCAAGACCCGGAGCGCACTCCGGCAGTCGCTCGATCGATTTCTGGGCCGGGCCCCCGATCCGTCCCTGCTCGAGGAATTGGAGGAAACGCTGCTCCAGGCCGATCTAGGAGTTCCGGTTGTCGATCGGCTCATGCAGCAGGTGAAGGACCAGACGTGGGGTGCGGAGGCCGGATCGCCGGAAGGGGTCCGCAACGTGTTGAGCCGGACACTCTACGATATGCTGAGGGAAGCATCCGGTCCCCCGATCGAACGGCTGATCGACCGACAAGGCCGACCGTTCGTGGTCCTGGTGGTAGGAGTGAACGGGGCTGGAAAAACCACCACGATCGCCAAAGTGGCGGAACGGTTGACGCAAGCCGGGTGCCGCGTGTTGTTGGTGGCTGCCGACACCTTCCGAGCAGCGGCCATCGACCAGCTGCAGGTCTGGGCCGACCGGATCGGAGTCGACGTCATCCGGCACCGGCACGGCGCCGACCCAGCGGCGGTGGCCTTCGACGGGATGGTGGCGGCCAAGGCGCGGGCCGTCGATGTGGCGTTGATCGATACGGCGGGTCGGCTGCATACCAAATCCAATCTCATGGATGAGCTGCGCAAGGTGAAACGCGTGATCGGCCAAGAGTTACCGGGCGCGCCGCACGAAGTGCTGTTGGTGCTGGACGCTACGATCGGGCAGAACGCGCTGGCTCAAGCCCGGCAGTTTCACCAGACGGCCGGGGTCACTGGGCTGGTGCTGACGAAGCTAGATGGAACCGCGCGGGGAGGCATTGTCGTGGCCATCGCCGAGGAACTCAAGATTCCCGTTCGACTGGTCGGGGTGGGAGAGGGAGTCGAGGATCTTCAGGACTTCAATCCTGAAGCGTTCGTCGCCGCGCTCTTCGGGCAGCCGACCGCCTGTTCATAACCCCGCATTTTCTTCTCATCCTCACAGGCCCGTGCTATTCTGTGCTCGCCCTTACCGTGCATCATGGCGGCGGGCGGGCTACTCCAAATCAAAGAGAGTGAGTGGCGATGATCAGGATCTTGATCGTCGACGACGATCAGATGAACTGCGATCTGTTGCAGAACGTGTTCACGCGACACGGCTACGAGGTCGTGTCGGCCACGAGCGGGCGCGAGGGACTCAGCCTGTTCCGCAAACATGTTCCCCGAGTCACACTGCTGGATCTGCGGATGCCGGAGATGGACGGATTAACCGTCCTGAAAGAGATCCGCGCGATGGATCCCCATGCGCCGGTGATCATCCTCGGCGGGGGAGCGAGCGAGGTGCAGGAGAACCAGGCGCGGGCGCTGCGTGTGACCGACTTCATCCGTAAGGGCCTGTCGCTGGATATCCTTGTCGAAGCCGTCAACCGCGTCTCGCAGCTCCCGGCGCCGCCGGACGCGTCGGCGGTCCCGCCCGGTGACAGGCACGTGATACAGCAGAACGAGGAGTCGGTCCTGGTTGTTGACGACGATCCGCTTGTCTGTGACCTGCTCGTCCAGTTTTTGAGCCTGCGGGGCTACCGCGCGCTGGGAGTGAATGACGGGCACGCGGCACTGCGCATGGTGGAAGATACGCCGCCGGACGCGATCCTGCTCGACATGATCATGCCCGGGATATCGGGGGTGGAGGTGCTGGAAGCCCTGCGTGAGATGGAGTATCCCGGGGGGATCATCATCATGACCGGCAGCCACAATGACGAATATCTCGAAGAGGCCTGGGCCTTGGGGCCGCAGGAGGTGCTCGTGAAGCCGGTCGACCTGGAGCGCCTTCTGACCGCGATCCAACTTGTGCTCGTCTGTCGCGAATGCTAAAAGTCTCTCGATGTCCATCGGGAGATCTCTCATCCAATCCATCCTGATCGTCCTCCTCGTTGGCGGTGCCGAGCCGGGGAAGGGCATCGCCGCCTCGCCCGCTCCCGACCATGCCACCATCATTGCCCATGACCTCGCCGTGGAGCTGTTTCCCGCCAGCCATGAGCTGGTGGCGCGCGATCACGTGGAGCTTGAACTCCCGCGTCACGCGACGTCGGTTGCCTTCACGCTCGCCCCGACGCTCCACGTCGATTCCATTACGCTCCGGGCACGGCCGGAGGAGTCGCTTCCCTTCACCCGGGAACCGGCTGGACCGTTCCCGGCCTACCGGATCGCCGTGGCACTTCCCGCCGGTCACGAGGGGCGTGTCTCGCTGATGTGGAGCTATCGCGGCGTGATCGACGATCCCCCGCGGGAGCCGCGCCACCTGAGGTTTGTTACGCCCAGTGAGACCGCGGGACATATCGGACCGGAAGGGGTGTACCTGAGCAGCGAGAGCCAGTGGTATCCGGATATCGACGGATCGCTGAGTGTCTATCGGGTCCTTGCCCATGTTCCGGAGGGCT
>JBQTIO010000165.1:0-18728 GCA_052388075.1 Nitrospiraceae bacterium
AGGTTAGGCGCCTAGTCAAGGCTCCTAGAGGAACATGAAATCCGTGCCCAGCTTCATTGCCCAACGTGGCTGTTCACGAATACACCGGTCTAAATCTTGAAGTGGTCCATTCCATTGTTACCAAACAATTGAACGACTTCCGCACGTTTTCATCCACGATCGTGAAAGCGTGCGTCTAGCGGTGTTATCCGCGCAATAGTGCGTGATTTAGAAAAACTCCCGGTACATTTTCTGGTTCCATTTTCCGGTTCATTTTCTGACTCTGCAGTGGTCCAGGTCAGATAGCTATATAAGTCCGTATCAGAAGTGCCATGGCTCGGTGCACTAAATCCCTACGTGCTCACAGGATGCGGGATATTAAGCCTCAACAAGTTCTCGATGCCGTGCAGCATTCCTTTAGGCGGCTAGTGGAGAAAGACGGCGATTTATTCGATTGCCCGATCGAAGAACACTCTTGTCATGATGCACGCAAACTGCACGAGGTCTGTGTCAATCACCGGCTTGCAAACCATCTTGAGAAAGAGATCATTCCGGTCCTCGGAACCAATGAGGCCATTTTTGTCGACATTGAATTCAACAGGGAGGGTATGGACTTCAAAAATACTAAGATCCATGGTGAAGACAAAAGAGTCCGGCCCGACATAATCGTTCATAATAGGAAGACGGGACCCGAAAAAATCAACTTCCTCGGGGTGGAGCGCAAGAAGCAGGGCGCATCCCAAAATGAAATTGAGGAGGATCGGCAGAAGATCCGTGCCTTAATGGAGGATCAGAAATACGAGTACTCGTTCGGCCTCCAGGTGGTCTACGGAAATGACGGGGTGAAGGGGGAATTGTTCTTCAGGAGTGGAACTGAAATCGTTCAAGAGGCAGTACTCGTACAACCGTCAACGACGGACTGCGCTCACGCTAACGACAATCCCGATGATTGTAACTCTGGATAACATTGTCTGGCCCAACAGTTACTGCAACAGTGCACAAGTGCTGATGCGAGTATACCTGTCCACCCGGCACACCGTAGTTTACGCCACTGCTAGTCCACGGCATTTTCCAGGTATAGACAACTCGTCCGTCGCTGAGTGGTGCTTTGCTGTCGGGAGCACCCCAGTCCACAATTCGTTCGTCGATCAAAGCTTTACGTTCAACCGCACTATCCAATTTCACCTGCAAAGCACTCGGCCCACGATGACATCCATTTTGTAGGAAAAGCAGCTCCATGATAACCAAGATAGCGGAGTGCAGGTGAATCTTGGAAGGCATAGAGAGATTGTCAAGTGCCGCTGTCTTACAGCATCCCCTTCGTGGAAAGCACCTTGCCAGCCAGGCGTTCTTCCAGCATGGTCGCCTGATCCAAAGCCTTGGCCAGCGCTTTGAAGATGGCTTCCATGATGTGGTGCGGGTTGCGACCGTACATGAGGTTCACATGCAGGTTGAGGCCGCCGTGGGTGACGAAGGCCTGGAAGAAGTCTTCGAACAGACCGAGGTCGAACGATTTGATCTTCCGATCTGGCAGTTTCACGTTGTAGACGAGAAACGGCCGGCCGCTGAGATCCACGGTCACTTGCGCCAGCGTTTCATCGAGCGGCGCCGAGGCGAATCCGAATCGCTTGATCCCCGCTTTCTCGCCCAGCGCCTGGTGCAGCGCCTGGCCCATGACGATGCCGACGTCCTCGACCGTATGATGTTCGTCGATATCAAGGTCCCCTTTAGCCTGGACCGTCAGGTCGAAGAACCCGTGCTTCGCCAGCAGCTCCAGCATATGGTCGAAAAACCGCACGCCGGTATCGATCTTCGCCTGTCCGGCACCGTCCAGCGTCCAGTCGACTCGGATGTCGGTTTCTTTCGTGGCGCGTTGAACGCTCGCATGGCGTGGAGCCGAT
This sequence comes from Nitrospiraceae bacterium, assembly GCA_052388075.1. Taxonomy (GTDB): domain Bacteria; phylum Nitrospirota; class Nitrospiria; order Nitrospirales; family Nitrospiraceae; genus Nitrospira_D. The sequence continues at coordinate 1,881 of JBQTIO010000165.1, forward strand.
CCGTTCCTTTTCACGAGAACCTGCTCTGGGCTGACTTGGCATGCGCGTCGAACCCTTCGATATGGGCCAATCGGGTCAACGGATCCTTCACCTTCGCCAGCTCCTGTTTCGTGTAGTGGACGATGTTGCTGACCTTGACGTAATCATTCACCGAAAGCGGCGAGAAAAAGCGCGCCGTCCCGCCCGTCGGCAGCACGTGATTGGGGCCGGCAATGTAATCCGCCACCGACGGCGGTGTGTAGCGGCCCAGGAACAGCGCCCCCGCATGCCGGATCTTTTCCAAATAGTCGAAAGGATTGTCCACCGAGAGGGTCAGGTGTTCGGCCGCGATTTCGTTCGCCACGTTGATGGCCTCCTCCATAGTCGTGACGACGAAGGCCACGGAGTGACGCGCGATCGCCTTCGAGGCGATCTTTTCCCGCCGGAGACCTTTCAATTGCTCCTCGATCAACTTCGACACGTCTTTCGCCAGTCGCTCGGAGGTCGTGACAAGAAACACCTGGGCATCCTCGTCATGCTCGGCTTCGCAGAGCAGATCGGCCGCCACATGCGCGGGCTTGGCGTCGTCATCGGCCACCACCAACAGCTCGCTCGGCCCCGCAATCATATCGATCCCCACGGTCCCGTAGAGCAGGCGCTTGGCCGTGGCCACGTAGATATTGCCCGGCCCGACGATCTTATCCACCCTGGCGACGGTCTTCGTGCCGTAGGCCAGCGCCGCCAGGGCTTGCACCCCTCCGAGACGATAGATTTCCGTGACTCCGGCAATATCGGCTGCGACGAGGAGATAGGGGTTGATGCCGCCCTTCTGCGGCGGCGTGACCATCACGACGCGCTGCACACCGGCAACCCTGGCCGGAATCGCGCACATCAGCAGCGAGGAAGGATAGACCGCCTTGCCGCCCGGCACGTAGACGCCCACGGCATCAACCGGCGTGACGACCTGCCCCAGCGTGGCGTCCCCTTCCTGATACATCCAGGTCTTCGTGCGCTGGCGTTCATGAAACGCCGTGATCCGCTGTGCCGCGAGCCGGAGCGCATCACCCTCGTCCTTGCGAATGTGAAAATAGGCGTTCTTGATTTCTTCCGGCGTGATCCGCAACCCGTCGGGTTTGAGTGCCACCCTGTCGAATTGTTTGGTGTACCGCAGCACCGCCTTGTCGCCTCCACGCTCGACGGCCTGCAGAATCGTGCGTACGGTTTTCTCCACCGCGGCACCGGCCGCCTGACCGCGGGAGGCGGCCTTCTTCAGGCTGGGAAGGAAACTGCGATCGGCTTGGGTGACGATCTTCATGGGCGCCCTGCTCTTTTCTTGCCCTTGCGCGCGGTCGATCGACGACCGTTGCCGGACACTGAAACCCGGTTTGCTAGCGCCGCCCGGAGCCTGTGGATCAACTCCGTGAGCGGTTCGTGCTTCAGCCGGAGACTCGCGCGATTGACGATGAGACGCGCCGTCGATCGGGCGATCACTTCCAGTTCGACGAGATCGTGGGCTTTGAGCGTACTGCCGGTTTCAACCAGGTCGACGATCCGATCGGCCAGGCCCACGACGGGAGCCAACTCGATCGAGCCGTACAACTTGATGATCTCGACCGGGATCCCCCGTTGATTGAAAAACCGCTCGGTGATCTTGGGATACTTGGTGGCGACGCGGATCTTCGACGACAACCGATCGCGCGACCCTTCTCCCTGCAGCGCGGCGACTGAGATTCTACACGCTCCAAATCCTAAATCCAATGGCTCGTAGACATCGCTTTCCTGCTCCATGAGCACGTCTTTGCCGACGATGCCGGCATCGGCCCCCCCGTATTCTACATACGTCGGCACATCGCTGGACCGCACGATCAGAAACCTGATCCCGATCTCGGGACAGACGAACACCAGACGGCGGCTTTCGCTGGACAACCCGGCGCTCTCATACCCGGCGCGGCGGAACAAATCCAGGGCGGATTCGATGAGTTTCCCTTTTGACAAGGCGATCGTCAGCATCGCGTCCTTACGCCGTTTTCGCATCGGTGGTCGACTTTCGACGTTCAATGTCCGCCCCCAGCGCCCGCAACTTTTCCTCGATTCGTTCGTATCCCCGGTCGAGATGGTAGACCCGCTGTACCTCGGTCACGCCCTGGGCAGCCAGACCAGCCACGATGAGGCCGGCGCTGGCACGGAGATCCGAGGCCATAACCGGCGCTCCGGTGAGCTGCCGACGTCCGGTGACAACCAATCGGTTGCCTTCTACGCGGATATCGGCCCCCATGCGTCGCAGTTCTTCGACGTGCATGAAGCGGCTTTCGAAGACCGTCTCCGTTACGACGCTCGTGCCGTCGGCCAAAGTCATCAACGCCACCATTTGGGCCTGCATATCGGTGGGAAAACCCGGAAAGGGCAGGGTTCTCACGTCGGTTCCCTTGAGTGTGCCCGGCACGGTCAGTCGGACCCGGTCCTTCTCGGCCCGCACCTCGGCCCCCGTCTCGCGCAACTTCGTCAGCACAGCCTCCATGTGGCCGGGCCGACAGTGGGTGATCGTGACATCTCCTCCGGTCATCGCCGCGGCAGCCAGGTAGGTGCCAGCCTCGATGCGATCGGGAATCACCTCGTGCTCGCCGCCCTGGAGTTCCCGCACTCCTTCGATCGTCATCACATCCGTCCCGGCCCCCTCGATGCGCGCACCTCGTTTGGTCAGGAAATCGGCCAGATCCGCGATCTCCGGTTCCTTGGCCGCATTCTCCAGCACGGTCGTCCCCTCGGCAAGCGAGGCCGCCATCATCAAGTTCTCGGTTCCGGTCACCGTCGGAGTGTCGAAATAGATCCGTGCGCCTTTCAAGCGTTTCGCCTTGGCGGTGATATACCCGTGCTCGATGGAAATGTCAGCCCCTAATTTTGCCAATCCGGCCAGGTGGAGGTTGACCGGTCGCGACCCGATCGCGCATCCGCCGGGAAGCGACACCCTGGCTTCTCCCCAGCGGGCCATCAGCGGTCCCAACACTAGGACGGACGCCCGCATGGTTTTCACGAGATCGTAGGGCGCTTCGTTGGAATGAATCACCTCCGCCTTGATGATTGCCCGATTGCCCTCCTGCGCGACTGTTGCTCCGAGAATGCCCAGGAGCTTCCCCATCGTGAGGACATCGACCACGCGCGGGACGTTCGTGATGACGCATTCGCCGCCCCCCAGAATGGTCGACGCCAGAATGGGCAGCGCAGAGTTCTTCGCTCCGCTGATCCGGACTTCTCCGCACAGCCGCTTCCCGCCCGTGATGGTCATTCGATCCATCGCTGTCTTGCTTTCTATCTTAACCGCTGGGCGATGATCACGCGTTCGATGCCCGCGGCATCGGCCACCACCTCAAGCGGTGCGTAGCCGCCGACCTGCTCCGCCATCTGACGGAGGGCCGGGAGTTGTCCCTGGCCGATTTCCATGACGAGGAATCCCCCGGGAATGAGAAACTCTCCGGAATCCCGAAGCAACCGGTCATGAAACTCGGTTCCCTTCGGCCCGGCGAGTAACGCAGCCCGGGGTTCAAACTCTCGCACCTCAGGTTGCAGACCGGCCCAGTCCGCCTCGGGAATGTACGGAGGATTCGACACTATAACATCCACCTTCCCGGTCATCGCGCGCTCGCGCAGCGGTGATAGGAGGTCCCCCTGTACCCAGTCGATTCTGTCGCCGACCCCATGCCTGTCCGCATTGTTCCTCGCAACCGCCAGGGCCTCCGGAGAACGGTCGATGGCCACAATACGCGCGCCTTTGACGATCGTCGCCAGCGTGACGGCCACACACCCGGATCCTGCCCCCACATCGACGATCACAGCCTCGTCGTTGACCTCCCCCCATCTGAGCACTTCTTGCACGAGGAGTTCGCTTTCCGGGCGGGGAATCAACACCGCCGGGCTCACGTGAAATTGAAGCCCGCAAAACTCTTGCGTGCCCAGGATGTACTGCATCGGTTCCCGCGCGGCCCGTCTGGACACCAACGACTCCGCGCGAACCCATCCCTCATCCAGAACCGGCTGTTCCGCCCTACTTGCCACATGGTGGCTTTCGAGTCCGAGCGCATGCGCGACCAGCCACAGCGCCTCCTGGGCCGCATTGTCCACGCCGGTTTCATCCAGTGCTCGCCGCGCCCATGCGACGAGCGCGCCGATCGTCCTCGACTCCGCCATGGAAGGAACGATCATCGGTTACACCTTCGCCGCTTCGACCTGCTGCCGTTGGGCCTTGAGCGCCTGAACAATTTCATCGAGGTCACCCTCCATCACCAATTCAAGCTTGTGCAAAGTGACGCCGACCCGGTGATCCGTCACCCGATTCTGCGGGAAATTATAGGTGCGAATCTTCTCGCTTCGTTCGCCTGTCCCGACCTGCGTTTTTCTGCTCTGCGCAATCTCCGCCTCCTGTTTTTCCCGCTCCGCCTCGACGATGCGGGCCCGCAACGTCCGCATGGCCTTGTTCCGGTTCTTCAGCTGCGACCGCTCGTCCTGACAGGTCACCACCACCCCGGTCGGAACGTGGGTGATGCGAACCGCGGATTTGGTCGTATTGACGCTCTGGCCGCCAGCCCCGGACGAACAGAAGGTATCGATCCGAAGGTCCGCCGGGTCGATACGCACGTCGACCTCGTCGACCTCAGGCATGACCGCCACCGTGACGGTGGAGGTATGGATCCGTCCGGACGCTTCCGTAGCCGGAACCCGCTGCACGCGATGCACGCCGGCTTCGTACTTGAAAAGGCTGTAGGCCCCCTTGCCTTCGATGAGCGCAACCACATTCTTATATCCCCCGATTCCGGTCTCGGAGGCTTCGACCATATCGACCGTGAGCCCCTTCTTCTCCGCATATCTCACGTAGAGGCGGAACAGGTCGCCGGCGAACAAGGCCGCTTCGTCCCCGCCGGTACCGGCCCGGATCTCCAGGACCAGATTCTTGTCATCCCGCGGATCTTTCGGGATCAGGAGGACTCTTGCCTGCTCCTCTATGTCGGCCCGCTGACGCTCCAACTCGGCCGTTTCTTCCGCCGCCATATGGTGCAGCTCGTCGCCGGCGGCAGGGTCGGCGAGAATCTGCGCGGCCTCTCCGAGCTGCCGCTCATACCTCCGATAGGTTTCAAACAGTGTGGCAACGGGTTCCAACTCGGTCCGTTCCTTATTCAGCTTGTGCAGCTGGCTCGGCTGGCTGACCACGGACGAGTCCATGAGCTGCTCGGTCAGCTCCCGAAATCGCGACGCGATCGATTCCCATTTCTTGAGCAGGCCGGCTTCCATTTACCTCGTGCCTCTCTCCCAGTCACATGCCGGGACACACAAAAACAAAGAGACCCTGCTCCTGGGCGAAGCAGGGTCTCTTCGATAACCGGTGGTCTCGCTACTTTCCCTTCTTCGCGTACTTCTTCTTGAACCGCTCGACACGCCCTTCGGTATCCACGATCTTCTGCGTGCCGGTAAAGAACGGATGGCAATTGGAGCAGATATCGACACTGATGTCGCCGATCGTGGTGCGCGTTTTGAACGAGTTCCCGCAGGCACAATGGACCGTAGCTTCCCGATAGATAGGATGAATACCTTTCTGCATGACCTCTGATTCCTTACCGAATAGTGGTTCGTCTCTACTGGCCCCACGCCAGGCGGGGGCTACTCTATCCGAACCGTGGGACGAGAAACAAGCGCCTCTCATCGATTCATCGATTGGAGGAACTCCTGATTGGTCTTGGTGCCGCTGATCTTGTCCATGAGGAATTCCATCGCTTCCATCGTGCCCAGGGGGCTGAGGACCTTGCGCAGAATCCACATCTTATTGAGGCGATCCTTGTCCACCAGGAGCTCTTCCTTCCTCGTCCCGGACTGGCTGATGTCGATCGCCGGGAAGAGGCGCTTGTCGGCCAGACGACGATCCAGGTGAACTTCCATGTTGCCGGTCCCTTTGAATTCTTCGAAGATCACGTCGTCCATGCGGCTGCCGGTGTCGACCAGCGCCGTCGCCATGATGGTCAAGCTTCCGCCGTTCTCAATGTTGCGGGCTGCGCCGAAAAACCGTTTCGGCCGCTGCAGCGCGTTCGAATCCAGACCGCCGGACAGCACCTTCCCGCTGGGCGGCGCGATGGTGTTGTAGGCACGCGCGAGACGCGTGATGCTGTCCAACAGGATGACGACGTCCTTCTTATGTTCAACGAGCCGTTTCGCCTTTTCGAGCACCATTTCCGCGACCTGGGCGTGACGCTGGGCCGGCTCGTCGAAGGTGGAGCTGATCACTTCCGCCTTCACCTGCCGTTGCCAGTCGGTGACCTCTTCGGGCCGCTCGTCGATGAGCAGGACGATGAGCGTCACTTCCTTGTGGTTCTTGAGAATCGCCCGGGCGATCGCCTGCAGCAACATGGTTTTTCCGGTCCGAGGCGCGGCGACGATCAATCCCCGCTGGCCTTTGCCGATCGGCGTCGTCAGATCCATCACGCGGGTGCAGTATTCTTCACGGTCGAATTCCAGGTTAAGCCGTTCTTCTGGATACAGCGGGGTCAGGTTATCGAAGAGAATCTTGTCCCGGGCCACCTCCGGATCCTCGTAGTTGACCTTCTCGACCTTGAGCAGGGCGAAGTAGCGCTCGCTCTCCTTCGGAGGGCGGATCTGCCCCGAGACGATATCGCCGGTGCGGAGATTGAATCGGCGGATCTGCGACGGCGAAATATAGATATCGTCGGGACCGGGCAGGTAGTTGGAGTCCGGCGCGCGCAAAAATCCGAACCCGTCGGGGAGCGTCTCCAGGACGCCCTCTCCAAAGACCACGCCGTTCTTTTCCGTCTGAGCCTGCAGGATGGCAAAGATCAACTCCTGTTTTCTCAGATTGGCGGCTCCCTCGATTTTCAACTCGCGGGCCACATCGTTCAGGTCGGCAATCGATTTCTGCTTCAGTTCTGCCAGATGCATCACTTCCCCCTTCGCTACGGACATACGACTCCTCTCGAGCCCCTGGCTCGCTTATGGATCACAACAATTCCTCAAACCGATGGGCCATACGGAACGTGCCTATATTCTCATCGTGGTAACGGCTATATGTCGGTCTGTTTGGATGGAATAGCTTGTGGCAGACGTTCGTCGTACCTATGGAGAAAGGATGTGGTCTCCGGAATCACCGGAGCAATAGAGCACAAACAGAAACTTTGGCCGGCCTACGACTTGCTCACTCACGGGCTTGCTAGAGTTGGTTCGAGACTGGTTCCGGAGTTGAGTTCTTTGATGGAGAGAAAACGTTCACACTGGAATGTCAGCTTGGATGATACGCATGAGCCGGCCGGTTGTCAACTGACATTTGCAATATTCGTCCACCCCTTTCGAGTCACGCTCGCCGCCCTCCCGCCGCTCCGGGATGCATCGCACTTCCGCCTCTCCTGCCAGTTGTTCGGGAATTTGAAGTGTGTTACACAGACAGGGAAACGCTCATGGCACCAGACAAAGACGATACCAGCCCGGACCGCGTCTTCTCTCTTTTCGAGGCCAACCAGCTGATCCCTCAGCTCCAGTCTCATCTGTCGACAGTGCAGCGACGAAAGGCGGTTCTGCTTCGCAGTCGCGAGGAGGTACAGAAAGCGTCTGCCAACGCCAGCCTCGGGGGTGGCACGTCGGTGGGTACCCAATACATCAGGAGTCTCCAGGACATCAGCATTAACCTACGCGCCATCTCTGAGCTCGGAGTCGTTGTCAAAGACATCGATCTTGGTCTGTGTGATTTTCCTCACGTCCGTGACGGCCGGGTCGTCTACCTCTGCTGGAAGCTCGGCGAGAAAGAAATCCGCTGGTGGCATGAAGTCACGACGGGCTATGGAGATCGTTGCCCGCTCGACGATTCCTGACTGCGGTTTCTGCTCATCATGAAAAGCGAGGGGTTTCTCCAGCCTGGCAGACCACGAGACGACGAAGATGAAATTTGTCATCATCGGATACGACGGCCCCGAGGGAGAGGCCAAGCGGAGGATTCACCGCTCTGCCCACCTGGCTAATCTCGAACCGCTCGACAAGCAGGGGCGAATCATCCTCGCCGGCCCCCTCACCGACAAGACCGGCAGCTTGCTGGTCCTGGAGTTCGAGACTCTGTCCGACGCCGAACAGTTCGCCCACAGCGACCCCTATACGGTTCATGGCGTCTTTGAACGGGTTGAAATTCATCCGTTCTTGCAAGTTCTGCCCAAGCTCGGCTAGCCCGTCCCTGCCCCCCATCTGAGATTACTGGCTCCGGAAACCAGTACCTCCGAAGCATTGCCCGGCAACGGTTTGAGCGGTATAGTTATTTCATGTGGGTCGGCTTCCTCCTGGCTCTCATGGTTATCGTTCTGGCCGGCTTGCCCTTGCCTCACGAGGCAGTGGCGTCCTCCGCGACGATCGTTGCGGAGGGACGATACCTGATGGCCGACGGCGATACCCTGGCCGTTGCTGAAGAGAAGGTGCTCCAACGAGCCAAGCGCAGCGCGGTTGAAGAAGCCGGAACGTATCTCGAATCCACTTTCCACGATGTGGAAAAGACAACGGACGATGGAAGTGTTCAGGTGAGTTCTCTGGAAATACGCACCATCGCCGCCGCTATTACCAAAACGGAAATCCTCGAATCGCGGCGCTCTTTCGAAAACGACCGGCCCAGCTTTTACGTCCGTATCCGCGCGGTCGTCGATCTTGACAACCTCCAGGACACCATTCGCCGCTGGCAATCCGAACGGCAACTGGCTGAACACTTCCGCCGGCTCCAGAAAGAGAACGCCGAACTCAAAGCCCAGCTCCACAATCTGAAAACCGCGCCGACCGGCGTCCGCACGCTCACCATCGAGCCGGCCGGCCGCAATGGTGCTCGCGCTGAAGCCCGCGCATTCGTGGAGCGAGCGATCGCGACCCGGAATTTCGGACAGAAACTTGACCTGGCGTCTCAGGCGGCGGCCTTGGACCCTCAGTCCGTAGACCCGCTCATCGTCCGCGGGCAGACCTACCTCCAGCTCGTTTCTGCCGCCTATTCCAACCGATCCAAGCTCAGCGAATACTCGGAGTATGTCGATAATGCCCGCATGGATTTTGACCGGGCGCTCATGATCGACCCGAAAAACACATGGGCGCTGCTGGGGCAGGGTGACGTGCACACCTGGTTGCAGCGACCGGACGAGGCGGCACAGTCCTATGAACAGGCGCTCGCCTTGGATCCCTTCTTCGACGTGGCACACCATCGTTTGATCACCCTCCACACCACCCAGGCTCGCAAACTCACGGCCACCAAACAGTGGCCGGCGGCGCTCGCCGTACTCCAGAAGTTGTTGGACCCCCATCTCCCGGACAGCTGGATCCCCTACCACAAAGAAGCCTATCTGCTCCGGAGCGAGATCTACAAAAAGTTGAATCAACCGACCCTGGCGATCGACGATTTAAGCGTGGTCCTTCGAGTGGAGCCCACGGATCCGCATACCCTGCTCGCCAGGGCCAGGCTCTACCAGGAACAACTCCAGGGACGACTGGCCAAAGACGATTTTGAACGGGCCTGCGCGCTCGGATCAGCCGAGGCCTGCGAACAGCTTCCGTAGCGGCGCCGGAAACTGTCGTTTTCGCCATAGATTCGATAGCTTGTCCCAAAGCGCGCGGCACCGGTGTGATTTGACAACCCAAAAGAGTGACACCTATAATCCCAGCGCCCTGCGACAGGAGCGAGATGTTCCGCGATCCCCGTCGGCGCAGGCAGGGAGAGCGTTAGTTCAAAAGGCCTAAACCCGCCGGGCCAGGTAGCCCAAAAGCTCCCCGAGGTGGGCCTTCTGTGAGGTTGCGGAACGAGCAGGAAAAGCTTAGAGTAGGCCGAACCAAACCTGTGAAAAATCGTCGTTCTTGGGTCACCTCAATCTTTCGCTCGGAGTGTAGCGCGTAATGACTGACTACCGCGTGCTTCCAGGACCGGAACACTTTCTTCCTCCGGCTGCCGCCAGCATGGGCATTCGTTTGCCAAATCCCGGCGAAGCCCATATCAACGGCGTGATCGCTCCAGAAGAAATGGCCTATGAGGAAGCCGCGCGTCAGTTCCTGTCGGCCAAGGTCCCGACGATATTCCCGGGGCCGCTCGTGCTGTGGGCCTGGAACGAGAAAGCGGCGAAAAAAGCCACCGCCATCCGCCATCTGTTCAATACATTGAAAGAATGCGTCCAGCCCGGCCAAAAGCCCATGCTGATTCCGATGCCGGATTACCGACCCAAGTATCCAAAGATCAATCCCGAAGTCGAAATCAACCCCAATCACCCGAATCTCACCATCTGGCACAACAAGATCGACTGCTGCATGTTCGTCGGCGTGCATTGCCACCAGGCCAATCTCTCGCTCAAGATCATTCGCGGCGGCACATCCTGCTACACCATTGCCATGTGCGCGCAGGCCGGCCACGAAGACGCGATGTTGTCCTTCCGCGACGCGTCGGTCGAGAAAATCATGAGATTGGCCGACACCGTCAAACGATTGAAAGGAACGGTCCAACCACGGCTGGCGACAGCCAAAAGCGGCGCTTCGAACTAGCGCGTCAGAAGTCCGTACGCAGTGAAAGGAGGCTAGATCCATGGCGGATACACACTCAGTCATCGGCACAAAAAATAAAAAGGGCCAGACCTATACAGACACCTGGAAAATGATGAACGAGGCTCCACGCACCCCTTCGTTCTTTACAGGTAGCGAAGTCATCAAGGAAGCGGTCCGGCGAGCCAGCTGCGATGTCATGATCGCCTACCCGATCACACCACAGAGCGAAGCCGCGGCGCTCATCGGTGAGTTGTTTGCAGAAGGCTACATCGGCGACTACTTCCGCGGCGAGAGCGAATTCGCCGTGATGTCACAATGCGCCGGCGCCGCCTTCGGCGGGGCGCGGGTCTTCACGACGACCGCGGGACCGGGGACGATGCGGGCGATGGAAAACTTTCCCATGTGGGCCGGCGCCCGGTTGCCCATTCAAATGATCGTGACCTGTCGAGGCATCAATTCACCGCTCTCGATCCAGCCGGATACACTAGAAATCGCCTATCTGTTGAACACCGGCATGCTTGTCTGGCATGCGGAAACCGCGCAAGACTTCTTCGATTGGATTCTCAAGGGCTACATGGTGTCGGAAGAGCCAGACGTGCACTTGCCGCTCGCGCTCTGCTGCGACGGATTCTTCGTGACGCATACGAAGGACGTCGTGAATCTGACACCCCCAGACATGTGCCTACCGCCTTACGATCCCTATCGCTCACCGGTTCCCTGCATGGACATGGAATGTCCACCGGTTCGGATGATGCGCGATCCGTTCGTCATGAAGAGCAACTACATCAGCTACGCCACCCATGCCAGCTGGCAGCAGGAAATCTGGGCGGCTATCGAGCGTTCCCGCAAACATACGATCAAGTGGCTAGACGGCCTGATCGACACCGAAAACACCGATGCCGACATCATGATCGTGGCGTCCGGGACGGCGGTCTCCCAGGGGCGTGAAGCCATCCGTCTCCTCGAAGAGGAAGGGGTTCGCTGCGGTCTGGTCAAGGTCAAGATCTTGCGCCCCTGGCCGGAAGAAGAAATCCGGGAGGCGACCAAGAACGCCAAGCACATCTTTGTGCCGGAGTTCAATGTCACCGGCTGGCTGGCCAAGGAGATCAGGGCGACGATCCCGAATCATCATCGTGTGCATGCCGGCCCGCATGTCTGCGGAGGGATGACGATGCCGCCGGAAATCATCGTCTCCGAAATCAAGACGGCGCTCGGGATGAAGACCTTCTCCCTGGCCGGTCGTGGAAGCTGAGCAATAAACGTCCAGAACCAGTGCGCGAGGTACTCGCGAATCTGAGGAGGAATACATGAGCAAAGAGAAAATCAAGATTTCTGAAGACCTCTACGACATCATGCCGTCGGACTATCAGGACCTCGTCAAGAGCGCGACCTACGGCAAGGAAGATCGGGGGTGGAAAGATATCGGCACGTCCAAGGAACTCATCGAACAGCACTCGCTCTGCGCTGGGTGTCCAGAGTCCATGGCATTCCGGTACATTCTGGCGTCACTGCCGAACCCGGAAGACACCGTCATGGTCGGCTCGACCGGTTGTACGAGCCTGGTATTCCCGATGGTGGCGGTGCATAACATTCACTCTCTCTTCGGCAACCAGAACGCGATCGCCTCAGGCCTCAAGAGGGCCCTCAGCGTTCGCTTCCCCGGACGCGTCAAGGACGTCGTCGTTCTCGCCGGTGACGGCGCGACCGTGGACATCGGGCTCGACATGACGCTGCAGGCCTGGTTCCGGCAGGAGAAATTCACGACCATCTGCTTCGACAACGAGCTCTACGCGAACACCGGCGGCCAGGAAAGCGGCCTCATGCAACGGGGGTTCGTCGCCAAAATGGCTCCCGTCGGCAAGCTGTTCGACAAAGTGCGGTTGCCGGAGATCGCCCGGGAATCCGGCTGCCATTACGTCGTGAATTGCACGGTCAGCAAGCCCTCGCTGGTCGAGAAAGTCATCCGTAACGCCGTGCACATCGCCCGCGAGATCGGGCCGACCTATCTCCAGCTTTACACACCCTGCATTCTCGAAATCGGGAAGAACAGCATGGAAGGCCTGCAGGAAATGCGCGATTCGGAGAAGCCGACCGAGCGCTTTGCGTACAAGGAATACATCAGTGAGCCGGCCAAACAGCTGCTCACGGAGCTGGCGGCGAAGGATAAAGAGCGGAAGGCGGCCGCCAAGCAATTGGCGGGACAGACCCAGGCCTGAGCTACAACCAAGGTTGCAGATGACATCAATGACCTCGCAGGATGCTCAAAATGGCCGTCCAGCAAGGCCGCAGCGAGCGAAGAGGCGAGGCGTACTTTGGTCCGTACGTTGAACCTCTAAGCGACGCGAGAGCGCCGCGGGCGGACTTTTTCAGCATCCTGTAACCGGAGGACGCTCATGATCAAGAAGAGACTGAATATCCGGATGTCGGGTTTAGGCGGGCAGGGCGCCGTCACCGCTGCGCATGTCATGGCCATGGCCGCCAACCGGGACGGGAAGTTCTCTATTTCGAATCCCTTTTTCGGCGCTGAAAAGCGCATGGCCCCGGCCGAGAGCTATTGCCGCATCGGCATCGAGCGGATCTACGACCGCGGCGAGCTGGTGTTCCCCGATGTCATAGAGGTGTTTCACCCGCAGGTCATTACGATGAACAAGAGCTACACCATGCCGTTTTATTCCGGCATCAAGGAAGGCGGGGTCGTCATCATCAACTCCGACCAGCCTCTGCTGTCTGAAGAGGACGTCCAACGCCTCAAAGATTTGAACGTCGCCGTGTTTTACATAGCAGCAACCGAGGTGGCCATCGAAGTGGCTGGCACCGAGTTGTCGACGAACATGGCGATGATCGGCTCCGTGGCAGGCATTACGAAATGCGTCTCGATGGACGCCTTGGATGGCGCTTTGCAAGAGCGGTTCGGCAAGAAATTCGTCGCCTCAGGCGGAACCGCCTCCTTGGACGAAGCCATCAAGAAGAAATTCGCGAAGAAGGAAATGCTTCTGGCGAAAAACCTGGCGACGGTCAAGCGGGCGTATGAAATCGCCGGCGAATGGGCGGAAAAAAACAAGATCGAACTGCGAGTCGGCAATCCGGCCGTCGCCGCGTAGGAGAAGGAACCACTCCGCATGTATAACGTAGCGCAAGTCATCGAAGAGAAATGCGTGGCCAAGAAAGGCTGCCGTCTCTGCATCATGTATTGCCCGGAAGCCAATTGTCTGGACCTGAACACGAGCAAGATGGTGGCGGAGGTCATCATCGACCGTTGCAAGGGCTGTGAGCTCTGCGTGGTCGTCTGCAACGCCGCCAAGCACGAAGCGATCATCATGCAAGCCGTCAGTGCCACAGGGAAGCTGATGACTCACAAAGGCGAGTCTGCAGCCTTGGGGCAAGCCTATCAGGGTTGAGCGAGACCTTTCGGATCACAAAACCCCATGGCGTCAGCGCTATGGGGTTTTTTGTTGGCGCAGGGAGAACCGCAGATGAAAAACGAAGACAATATGCTCGATGAACTCCTCAAAGAAATTGCAAGTCTGATTCACGAATACCCCAAGGCAATCGAACGTCGTGCGGCAATCATCCAGGCGACGGGGAAAGATCCCGAACTCGTCGAAAAACTCGTCAAGGCGGCCGACACGATGCGGGACAGCGGCAACTTATATTTCACCTGGGCCAAGCATTACGCGGCCCTGGCTGCAGGCAATACCGACGCCTCTTCCGATGAGGACGAGACCGAGGATTTCGACGTCTAGGCGGACCTCCTACACCGGCTCTGAACTCTGCCCTCGGTACAAAACGCTAGCCTTCGTCCTTTCGATCTGTGCTAAAATGTCAACCGCTCTTACTGACAAACCGTTCCCCGGTAGCTCAGTTGGTAGAGCAGCCGGCTGTAATCATATTGCAGCCTCCACAGGAAACTGTGGTTGAACCATCGGGTGAATTCAGGGAAGCCGTCCCCGCGCTTGCGGAACGGGAATCCTGAGCGAAGCCTGCCGAACGGCCTGTCCTGAGCAAAGTCGAAGGGACATGAGTAGGCAGGAACGTGCAGAGACTAGAGGCTGAGGAGCCGATCCAATAACGCCTCACAAGCGCCCGACACCCTCCCCTGTATGTTCACTGCAGGCGGGTGAAGAGATAGTCCAAGCCCATTCGAAAGATTGGGGTCCTTGTAACCGGCTGGTCGCAGGTTCGAGTCCTGCCCGGGGAGCCATTTCGACGCGAAAAGCTCAGCATCACTGAAAGATGTGCCTTTTTCTTGCCTTTCGACGTGCTCAAGGCCTCGAGCCTGTCGAGCGGCTCAAGGCCTTTGGCCATCGGAGCCCTAAATGCGTCGAAATGGCTGAGCGATTTGGATGCTCGCTGCAAAGAGCACTTTTCAGGACGAGCGTGCAGGACGACCATGCTCGATCCTGCCTCCGCCCTTGTTTACTCCGAAGAGTTCAGGACCTTCTCAGAGGCACGTCGACGAGAAGCTCAAGTCAAGCGTTGGTCTAGAGCCAAAAAGGAAGCACTGGTATCTGGCGATATAACAATGCTGCAAGCCCTCGCATGATCAAAGGAGCCTCGTTGAGCTGAAGAGCCTGTTCTCCTGATTCAATCGCTCAAGCAAAACCCAGTCAGGAAGCATCGACAAGGTAGGTCCTCCTAGGCCCCCGTGTTTACTAGGACGGGGAACCTCCTGCGCGCGGCCAGCTTTTGCTGCCCCGCGCGCCGAATGAGCCGACACTGTTAGAAATTCAGAAAGATGGATTCAGCTAGCGGCTTGATTTCGCGAAGGTTTCCCCACTTTTCCCTTGGAATTCTCCTGATTTGCGCCGTTCTATGGAATAAATTACTTCCGGTCACTTCGATGAGTTCCGACCAACGCGGCAGACGTCCCTCCTTGCGGTCTGACCCGCACAGCGGGTCTCGACCCGTTTAAGGGAGGGATAGATCGGCAATCTTGGTGGGGCGGTCTTGGCGTTTAACGAGGGCCTCCACGGCCTGCAAAAATTTTTTTGTGAGGGGGCTTGACATGGTGGTCAGAAGCATGTATATGCATACATCATGAACACCACGATGCAGATTCCCCAAGAGCAATTGGCCCAGTTTCGAGCGTGCGCTTGCTTCAACGTGCGGAAAGCGGCGCGCCTGGTGACCCAGCAGTATGACGAGATGCTGCAGGGCACGGGCATCCGCGCGACCCAGTTATCGATGCTCGTGGTCATCGCACGGCGGGGGCCCATCACCGTGTCGGAACTTGCGGAGGTCTTAGTGATGGACCAGACCACCTTGACGCGGAACCTCACGCCGCTGGAGAAGCAGGGCTTGGTGCAGCGGGTGCCTGGTACAGACCGTCGCACTCGCCGTGTGTCGGTGACGCCCAAGGGACTCGATGCTGTGGTCAAAGCACTGCCCTTGTGGAAGCGTGCTCAGGCCAAGATCTTGCGTACGTTCGGCGAGACTCGGTTTGAGCGGTTCCTCGGCGATCTGCAGGTGTTCCAACAGACGGCAGGACATACAAGCCAGACGGGACGGGGCGCCGCCTAACGCGACCCCCCTTTTTTTAGGCCATTACATGTATATACATAGAAAGGAGAATTGCCCATGAATGCAGCCCACCACAACAACCTAATCGGCCGTTTCGTGCAGCAGCTCACCACCTATCCTCGACTCCTTGCCGCGCTCGGGTTGCTCGTGCTTGTGACCTTGGGCGCCATTGGGTCCCAAGTGCAGCCCGGGGGACCGGCCAAGAGCTTTCATCCTGTGAAGCATCCGGCTCTTGTCTATCGGGAGCAGGTCAAGGAGGCCTTCGACGTGCAGGATCCCATTATCATTGCAGTGATGAATGAGGGCCGACAGGGCGTGTTTACCCCTCACACGCTGGCCCTGGTTCAGTGGCTCACGGACCAGATGGCAGAACTGGGTCATGACGCGCATCCGCATGTCTGGGATCCCGATCACATCGTGAGCCTGGCCACCGTGGACGTCCCCCTGCAGGGCGCCGGCGGGTTCGTGCGGGCGCACTTCTTTGACGAGCCACCGCAAGCCCAGGCTCAGGCGGATCGGGTGCGCTCGGCCGTCATGGACGGGCCGCGGGTGTTCCGCAGCCTGGTGACCCTCGATCGCAGCGCCACGCTGATCGTCACAGAACTGTTGGAGCCCGCGCAGGCGGCGGTGTATGACGCCCTGGTGGCGTTGCTCCACGCGGCGCCAGTGATGGAGGAAACCCTCCAACTCAAGGTCCCGGGGCAGCCCCTCGTCACAACCACGCCGGATCCCCTGCGGCATGCCGTGACGCGACAGGCCCCTGCAACAGGGAATAGCGGTGTGATTGCATCGGGACATCCCCATAAGCCCCTTTTTTAG
>JBQTIO010000166.1:0-20849 GCA_052388075.1 Nitrospiraceae bacterium
GCATCTTCTTCTGGCTCACGGCATCGGTTGACACCATCGCCCGTCGCATCGGTCGGGATACTCAGCGCCCCTCCCTCACGGGAACGAAATCCTTCGTCGAGGAAATCCAGGAAGTTCTTCGCGAGCGGACCCCGAAGTACGAGGCAGTCGCCGACCATACCATCGCGACCGATGGGCGTTCGGTCGTGCAGATTGCCGACGAGATTCTTGCCCGTCTCTAGCCGGGTCTGGTACGCATCGCGCACGGATCCGTTGTTGACAACTCTTCCCGCAACATGATTTATATAAACGATGTGCGCCCGTAGCTCAGTTGGATAGAGCGCCGGGCTTCGAACCCGTAGGTCGCAGGTTCAATTCCTGCCGGGCGCACCAGGATCAGTCGTACAACATGCCAAGTGAATCAATGGGTTAGGGAGTAGCTTGCCAGATGCCGGCAATAACCCGCTGATGTGACCCCCCCACCAAAGCTGCATAGATAACCGTGGGATCTTGCTCTAGATTTACAGCAGTAGCGGATGGGGGTAGGCTCGTGGAGAGGTTATGTCGACAAAGGATCCAGACGCAACTGAATGGTGGTAGGCTTAAGGGTAGAGAGGTCCGATGGGGTTGGACTCGCCAGTGTCCTTCTTGTGGAAGAACGTTGCATAAGACCGATCCGATGAGCGTATGGGTCTGTGAGTGCGGATGGAAGAGCGGATGAATCGAGCAAGAGGAGGGAGGTACCATGATCCCTGTTTTGCACGACGTACGAGCCGGGTTTTTCCTCTTCGTTGCGCTGGCGATGTTAGTTTTCATTTGTGCGATTGCGGGTCTCGGTGCGGTGTTACGGCCGGTTCGGTGGTCTGACCGAAAATCGTTTCGTTAGTGTTGGACGAGACCGGCTGCCGTGCTGCGGATTTTGTTGCGTCGGCGGATCACTCTTCGTTGAGAATTTCCGGCTTGCCTTTTCCTTCTGCACTCATCTTCTAATTCCAGCCTTTCCTTCGCGACCGATAACGCCCGCTCGTATCCTTCCCTGAAAAAACACCTTGTTGCTCGTGAGGCCAAAACGCAGGCCCTTGCCCTCAGGATTCTGCCGCATTGGACGAATCTAACATGTTGAAATTGCATGGTTATGTTGTGCGGTACCGGTGAAGACCGGCCTAAACAGGCCATTTTCAGCGTCGGTGCTATATTTGTTCTGCATGGTCAAGCAGGCTCACGTGCAGATGAGTGCGGATCAGAGGCTGATCATCATCGGTGACGAGTCTTCGGCCGCGGAGCAGCAAGCGTGTAACGTTTCACGGAGGAGAGGGTCATGAACAAAATGGTCGCGAAGTTCGGACTGGTTATGGCGATGGCCGTCGTGTTGCTGTCGGCGCAGGGTTGCAGCATGAAGTGGTTGCAATCCGGCGGCGAGAGTGAATCCGGGAGCGCTGATTCGAGTTATCCGGGGATCTCCCGCGGTGGGTCGAGCGGAGAGTTGAGCGGTTTCTCCCGGAATCCGTCGGAGGAGCGGCTGGCTCAGTCGCAGGGTGGGTTCTCAGCGTCATTGACCCCCTCGGGGCGACCGGCGCGTCAGCGTGCTGAACTGACGAGGGAAGAGAAGGCGGCAATTGAGGCGGGGCTTCACGACGTGTTCTTTGGATACGATCAGTGGACCGTCTCCGACATGGGGATGGAAGCGCTCAATCGGGACGCGGCTTACCTCAAAGATCATCCTGGGACCGTGCTGAAGATTGAAGGGCACTGTGACGAGCGTGGCACGACCGACTACAACATGGTTTTGGGGGATAAGCGGGCCAAGGCGGCGAGAAGCTATCTGGTCGAATTCGGTGTGAGCCCGAAGCAGGTAGCGATCGTGTCGTTCGGAAAGGAGCGCCCCTTCTGCTTCGATCATGAGGAGGCCTGCTATCAACAGAATCGTCGCGGCCATATGTTGCTCGACAGGAAGAAATAGGGACGCCGCTCAGGGCCTACCGCCACTTGACCGAAACCGGAGTGAGTCAGTCAGAGGATTGTCCGGCCTGTTCATAGTATCGCGTGGAGAGAGATGTCTGCAGCGGTATCGCGTGGAGAGAGATGTCTGCAGCGCTGAGAAAACTGAGTTCCCTTTTCAAATCGGAAGCTGAGGCGCCGGCTCCCCCCGACCCTCAGCCGCACGAACGGCGCGCCCAACCGCGGTTCACGACCCAGTTCCGCAGTACCCTCTCGGGGCAGAACGAGGAAGGACAGGGTCGGACGCTCGACATTTCTTCTGGCGGGTGCAAAATAGAAAGTGACATGAGGGTGGTGCAAGGAGCGAAGTTCGAGTGTCGGCTCCACATTCCGGGTCTGGACTGGCCGCTGCGGGTTGAAGAAGCCACCGTTCAATGGGTTCTGGGCAATACATTCGGAGTCGGATTTAGACGCATTTCCCCTGAAGAGTTTTCAAAGCTCAAAACCGTACTCGCCAATCTTGAAGATGATGAGTAGTTTCTCTCCTCCTTCTTCGTTTTCATCTGCCAACTAATACACAGTTTCCTTTCCCAGGCATGCTCTGTCGCGGATTCTTCGTTCGCTCCTTTGGTTCCTCCGTGATTGTCCGTGAAACACGGTTGACATAGTGACTGCATCTATCAGAAAGTACGGGCCGCGTTAGACCGCGGGATGGAAGTTGGCGTCAAAGCTGTTGCGAAGTCTGGCTCGCGCAATCCCGGTTACGGACGACAGAGAAAGGAGTGGAGAGTGGAACAACGGTACGCGATCACGGTGAAATTTTTGGTGGATGGTGATTCAGCTGAAGACGCCGAGGAAATGGTCGAAACCGCTTGCGAGAAGGCTGCGGCCTCGTTTCCTGAAATGAGTTACGAAGGCATTGAGGATATCGAGGAGGAAGAAGAAGAGTAACCGGCATGATGGGCGGCGAATCACGATCGATTCAATCTGCGCAGGACGTCGCCACGCTCGCCGGCGGTTGCTTCTGGTGCCTCGAAGCGGTCTATGATCAGATTCGGGGCGTGCAATCCGTCGAGTCGGGCTACACCGGAGGAAGCGTCGAACATCCCACGTATGAGGCAGTCTGCGGCGGCCAGACCGGCCATGCGGAAGCCGTGCGGGTCACCTTCGATCCGCGCTCGATCTCGTACCGGGAGGTGCTCGAGATTTTCTTCGTCATCCACGATCCGACGACGCTCAATCGACAAGGGAACGACATGGGCACCCAGTATCGTTCGGCGATTTTCTACCACAGCCCGGCGCAGCGATACACGGCGGAGGAATTAGTCAAGACCCTGACGGAGCAGAAACTCTATGCCGAGCCGCTCGTGACCCAAGTCGTGCCGGCCACGCAATGGTACGAGGCCGAAGCCTACCATCAAGAATATTTCGCCAGAAATCCTCTCCAAGGCTACTGCCAGTTTGTGGTTGGTCCCAAGGTCGCGAAATTCCGGAAGCAGTTTACAGCTCGACTGAAAACCTAGCCATCCCATCCTCTGTCATCGACCGAACCATCGGGCCAGCATCTCCCGCACCGCACTCAAAACCGCAGGTTTCTGAAACATCTGGTGGGCTTTGAGCCACACCTCGGCATGCAGTGGGCAGAAGGGCCATTCGGATGCCGGACTGCCCTGCACTTGGGCCGCAATCAGACCGTCCGGTTGCTCATTCGGAACACGGAGCACAATCAAGGGGCTATTCGGGTCGAGCAGGCAGGTATCGCCCGGCTGAAGGCGGAGGTCTGCAGCCGGCGTCGCGAGTTGGGCGCGTTGTTGGCCGTCCGAGAATGCGGTGTCGCCTTCACGGAGCGGCCCGGTGGGAGCCAGTGAGTACAGCACAAGCGGGGCCCCCAGGATGATAGCCACGGCCAGCCCGATCGACCAGAGCGGAGGCTCGGTACGGCTGCTCTCATCTTGAGTCGATGGCGCGGTCATGGCCTCAATGGCATCTTGCCAGGTCGGTAGCGCGACAAACGCATCGCTGTTCCAGAAACAGAGCGGAATGGGTCGGTGCCACCGGGCATTGAAGATCCTAGCAGAACAGGTGGTGCAACGCATGGATGGAGCTGGGCGCTTCACGACTTTCCTTGGCCATCGATGAAGAGCACGCGCACCCGTTCAGAGCTGGATCAGAGGGTAGTCACATTGTGCGTGCAGAACATTCATGCTCATACTGTATAGATTCCCAGGCCTTTACAGGCGTGGTCCTCAATTGATTACGAACGTGCTCGTCCTGCTGCGCAGAACCTTGCTCTCACCCCCGCCTTCACAGGTGGGGACCTCTCGCTGAATTAGAATCCGATTCGAGTCGTCCGCTCGATTTAACAAACTTGTAACCAGCCAGTAGCACCACCGCAATCCTCGTCATTTATCCTCCCGACAGTTGCGAACAGTATCGCCTCATCTCTTAAGGAAGGGAGGATTTAAATGGCTCAACCGTGGTTCGCGATCTTTGTTTCCATGATCGGCCTTGGATTGGTCATCCAGACGAACAGTGCCCAAGCTGGACTCGAGGACATTCTCTACGAAAAAGGCCAGATCACCAAAGAAGAATGGGTCAAGGCTAAAGCCGACCATGAAAAAGAAGAAGCCACTATTCAAGAACGCGCCACGATCAAAAAATGGTATGACAAAATCAGCATCCGGGGCTACACCCAGTTTCGCTATAGTTACAACACCGGCGAGAAGAATCTGGTCACAGAGTACGATAGCTCCGTCGGCAATAATAAAGGCTTCCTGCTCCGCCGTGCCCGCCTCATCTTCTCCGGTGATATCACCGATTGGCTGTCCATCTATATTCAGCCGGAATTTGGGGCCACTGCCGGAACCGGCAATAATAACTTTGCCCAGCTCCGAGACTGGTATGCCGATGTCTTCCTGACGAAGGAGAAAGAATTACGTATTCGCGCGGGGCAATCGAAGGTCCCGTTTGGATTTGAAAATCTGCAGTCCAGCCAAAATCGTCTCCCGTTTGACCGGGCCGACGGTCTTAATAGCGCAGCAAACGGAGAGCGCGACATCGGTTTCTTCTTATATTACACTCCGGCTGAGACCAGAAAGTTATTCCGCAGCCTGGTCGACAAGGGTCTCAAGGGGTCTGGAGACTACGGCGTATTGGGCATCGGAGTTTATACCGGTCAGACCCTCAATGTCTCGGAAGCCAATGACAATAAACATTACGTGCTGCACGCCACCTACCCTTTCGAATTGCCCTATGGACAAATCATTCAAGTCGGAGCGGATGTATATAACGGGTTATTCAATGTCTCTACCGGTCCTGTAACGCCAACAGCAGGTGGAGCCGCCAAGAATCCCTCAAGGCCCAACGACGGGAATATACTGGACGAGAGAGTTGCCGTACACTTTGTGCTGTTTCCTCAACCCTTCGGTTTCCAGGCGGAATGGAACTGGGGCCGCGGTCCTGAACTGAACGCAGCCCGCACAGCCATTCAGGAAAACTCGCTCCAAGGCGGATACGTTCAAGCCATGTATAAGTGGAACGATGCCATTCCCTACGTGCGCTGGCAAGAATACCACGGCGGAAAGAAGCACCGGACCAATGCACCGTTCAATGTCGTCCGGGAAGTGGAACTCGGGCTGGAATATCAATTTGCCAAGGCACTTGAGCTGACCGTCGCCTATGCCTGGACGAAACGCACAGATACTCTCACGGCGCCCTATCCCATCCGCGATGGGCAGACTGTCCGCTTTCAAGTTCAGTGGAATTTTTAGCGATGGCTTCTGTGGAGGAGCGGCAGATGGCCCGCCCCTCCCAGCTTGGCACTCTTAATGATCAGAATTATTGCGAGAGTTAACAGCCCTATAACATCCAGGTTACACGTTGGTAATAAAACGCGACCATACTTTTATGGATGATGAAAGGAGTCTCAATGCAAAAAATAGCTTCCAGGTCCTGTCTTTGGTGCTTCGCCCTTCTGTGGGTTCTTGTTTCCAGTATCTCATCGGCGTTTGCCAATGAAGCGATCACGCTTGACCCCGCCTTGAAAGGCTACATTAAAGTCAGCGGGGTGTCCGGTAATGTCAACAGCATCGGCTCGGATACTCTCAACAATCTCATGACACTCTGGGCTGAAGGGTTTCGCAAACAATATCCCAACGTCAACATCCAGATCGAGGGCAAGGGCTCAAGCACGGCGCCTCCGGCCTTGATCGAAGGCACGGCGCAGCTTGGACCGATGTCCCGCCCAATGAAAAATACCGAGATGGATGCCTTCGAAAGAAAATTCAGATATAAACCCACTGCTTTTCCGGTCGCCATCGACGCGCTTGCCGTCTACGTCAACAAGGACAACCCGGTCAAAGGACTCACGATGGCCCAAGTCGATGCGATCTTTTCCAAGAGTCGGCGCTGGGGCCACAAGGAGAATATCCAGTTTTGGAGACAAGTCGGCTTGGACGAAGGTCTGGGCAACAGTCCCATCAGTATCTATGGACGGAACTCAGCTTCCGGCACCTATGGATTTTTCAAGGAACATGCCCTCAAGAACGGAGATTACAAGGACGAAGTCAAAGAACAGCCAGGGTCAGCCTCCGTGGTCCAAAGCGTGAGCGAAGATCAAGCCGGCATCGGCTACAGCGGCATTGGGTACCTGACATCGAACGTACGCGCCGTTCCACTGGCCGAGAAAGACGGCATGCCGTTTAAAGAGGCCACCCAACAAAACGCGGACGATGGGTCGTATCCGCTCTGGCGCCACCTCTATCTCTATGTTAACAAGGCGCCCAATAAACCACTGGATCCGATCGTCAAAGAATTCGTCAAATTCATCTATAGTAAACAAGGACAGCAAGTGGTAATCAAAGACGGGTTTTTCCCACTGAAGGCCGACGCAGTCGAGAAGGAACTGAAGAATCTTGACTAACGACAGCGGTCCCGCTCTCGCCCCCTCCCCCGCTGAAGAGGCGTATGGCCATACGCCCCTGCAAACGATCACGCATCGTTCTGCCAGTGTGACGCGACGTCGCATCTTCGATCGGCTTGCGCAAGTCATCATCACCATGGGTGGGATCGCCGTCATCTTCAGCATTATCGGTATTTTTGTTTTCTTGGTGAAAGAAGTGGGTCCCTTGTTTTTCTCTCCACAAGGCACCCAGACTGGTTACTTTGCCGGCGCTCCTCCAGCAGGAGCGCTCCCGCAATCCAGCCTTGTTGGAATGGACGAGTATCAAGAGATTATCTATCAACTCAGTGGAGGGTCCGATCACCAAATTCGTTTCTTCAATGCGCGCTCCGGCACGCCCATGGCCTATGACCTTCCTTCAGGTTTGGCCAAGGTCCACATCACCTCCATTGCTCGAGCGATCGGGACCGGCTATCGATTTGCCTTCGGTACGGACGAAGGCCGCTTCATTCCTGTGATGCTGGAGTTTACAGCCGGTTTCGAAGCGGCGCGCCACATCGTTCCAACGGTCACCCTTGGATCTCCGGTGCAATTGACTCCCACCAAAGAGCAAATTATTCGTTTGGCCTATCAGCCGACGGAGCGAGGCACACTCACGGCAGCCCTGACAGATCGAGGGCGCCTGTGGTACACAGCCTCACCTTTCGACAATACTCCAGTGGCACTGACCGGCCACGGCACCGAGCCTGTGACCGCCTTGATCTTTGACAGCCGCGGCGAAACATTGTCGGTTGGAACGGCTGCCGGGAATCTCTACCGCTATGATGTGCGAGAGGGCACCAAGCCGACTCTGATCGAAACCGCATCCGTGGCTCCAGCCGGCGCTTCGGTCACCGCCCTGTCCTACTTGATTGGAGATCGTTCGCTGGTCATCGGCAGCAGCGCCGGCGACGTCTCAGTCTGGATGCCGGTGCGTCAGGCTCGAGAAAGCCCGATAACTCGCTTTCGCCCGATTCATCACTTCGATGCGCATCCTTCTCCCGTCACCGAAATCTCTCCATCGCTTCGCGACAAAGGATTCATCACCGGCGATGCGCAGGGCAATCTGTTTGTCCACTACTCCACCTCTGCGCAGACCTTGCTGAAGCTTCCAGGGAACCAACGGGCGGTTCGTACCCTGACATTTTCCCCCAAAGCCGACGGAGCCGTAGCCCTCACCGACCAGGGAGCATTGCTCACCTATGCGATTCACAACCCCCATCCGGAGACGACAGTCGCAAGCCTGTTCAAGCCCGTATGGTATGAAGGCTATGAGAGACCGGAACATGTGTGGCAATCTTCCAGCGGCGCCGACGACTTCGAAGCAAAATTCGGCCTCCTCCCGCTGATCTTCGGCACGCTGAAAGGGACCCTGTACGCCATGCTGGTTGCAGTGCCTCTGGCGCTCTTAGGCGCTATCTATACCTCGATGTTCATGCACCCCAATCTTCGAGCCAAGGTCAAACCGACCATCGAGATCATGGCAGCGCTCCCGACCGTCATCCTGGGCTTTCTGGCCGGCTTGTGGCTGGCGCCTACGCTCGAACGGATTTTCCCTGCGATGGTCGCCATGACTGTGGTTGTGCCCGCAAGTGTCGCAGTCACGGCGATTCTTTGGCAATATCTCCCAGCCACAATCAACCGTCGCCTTCGTCCTGGGATGGAAACGTTTGTCCTGATTCCTGTCATCATCGGCGCCGTCTGGATCTGTCTGGGCCTGAATCAGCCGATCGAGTCGTTCCTGTTCGGAACTGACTATAAAACCTGGTTCGCCACCCATTGGGGACTCAGGTATGACCAACGAAATGCCCTCGTGGTGGGGTTTGCGATGGGCTTTGCCGTCATTCCTATTATCTTCAGTATTTCCGAGGAGGCAATGTCCAACGTCCCACGACATTTGATCGCCGGGTCTCTTGCGTTGGGAGCCACCCGCTGGCAGACCTTAGTCAAACTCGTGCTTGTCTCGGCAAGCCCAGGAATCTTCGCTGCAATTATGATCGGCTTTGGCCGGGCCATTGGAGAAACCATGATCGTCCTCATGGCCACGGGGAACACCCCCATTATGGATTGGAGCCTCTTCAATGGCTTTCGCACGTTATCGGCCAATATCGCCGTGGAAATTCCAGAGGCCCCTCATGGAGGCACACTCTATCGCCTCTTGTTCCTGGCGGCCATGCTCTTATTTGTGTTTACGTTTCTCATCAACACCGTGGCGGAGGTTATCAGGCAACGGTTGAGAACGAAGTACAGTCAGTATTAATGCGCAGCCCATTCAAAAAATTCCTTGCCTCCGGCAACGTCTTCATCTGGGGATGCGCCGCCGGTGTCTCGGTATCCCTGCTCATGGTCTTCGGGCTGTTGCTGTTGATCGTCATCAACGGCTTGGGATACTTTTGGACCTCGGATATCGTCGAACTGACCCTGAAAGATGGACAGCACGTGATGGGGCAACTGGCCGGACGCGAAGTCATCCCCCGCTCTATCACGCCGGACCGCCCCGAAGGAAAAGGTCGCCTTCGGGTAAAGATCGGAAATCGAGATTTATATGGGCTTGATTTCAAATGGGTTAACGACGATCAAATTGCGGCAGAAAGTCATCCGACAGATGCAGTGCTCTTAGAGCGACGCGAATGGGGCAACATGTACGCCAGGATCAAGGCTATCTACAAAGGCGAGACGCTTCAGGTAGAAGGGAATGAAGCCGGATGGATCGCCTTGGCCCCACTGATCAGCACCACCAATGCCCTCCATCGACAGATCACCCGGATCGAAACAGTCGAGATTGGCTCTATTAACACTGACATTGAGCAGGCGCGGTTGAAAATCCGTGCTTTCGAAATGGGGAAGGAAAGAGGGTCAATCAACGACCTCAAAACACAGATTGCTGCCTCTGAATCCCGTTACCAAGCCAAAACCATGGAATTGGAAACGCTGCGCACACAATTCAATGAATACTCTGTCATCATGGTGGATGCAAATGGACAAGAGAAGCAGATCTCAGTAGGACAGATCATTCGCGCCCTGCGCCCGAACGAGATGGGCCTGTTGCACAAGAGCTGGGTCTATCTCACGAATGTGTGGTCTGTCCTCAGCACCGAGCCCAGAGAGGCCAACACTGAAGGCGGCATTTTCCCAGCCATCTTTGGAACCGTCATGATGGTCATCATCATGAGTCTGGCCGTCGTCCCCTTCGGCGTGCTTGCCGCGCTCTATCTGCGAGAATATGCAAGACAGGGCACCATGGTTCGTCTCGTGAGAATCGCCGTCAACAATCTCGCGGGCGTGCCTTCAATTGTCTTCGGCGTGTTTGGATTAGGCTTTTTTATATACGCCATCGGCGGGACCCTCGACACGCTCTTCTTTCCTGAACGACTTCCGACACCAACGTTCGGCACCGGTGGCATTCTATGGGCGTCACTGACGCTGGCCTTGCTCACGGTGCCAGTAGTCATTGTCGCCACAGAAGAGGGACTGGCCGCCGTGCCCCGAGAGTTCCGTGAAGGATCATTGGCTCTCGGAGCAACCAAGTTGGAAACGATCCTCAAAGTCGTGATACCCTGTGCTCTGCCGGGCATTCTGACTGGATTGATTTTGGCGATGGCCCGGGCGGCTGGTGAAGTGGCACCGCTCATGTTGACCGGAGTCGTGAAGCTTGCGCCTGCGCTCCCCGTAGACAGTTCCTGGCCCTTTTTCCACTTCGATCGAAAGTTCATGCACCTGGGATTTCATATTTACGACGTGGGCTTTCAGTCCCCTAATGTGGAAGCAGCGAAACCAATGGTCTACATCACCACCCTGGTATTGATCACCGTCATCGTCCTGCTAAATTTCACCGCGATTGTCCTTCGTAACCACCTGCGCAAGAAGTATGCCGGCTCAGTGGTATAGAGGACCTCCATGCACCCTTCTCTGCTTGTGACACAACAGCCGTCCCAATTTCAAATGCTCGACTCACGAAAGCTCAACGTGCTGGACTCTGATCGACAGATGCGTGACAAGGATTCCAACACTCAAGCTGCCAAACTTACCTTGAATCAGGTCAACTTTTTTTACGGGGACCGCCAGGCTCTCTTCAAAATCAATATCGAGATCATCAAAAATCAGGTCACGTCGTTTATTGGGCCATCTGGCTGTGGAAAATCCACCTTGCTGCGATGCCTCAATCGGCTCAACGACTTGATTGAAGGCGCCCGATTAGAAGGTACCATGCTGCTTGACGGCGTGGATATCTATGGTCCCGATGTGGATATCACCGACCTGAGAACACGTGTCGGGATGGTCTTTCAGAAATCGAACCCCTTTCCGAAATCGATCTACGAAAACGTGGCCTATGGGCCACGTCTTCATGGAATCCGAAACCGTGGCCGGTTAGATCAAATTGTGGAAGAGGGGCTCAAGGGCGCAGGGCTATGGGATGAAGTGAAAGATCGTCTCCAAGCAAGCGCCTTCGGTCTCTCTGGAGGGCAACAACAAAGACTGTGTATCGCCCGCGCGCTCGCGGTGAAACCGGATGTCTTGCTGATGGACGAGCCCTGCTCGGCGCTGGATCCCGTGGCCACCGCCAAAATTGAAGAACTGCTCTTTGCCTTGAAACAAGACCTGACGGTCGTCACTGTCACCCACAACATGCAGCAGGCAGCGCGGGTGTCCGATTGGACGGCGTTCATGTACCTCGGTGAACTGGTAGAGTTTGGCCTCACGAAGCAGCTCTTTACCACGCCTTCCAAGAAGCAGACCGAAGACTACATCACTGGGCGGTTTGGTTAAACCCTATGACACAGCGGCACTTTGACGAAGAACTCGCCGAGTTGAAGACCAAGCTCCTGCGCATGGCGGGTCTGGTGGAGGATCAAATCGACAAGGCCCTGGCGGCGCTCGTGAAGCGCGATTCGACGCAGGCACGCCAGGTGATCGAGCGGGATCACAAGGTCAACGCGTTGGACGTCGAGGTCGACGAAGACTGCATCCGGTTGTTGGCCCTCCATCAGCCTGCGGCTCGAGACCTGCGGCTGGTGACGACGGCCATGAAAATCGCCACCGAGCTTGAGCGGATCAGCGACCTGGCGGAAAACGTCTGCGAGCGGGCCATCGAGTTGAACGAAGAACCCCAGCTCAAGCCCTATATCGATATTCCGCGGATGGGGAATCTGGCTCGGATCATGGTGAAGGAAAGCATTGACGCGTTCGTGAAAGACGATGCCGCGCTGGCCAGGAAGGTGCTCACGGACGACGACCTCGTCGATGAACTCATGGAACAGTTATTCCGCGAGCTGCTGTCATTCATGCTCGAGGATCCGCATACGATTTCTCGGGCGATCCGTCTGAGCTTCGTCGCCAAATACCTCGAACGAATGGCCGATCATGCCACCAATATCGCGGAGCTGGTGGTCTACCTCGTAGAAGGAAAAATCATCCGCCACACCACGCCGCCCGTCTCTTCCTGAGTCCATCGTTGTTTGAAATGACTGCCCCCCTGTGCTAGCATCCGCGTCATGGGCGTCACCACCTCGGCCAAGCGGGGCGAAGCACGCCGCGCCCCTTCTCCCCCCTCTCATCTTCAGCGGGAAGTGATCGGCGTCATCTTGATCGCGCTGAGCCTGCTCATGTTGTTGAGCCTCCTGTCGTTTGTGCCAGGGGAAGCCAAGAGCGTGGCGGCCGGGGTTCCGGCGGGCAGCCCGCCTCGCAATCTCATCGGCTCGTTCGGCGCCCTGTTGGCCGGAGGGTTCTTCTATCTCATCGGCGGGGCGGCCTATCTGTTTCCGGTGTTGTTAGGCCGGCTGGGCTTTCGCTGCTTCTCCCAGGCGCCAGTGAGCATCAGGCTCAGGACAGCCGTCAGTTCGCTCGCCGCCGTATTCTTCCTGAGCGCTTTTCTCCACCTCGAGACAACTGCGGTTCCGACACTGACGAGCGGAATGATCTCGCGTGGCATGGGAGGCGGGGCTGTCGGCCAGGTTGTCGGAGACGGGCTACGTGCTGTCTTCGCCGGTACCGGCGCGCACATTCTGATCATTGCCGGCTTTCTCGTCTCGCTCCTGTTCACGACACCCCTGTCCCTCGGTGAAGCAGCTCGTCGAGTGCCGGAGCGATGGGCGGCAGTCCGTGAATGGATGGCGGCGGTGATGCCCGAGCGCACGATAGAGGTTTCTGCAGAGACCGGAGACCAAGGTCAGAAGCCAAAAGTTTCCAGGTCGAGCCGGGCGATGGCCGAGGTTGAGACGATTGCCGAACCGGTGCCCGACACAGCACCGTTGGTTGCGCCGGAGCCTTCCGTCATTCAGCAGGACGCTGTGTCGATACCCGCTGTCGTAGAGGAGGCAGAGGCCGAACCGGAGGTTGCGGCTGCGCAGACCGAAGCCGGCGAGTATCGGCTGCCTGATCCAGAGGTCTTGCTCAGCGATCCGTCCGGTCCGCTGAGCCGCATGTCCGATGAGGAGCTGAAGGCCCAGTCCGAAGTCTTGTTGCGGGCCCTGGGGAGTTTCGGCATTGAAGGCAAGGTGACGGAAGTCCGTCCGGGCCCCGTGGTCACGATGTATGAGTATGAGCCGGCCCCGGGTACTAAGGTGGCACGCATCGTGAGCCTTGCCGATGACCTCGCCCTTGCCCTGAAGGCCACGAGCCTCCGCATTGTAGCACCGCTACCCGGTAAGTCGGTGGTCGGCATCGAGGTGCCGAACCGGTCACGCGAGACGGTGTCGCTCAAAGAAGTCCTGACGAGCGACGTGTTCACACGGGCCCGATCGAGGCTCACGATAGCGCTGGGCATGGATATCTTCGGCGCCCCAGTCACGGCGGATCTCAGGACGATGCCGCACCTCCTGGTGGCCGGCGCAACAGGAGCCGGTAAGAGCGTCAGCCTGAACACGATGCTGTTGAGCCTTTTGTTCTCCGCGACGCCCAGCGAGGTCAAGCTCTTGCTCATCGATCCCAAGATGCTGGAGTTTCAATCCTACGAGGGGATCCCCCATTTGTTGCGGCCGGTCATCACGGATCCCAAGTCGGCGGCGAAGGGGCTGGGGTGGGTTGTGAGTGAAATGGAACGGCGGTACAAACTGCTGGCGGAAGCCGGTGTGCGAAATATCGATGCCTACAATCGAAAAGTGGCAGGCTTGCATGAGGCGTTCGCCGAGAGCGTCGTGCCGTCGGTCGAACAGACCGAGCTGCCGATGCAGTTTCTTTCCGAAGAAGAACGGCTCTCCGCCGGCGAGACTGCGATCCCCGAGGGCGAGGCCGGCTGCATGCGGCCGAAACCGACACCACCGGAACCGTTGCCCTTCATCGTGGTGATGATCGATGAACTGGCGGATTTAATGATGATCGCCCCTAAGGATGTGGAAGACAAGATCGCCCGGCTCGCGCAGATGGCGCGGGCATCAGGCATTCATCTGGTGCTGGCCACGCAGCGGCCATCGGTCGATGTGCTGACGGGGTTGATCAAGGCGAATTTCCCTGCGCGCATCGCCTTTCAAGTCTCCTCTCAAACGGATTCCCGCACCATTCTCGATGGTAAGGGGGCAGAGGCACTGCTGGGGAAAGGCGACATGCTCTATCTGGCCTCCGGCACCGGACGCCTGGTCCGGGTACACGGCTCCTTTGTCTCGGACGACGATGTGCGGTCCGTCGTCGACTTTGTGAAGAGGCAGGCCCTGCCGATCTACAATCAGGAGCTGCAATCGCTCAAATCGGAAGAGGCCGCGGCGGAAGAGGCGAAAGACGAGGTCTACGAACAGGCCAAAGAAATCGTGCTGTCAACGGGGCAGGCCTCAGCCTCGCTGATTCAACGCCGGTTGCGGGTCGGCTATCCACGCGCAGCCCGCATGATCGAACAGATGGAAACGGATGGGATTGTCGGGGCGGCAGGACGGGATGGACGACGGGAAGTCCTCGGTCGTCGGGGTCCGGTCGGAGCGGCCGAAGCATGAGCCGCTGGTGGGCCTGGGCCGCGCTGGGCCTGTGGGTTGTCGCGCCGGCATGGGGAGCCGATAGCCCGGCCGACGAGAAGGCATACCAGGAAGTCCTCGATGTCGTGAGGCAGATCCAGGCGCGTTACGAAAAAACCAAGGATCTCCAGGCAGACTTCTCTCAGAAAACGAGGATCGAAGGATTCGAACGGCCGGTGGTGTCTTCCGGAAAAGTGTACATCAAGAAGCCGGGGCGCCTGCGGTGGGACTACCTTGATCCGGCGAGCGAAGAAATCTACGTCAATCACGACGATGTGAAGGTCTATGTGCCTGAGCACAAGCAGGTGTTGATCGGAAAGCTGACGCAGATGGCCGCATCAAAAGCGCCGCTGGAGCTCTTACAGGGCGCGGCCAGGCTGGACGAGTCGTTCGACATCGAACCAACGACGGGCAAGGAACGTGGGATCGGCGGCGTGCGTCTGATTACGCTGATTCCCAAAGCCAAGGACCATGAGTCGACGCGCAATTTGCAGCGAATCGTCGTGGAAGTGTTTCCGAAAACCTATTTTCTTCGCACCGTGTCGCTGCACGAGATCAGCGGCAATGTGGCGACCTTTGAATTTTCCGGCTTGAAGCCGAACCTGGGATTGGGTAATGATGTGTTCGACTTCAAGGCACCGCCGGACGTGGAAGTCGTCAAAGCTCCGGTTTTTAACGGGCCGTAAGCGGAAATTGTCAAACGTCATCCGTCAATGATCAACCGTCAAGCAATGGGGTGCTGGGATCGTCAAAGCTCAACTGCTCACGAATGACGATTGACGAATGACGCGTTTCCTCTCCCGGATGGCGATTGAGGTTTGACGACCAGAGCCACAGGAGTGAACTCAAAAATGATAGTTGCAACGAGCAGCATAGGAGAGGCCGTCGACCGGGCGGTAGCAGCCTTGGACGTTGAGCGTCTGCACCGGGAGTACTGGGACCAGAACGAGTTCCTGGTCATCAAGCAGTTTCTGCCCAGGGCTTTCGTGGAAGCGAACCTCGTTCCTCAGGCACAGGGCGTCAAGCCGGAACTGAATCGAAACTACATTCCGGGTCATAAAAAAGGGGGCAGCGTCAGCTATTACACGGTGCAGGGGAAGGCCCCTCTGTTTCTCGATCTCTACCGGTCGGAGTCCTTCAAGGCATTTTTGAGCCGTCTGGTGGATGCGAAGCTGACGCTCTGTCCGGACAGCGATCCTCATTCCTGCGCGCTCTACTACTATACCGAGCCGGGCGATCACATCGGGTTTCACTACGATACGTCCTACTACAAAGGGGCGCGCTACACGATCTTGATGGGCCTGGTGGATCGGTCGACCCAGTGCAAACTGGTGTGCGAGCTCTTCAAGGGTCATCCGACGAGAGAACCGCGCCACCTTGAACTGGTAACCGAGCCGGGCGACATGGTGATTTTCAACGGCGACAAGCTGTGGCATGCCGTGACGCCCTTGGGGGAGGGTGAAGAGCGCATTGCGCTGACGATGGAATACGTCACCAACCCCGAGATGGGCGCCGTCAAGCGGCTCTATTCCAATCTGAAAGATTCGTTCGCCTACTTCGGTCTCAAATCGGTTTTTAAGCGGGCGTTCTCTGGTTCAAAACCCGCCACCGAGTCGCGTCAGCGGTAAGCTTAAGCAACCCAACCGGCCTTCGAACTCAACGGCTCCGGGCGCCCTCATGCCTGCGCACCCCTCTCGTTTCACCCTGTTCGACGATATCTTAAGTCCTGTGTCAGCACGAGCGCTGTGGATAGGTCGTCGACGCGGGGCGACCGGATCCGGCCAAGTCATGAGGGGAAAACTACTGATGCAGGTGTTTCATGGCGGCGGCGCAGAGGATGATGAAGAAGCCCATCCAGAGGGCGGCGCGTTGGTAGGGGATAGCCTCATAGGTCTCGCCCTCATCGGCCTCGTCGTCTGACTTGAAGATGACGGTGTAGAGAAACAGCGTCAGAAGGCAGAGGACGAGAAAGAGCTTGATGAAGAAAACGGTCAGGTACTTGGCGTGGTGCTGCATGCCGGTACCGGTCTGCGAGGTCAGCACTTGATTGACATAGTGCAGGTTGATACCGCCGGTGAACAGCAGGACCAGCAGGAGAATTCCGGCGACTTTCTTGTAGTGCTGGTAGAAACTATCCGTGATGGGCTTGATCTGTTCCTTCGCCACGGCCTTTTTCAGGCCGGGGGTGACCGCCATGACAAGAAAGGCCAGGCCGCCGATCCAAATCACCGCGGAGAGGAGATGGAGCCAGTGATTGAGGATCGGAATCAGCTGGTTGAGGTCGAGGGCAAGGCTTTGAAGCGCATCCATTGTTAATGCCGTAAAAGGTGAAAGGTGAGACGTGAAACGTAAAGGAGGAGCCAGAAACTCGCGAGCAGGAACGTCTCACATCTCACGTTTTACGTTTCACGCTAGAATTTGAAGACCGGCGCCTCGTTTCCGAATCGCTTCTTGCGCAGTTCTTCCATCAGCTCCACGGTGACGATGGTCACATTGTTCTCGCGAGCATGTTTCTCGACGCCCTTCTTGACCATGGCGCGCAGGAAATATGGAATTCGGCTGAGACGTAATGACGACGCCTCGTCCCAGACGACTTCGCATTCTTCCGGAACATTGAAGGCGACCTTGACCTTTTCTCCGCCCTTCGGCGTGTAGAGGCACCACTGATCTTCATCCAACCAATCGCCGTGGTCGACATAGGGGCGGGCACGGCAACCTCCGCAGATGTCGCTGTATTCGCAGTCGCCGCATTTACCCTTGAGCTGGGGATAACGGAACGAGTTGAAGATGTCCGACTTTTCCCAAAGGTCGACAAAGCTGTTCTGGCGGATATTGCCCGCAGATAAGGGCATGTAGGGGCAGGGGGTCAATTCGCCGTTCGGCGTCACGCGGGCATAGTTGGTGCCGGCGAGGCAGCCGCCTCCCATATAGCCGGTGGCTTTGGTAATCGGCGACTGAGGGTCTTTCTCGTAGGCCAGCCGCTTGAAATGGGGAGCGCAACGAGCGCGGACCAGCATGCCTTTGTAATTATCCTGGCAGGTGATCAGGTAGCCGAGCACTTCTTCATACTGGGCCGGTGTGATATCAGTCAGTTCCTCACCACGTCCGGTGCAGACCATGAAGAAGACATTCAACACCCGAGCGCCGAGCCGATGCGCCCAGTCGATGACGTCCGGCAATTCTTTGTAATTCATCGGCTGCGCGCTGAAATGGACCTGAAACTGGAGGCCGTTGCGCTTGCACGCTTCGATACCGGCGACCGCCGCCTCCCACGCTCCAGGGACTCCGCGGAACGCGTTGTGCTTCGCCGGCTCAAGCGAATCGATGCTGATGCCCACGCCCATCACGCCGATCTTTACTAACTGCTTTGCGACTTCATCTGAGATCAACATGCCGTTGGTGCCGAAGACGACCATAAAGCCGAGTTGTACTGCGTGGCGCGCGATCTCGAGAATATCCGGCCGCACCAGCGGCTCTCCACCGGTGATGACGAGAAGACAGCCCTTGTTGACTTCCGCGATCTGATCGATGAGGCGGAAACACTCTTCCGTCGTCAGTTCGTCGGCGCCTCCGCCGGCCTTCGTGGTGGCATCGAGGTAGCAGTGAGCGCATTTTAAATTACAACGTTTCGTGAGATTCAGCGCGATGAGATAGGGCTTGAAGTCGTCGACCGTCCGGCCGTCGTATGGACCGTCCCCTTTCGGGGTGGGTGTGAGAAACTGGGTGGTCTGTTGTTGAAACGAGCCCGGCGCTTCCGGCAACGAAGGACCATTAAAGATGGGGAGAAGCTTACCCATGTCAGTCTGAGTTTTGAATGATGAGTTTTTAGTGTTTAGTTGCCGACAGCAGGGCCCCGGGACTCACAACTAAAAATTCAAAACTCAAAACTCACGTTCCGGCTTTGCCGGTCAGGTTCGCGATCATGTCCTTGAGGTTCCCGGTCTTCATGGCTTCCGCCATGTAGACCTTGGCCTGTTCGATTCCCTCGTTGGCGACCTCAATCGTGATTATGGTCGTTCCGATCTTGTCGGCGTGCTTGATGATCAATGCCTTCGTGCAATCGCGCATGAACCCTTCCGGTGCGCGATCGAGCCTGGCCTGCGCATCGGCGGTCCAGGTGTAGGGCGAGGTCGGCTCGGCGGCGTGGCCGTTCGTTCCGTTTCCGTTCGTCGCTCCAAGCATCGCCTCTGCCGTGGCCGATGTTCCGCCGCCCTTATTGGCGAAGATCGGGGTGTAGTCTTCGGACGCTGCTTCCTTGATCATCGGCGCAGCGTATTCCAGGGTGATCGTCGTCATCCCAAGCTTGCGCGCGCTCTTTTCGATCTTGGCCTTGGCGCGCCGCCGCTGAAAGCCTGCCGGTACGGCCCGGATCGCTTCTTTAGCATCTTTGGTCCACTGCATCGGCACATCGTCGTACGCAATATCCGTTTCCAGCTCACCCTCGGCTTTCGCCGCCGCTTCGAAGATCGTCTTGTCGACCTGTTTGAATCTCGCGCCCTCCGCCCCGCAGACGGGGCATTTCACCGGAGTCTCGCCCTTGCCGATGTACCCGCAACCGTCGCACACGAAATAATTCAGGCTCATGCGATCCAGGTAGGCCTGGGTCGTGCCAGCGGGTTTCGGCTTCTCCTCGACGATCTGGGTCATCATGCCGCTCAGGGTGGAGCCCATGAGGTCTTTGGCCACGGCGCTATCGGCCTGCATCTTGTCGCGGTCAATCCCGGCCGCGTCGAGGCTTCCACCCAACGCCCGCATGGCCTCCATAGCGCCTTTGGGCAGGATATGCCCTACCGCCGCATCCACCACCGTGTTGCTGATGATCGTATGGCCCTTTTCGATGGCATATCGGTGGATGGCCGTCTTCGCCACTCCGCGCGCAAAAACGGGGATCTTTTCCATCCGTCGCAAGGCCTCCTCCGTCCAGGCGATGGTGTATTCCGCCTGGGTGTCGATGGGGGGCACGTACTTGCGGTTCGAGATCAGGACATTGCAGGGCGCGGTGCGCAAGAGGTTCTCGGTGTTGCTGCCGATGTCCATGTCCTCATCGCTGTGCACGCCGATCCGGCCGACAATCAGGAGCCAGGGGATCTCTTTGCGCACATACTGGATAATCTTCTCGAAGGCCTTCCCGTCGAGGAGGGTGGTCTTGATGTCGGTCTGTTCGGCCTGGGCGATCTCGCGCGAAATGTCCAAGTGCGACTGATAGATCTTGGCCAAGCCGCTGTCGATGATTTCCTCGTGCAGCTTCTCCTGCTCCTTGAAGCGGAAGACCTTGCCGGCTTCCTCGTTCAAGACGCCGGAGATGCTGTGAAACGCCGCGTAGTGGAAATAGGGATCGAAGGCCGAGATGGCCTCGACGGGGCGGTTGAAGGCCTTGCCGAGCGCCAACCCGGTCATGAGTCCGCCGAAGGAATAGGGGCTTCCATCGACCGCCACGACGATTTTCCCGTTCGTCATCGGCTGGGTCTGTTTGATAATGAGCATGTCGGAGTTTCGGACGCGGCGCGCGACCCGCTCGGTATTGCTCCCGATGACGCTGTCTTTGACCGCCCCCACTCCCAAACTTCCCATGATGACCAGGTCATACGCATTCGTATTGATATCTTCGACCAGGACCTTCCAGTTTCGGCCTTCAAGCGACCGCCGTTCGAGAGGAAGATTGGCCTCCGTGCACTTCTGGTCGACGAAGTCGAGGTAGGAGTCCGTGATGATCTGTAACCCTCTGGTGATCAGCGAATCGTGGATCTGCCGTTGCCGGTCCAGCTCCTTTTCGTCGTGATACTCCTCAGGGAGGCCCGCCTCCATCTGCTTGAACCGTTTATCGTGCATCTTGGCGGCATAGACGTGGCTGCCGACGATCTTCGAACCGAACGTCTTGGCGAGATGAAGACCTGTCTCTACCGCAGTGTTGGAATGGTCCGAGTTATCGACCGGGATATAGATGGTTTTATACATCGAAGCGCCTCCTTAAAGGCGCTCTCAGGACAGAGAGCAAATGGACGTAATTGTGAGAAAATCCAAATGGTTGACTGGCTACCACACCCTAAAAGAAGGCA
>JBQTIO010000167.1:0-17323 GCA_052388075.1 Nitrospiraceae bacterium
CGGGCCATGGCGTTACGCATTCCATCGGTGGGAAGGGTGACGGTATCGCTGCGAAGGTCGATCATGGCCGTCGATTACAACAAAACGAAGTCCAGGGTTCCGGGCATTCTAGCAAATTTTCTCCTTGCAGGAGGAGGGCGGATCAAATTGAGCGGATGGACGATCTGCGCTCTCAAGAGCCTGGAATGCCCCTAGTTGCTCCGGTGCCTCTTGTCGCCTTTACTCCGGAAAAAATCGCGTGCTATAGTCCGCCTCTCCCGTAGTCGCTTCATTGCACCGCTGCCGCTTGATCAATCGCCGTGAATCGATGGCTCAACTGCGCGAAGGAGTCCTAGAGAGATTGCTATGCCCGAAGTTCCGGTTAAGCTTTATATCGATAAGCTGTTGAAAGACAGCAGAAATATTGCCAGAGACGTGGCTCGATTGTCCGGCCAGGCCAAGGCCAAGGCGTTGGGAGCCATGGCGGATCGGATCGTGGCCGAAGAGCCGGCCATTCTGGCCGCGAACGAAAAGGACGTGGAAGCGTTGAAGAATTCCTCGGAAGGCGGTCCCAGCAAGGATCGAATAAAGGCCGCCGTCGACCGTGTGCGTCTGACCGGGGACGAGGTCAAACGGATGGTGGAACAGCTTCGTGTCATTGCCGAGTTGCCGGATCCGGTCGGGGCCGTGACCTCGCGATGGGAACGGCCGGATGGGCTGCAGGTCAGCCGGGTCCGGGTTCCAATCGGGGTGATCGGGGTGGTGTCCGAGCTGGGCCCTCTCGTGACCGTCGAGTCGCTG
Source organism: Nitrospiraceae bacterium (assembly GCA_052388075.1). Classification (GTDB taxonomy): domain Bacteria; phylum Nitrospirota; class Nitrospiria; order Nitrospirales; family Nitrospiraceae; genus Nitrospira_D. The sequence goes on from JBQTIO010000167.1 coordinate 781, forward strand.
GCGCTCTGCCTCAAGTCTGGCAATCACTGCGTGTTCCGTGGCGCGCCTGAGTGGAGACTGACCCAGAAGGCGATCGAGAGGGCGTTATCCGAAGCCGCGGACCGGACCGGGATCCCTTCCGGCACCTGGATTCTTGTCGAGCGTCCTGAGAAAGAGGTGGCGGTGGAACTCATCCGGTCGGGGAAGCATCTCGACGCGATCATCCCGCGCGGTGGAGCCGGTTTGCGAAAAGTGGTCATTGAGCACGCGAAGGTGCCGGTTCTCTGTCATGACGAAGGGCTCACGCATCTCTATATCGATGGCGACACTGATATCCCCATGGCCCAGAACGTGGTGATCAATTCCAAGGCGCAGTGCGCCGGGGCGCCCAACGCGCTCGATACGTTGCTGGTGCAGCAATTCATCGGCCGGCAGTTTTTACCCCCGCTGATCAATCGCTTGCTGAACGAATTCAAGATCGAAGTCCGCGGTTGCCCGAAGACGATCGCGCTCATGGGACAGATGGCGATGTCGGGTCATACCGCGATCATTCCGGCGACGGAAGCCGATTGGCGGACCCAATTCCAGCGGCCGGTGCTCGCCGTCAAGATGGTGGAGGACCTCGATGAAGCGTTGGCGCATCTTGTGGAGCATGGTCCTTGCCTCACCGCTGGGATTGCCACCACCCGATATGAATCGGCCATGCGCTTCGCGCGCGAAGTGGATGCGGGCGCGGTGTTCATCAACGCCTCATCGCGGCTCAATGCGGGGGATAGTTACGGCATGGGGCCCGACCTCGGGCTGAGCGGCTCCCGACTCCATGCGAAGGGGCCGATCGGTCTGGAGCAGTTGACCTGCGAAAAGTATGTCGTGTTCGGATCGGGACAGCTGCGGTTGCCGCACCCGGTGCCCGAAACCTATTTTGACGCCATCATGCTGAAACGACCCTAGGCGCCCGCTGAAAACGCTCTCCCGCTTCGTTCTCAGTCGTTCGAACCACTCAACGTACCCTCGCCGCGTACGCCTCGTGGTTCTTACTCCTTACGGCCTTGCTGGAAACCGTTTTGAGCAGGCGCGTTGAGATTGCGTTCATGCCCAACGACTCACTGCAGCAATCGCTTCATGCCCATCTCGCCCGGTGGGGCCTGAGGGGATTCACCTCTGACGCTGGCTACTTCGCCTGGCAGCGTCAGCGACTCCCCACTAAAATTCTGACTCGGCTCAACGCGCTGGTCGAACGGAAGCGCGGCGGTGATCGTCGCGACGAGCTCGCGTTCTACGATCTTGCCGCCGACCCGAAAATCCTCCCTGTTCTCTACAGCCAACGCTACAACTATTTCGAAGAGATCGGCCCGCGGGTGGCCCGCCGTATCGGCGGGTTAATCGGCACCCTCGATTTCGGCTGCGGCGCCGGCATTCTGACAACCTTCTACGCGAGCCGATTCCCCGACCAGGAATTCGTCGGTGTGGATCGCTCGCCGGTGTCAATCGCTGTCGCCCGACAGAAGGCGAACGAGTTGGGACTGCAGAACGTCCGGTTCGAATGTGTGGATGTGGAGGACGAACCTCTGGCCGGCTCCTACGCGGCGGTCGTGTGCACGCAGGCGCTGGTACAGGCGGAGCAAGATCCGGGCATTCCAAGTACGAGCTGGCGGACGTTCGCGCGCCTCCACGATGCTGATCAACAAGCGGCATTCGAACTGCGGACGGGGATGGGCGTTCGACTCGATCGGCTCAGCGCGGTGCTCGATCGGAGCGGTCTGCTGCTCGTCTGTGAGAAAACCAGACAATTGGCCAGGCGGGTGCCGTTCCAGCGTGCATTGGCAACGCGAGGCCTGCAGCTGATCGAACAGCCTGAGCCGATCCGTTACCGGCTTATCGAGGACGCGGAGGACGATGGTCCGTTCTTCGTGCTGCGAAAGGGGAGTGAGGCGTGGCTGGCTGGCAATGAAATGCCGAATCCGGACGAAGCAGCACCGTACGACCCGTCTGCAATGAGAACTCAGGCATGCGATCCCAGCGAACCGCTGTACGAAAACCACTGGCCTTCCGCCCAGCGCGTGTGGGAACAACTCAAGGATCGAAGGGTGACGGAGGAGACGACCCGCCAGGAACCAGACGGGCGCCAACTGCATGTCGAACTGGGCCGATCCGAAGGTCTGGCGTATCTCTACTGTGCCAATACGTTCGACCAGCGTCAGGTGGTGATTGTCGATTCCTCCCAAACCGCGATGATCGAGGCCTACTATCAGGAGATCGTCAGCGGGAAACCGTAAGGCCAACGAGAGCCATGGCGCCTGCCCAGGACTCCTTGCAAATTCGTAACGGCGTGACTCCGTGTTCCCACGGCTCGGCCTATCAGGTCTGAGAGGGAGGGGTGACTGTTGACACTTCGTTTGAACAGGGTCCGTTCAGCCCGTTATAGGCGCTGACTGCAAAATAGTACCGGGTGTCGGAATTCAATCCAGTAATGGTCGTGCTCGGTCCAGTCACAAACTTGGAATCCTGGTAGGAGCACAGGCCCGGTTCTCCTGCTGATTGGGTTCCATAGTGCACGGAGTAGCCTGTCACGGTCGAATCCTGGACCGGATCCCAGGCCAAACTTGCCGAGGCTCCTGTGGGAGTGGAAGCAGTGGTGATCGTTGGTTCTCCCTCTCCGCCGGCTCCGCAGCCGGCTAATGAGAGGAATAGTATGCCCAATACCATACTCGCTGTTGGATCGTTCATGAAGGGACGAGGCCTGATGGACGGGCTGGGTGCTGGTACTGCTCGGTTAGCAGTCATAGTTGCGGAACTCAGGCTGATATCTAACTGCTGGTGCCAGGTTATTCCCCATTGATGCAACTCGCCTAAGCAACGGCGATGCCAACTGGAAATAAGATCATAATCTTTGTAAAACAGTGGCTTCGCTGCTGGACAGGCGTTGCGTGAATGTAGAAGTGAAGGGTCTGGCCTACAGTGCGATGGCCTGAATCACAAGGCTGAAATGTGGAGAAACATGAAGCGTCTCAAGCGGCGGGGAATCAGAGTGAAATCCTGTTGAAAAAAGGGGCGGCGCGCTTTCCTATGGCACGGTGCGCCCTCTGAAAAATCGGAACAGCAGGTAAGCATCGATCGCCACGGCGGTAGCCAGAATGCTGTAAGCCTCAGGGCTCGGCGCGAACTTGAGGTCGATAAGAACCTTGGACATTCCAAATCCCACGACGATCGCGTCGAAACTCATGCACAATCGCCGGAAGGTCTCAGAATTCATCTGACTGATGAGATAGGTTCCGAGCGGAATTCCGACGAGCACGCTGGGCACGATGAAGGGCAGGAGTTGTGCGCTGTCTATGCTGTAAAGACCCAAGAAATAGTAGGCGATCGACGTCAGGGTGGATTCCGCTACTCGAATGACGCTGATAGCGGCCCGGAAGTCCTGTTTGGCATAGCCCTGGTTATTAAAAAGCAGAGCCAGGGGAGGACCAGAGATCGTCGTCACGGAGTAGAGTGTCCCGATCCCCATGCCAAACGGCACTCCGATCAATTTCTCTGAACGAATCGGCCTTCTGACCCCGGCTGCTTGGAACAGAATCAATGGCAGCAGGATGAAATAAGTGAAAAACTTGAGCCAGCCAGGGTGTAACAAGGAGAGTGTGTAACTGCCGATCATAACACCGAGGAGCACGCCAAACAGCATGGGAACGACTCGCTTCCAGACGTGCGGCACACTCCGTCGATTGATCAGCAAAACGTAACCATTGATCACCACCTCAACCAGCACGAGCGCCGGATTCAAGATACGATTGGTATAAAACAGTAGGGCGACCGGTACGGTGAGCGATGAAAACCCATATCCGAGGGCGCCATTCACCGTCGCGGCAAATAAGGTAATGCCGACAAGTACAAGTTGATCCGTGCTCATGAGGCTCGTTTCCCAAATCCTGCCGCAAAATCACTGAGCGTATAATTGTCAAGAATGTCAGCGATGGCGTTGCGTACGCCCAGCATCACGTGCTGAATCGGGCAGTTCGTTGTATTCGCATACGGGCAATCTTTGCATTTTTGGTAGGCTGTCTTGCTGACACAGCCGATTGGAGCGAGAGGGCCGTCCAGAATGCGGATGACTTGACCAAGGGTGATGTCTTTTGGCTGCTTAATAAGGGTATAGCCTCCCTTCACCCCTCGTCGGCTGGAGAGAAGTCCGGCTCGTTTGAGGGCAAGGAGAATCTGCTCGAGGAACTCAATGGGAATATGCTGACGAGCAGCAATGTCGTGGCGCTGCAAGGTGGTGGTTCCGTGAACCGCGGTGAGTTCGAGGAGCGCCCGGAGTCCGTATTCGCTCTTCTTGGAAAGTTTCATGTGGGTAGAGGACTAATGATAAGTTAGTTGGTCAAGTAATAGAACAATAGTCCAGTTAGCTATTTCCCGTCAAGAGGAGACCCACTCTACCCTTGGCCTGTTCGTCGCCATCCCTAGGCCATTGCAGTGCGATCATGACCCGGGAGCGAAATCTACAAACTATTGATCGCAGAGGGAATGTCGCTTGACAGCGGAAAAGCATTCTTGCTAGCTTGACGCCGCACTTGTCGAATAGATCGAATTTCCGGTTGGTCTCTCCCAAGCGAGCTGGGCCCCTCCGTGAATTTTCAGGAACTCATACTCAACTTGCAGCGATTCTGGGCCGATCAGGGCTGTGTCATCCATCAGCCATATGATCTGGAAATGGGGGCGGGGACGTTTCATCCCGCCACGTTTCTCCGATCGTTGGGCCCTGAACCGTGGCGTGCCGCCTATGTGCAGCCCTGTCGCCGTCCGACCGACGGGCGCTATGGCCAAAATCCCAACCGTCTGCAGCACTACTACCAGTACCAGGTGGTGCTGAAGCCATCACCCGACAACATTCAAGCGCTGTATTTGGAAAGTCTCGCACGCCTGGGGATCAACCCCAAACAGCACGACATTCGGTTCATTCAAGACGATTGGGAATCGCCGACGCTCGGGGCCTGGGGGCTGGGGTGGGAAGTCCGGCTCGATGGAATGGAGATTACGCAGTTCACGTATTTTCAGGAGATCGGCGGGATCGAGTTGAGCCCGATCACGGGCGAAATCACCTACGGCACGGAACGGATTGCGATGTATCTCCAACAGGTGAACAACGTGTTTGATCTCGCCTGGACCGATCGGATTAAGTACGGCGACATTCATCATGAAACGGAAGTACAGGGGTCCCGTTATAACTTCGAGGAAGGCGATGTGCAGATGCTGATGCAGACCTTTGAATCGTATGAGGCGGAATGCAAGAGACTGTTGGCACAGGCCGATAAACGCCTGACATTGCCGGCCTATGACTACTGCATCAAATCCTCCCATGTCTTCAATCTGCTCGATGCCCGCGGCGCGATCAGCGTGGCAGAGCGGACCGGTTATATCGCCCGGGTGCGAGCCCTGGCCCGACGATGCGCGGAGCGCTATATCGAAGAGCGCGCGGCCATGGGACACCCTCTCATCGAACGCGAACGTTTCCAGGCAGGCGCTCGACTTAAAGCCGGCTCCGGCCGCGCCGCGTCTCGTTCATGAAAAAGCCAACAGCCACACCATCCCGGTCGAAGGGTCCCAAGAGGGGCGGCGCCGAGCTCCTGTTTGAAATCGGCGTTGAAGAGTTGCCGTACCAGTTCATCCCTCCCGCCCTCACAGGATTGAGGGACCATGCCGTGTCGCTCTTTGAGGAGGCCAGGCTGTCAGCCGGTTCCATCAGGACCTACGGGACACCTCGACGGCTGGTGTTGGTGGTCGAAGGCCTCTCGATTCATCAAACGGCCGTCACGAAAGAAGCGATGGGGCCGTCGAAATCTGTTGCGTTCGATGCCGCCGGCAAGCCGACCAAGGCCGCCTTCGGATTTGCTGCCGGTCAGGGTGTGCCGGTCGAGAGCCTGCTGGTTCGCCAAACGCCCAAGGGCGAATACCTCTGTGCGGTGAAGGAGGATTCCGGTCGCCCCACCAGGTCGGTGCTGTTGGATCTCCTGCCCGGGCTGGTCGGGGGCCTATCCTTCCCCAAAGCGATGAAGTGGAACGAAACCGGCGTTCGCTTTGCGAGGCCGGTGCGCTGGCTGACCGTGCGGTTCGCCGGCAAGCCCTTGCCGATCGCCGCAGCGGGGATCAAGGCAGGGAGCCGCACCTATGGCCATCGCGCGATGGGCGGGGGAAAACCGCTTACCGTGCGAGACTATCAGAGCTACCGGCGGGGGCTCGAGCGCCAGGGTGTCCTGGTTGAGCCGGAGAGCCGGCGGGCGCTGATTGAAGAACAATTGGATCGGCTCTGCGCGAAGGCCGGAGTTCGCTTGAATGCCGATGAGTCGTTGCTGCAGCAGGCGGTCTTCACGACGGAATGGCCGCACGTCGTGATGGGGAATTTCAAGGTGGAGTACCTGGCCGTGCCGCCCGAAATTCTGATGACCTCAATGAAGGAGCACCAGGGATTCTTCTCGGTTCGCAACAGAACCACGGGCCGGCTCGCGCCCCATTTTCTCGCGGTGGCAAACAATCAACCGAAAGATCTGTCGATGATTCGTGCTGGCAACGAGCGTGTCCTGGCGGCCAGGCTCGCCGACGCCAAGTTCTTCTTCGACGAAGACCGCAAGATCAGGCTCGAGGAACGGGTGAAGAAACTGAGCGGCGTCACCTTCCATCAGAAACTCGGCACGATGGCGCAGAAGCAGGAACGGATCAGGAAATTGGCCCGCTTCATTGCCTCGCAGCTCCAGCAGCCTGCCGACGTGATCCGCGCTGGCGAGCGGGCAGCCTCCCTCTGCAAGGCCGATCTGCTGACCGGGATCGTGGGGGAATTCCCTGAATTGCAGGGGATCATGGGCGGGGAATATGCCAGGCACGACGGGGAGCCGGAGGCGGTCGCCCAGGCGATCCGCGAGCAATATCTGCCGCGTGCCCTCGAAGGAGATTTGCCCAGGACGATAGTCGGCCAAATACTGACGATGGCCGACCGGCTCGATTCCATTGCGGCGTTTTTCCACGTGGGACTGATGGCCACCGGGTCGGAAGATCCCTTCGCCTTGCGCCGCCATGCAACGGCGATCGTCCGGATTGTCCTGGAAGGCAACCTCCGCATCGATCTGAGCCCGGTGATCGACCATGCGCGTACAGCGGTCCGGGAGGAAGGGTTTAGGGCGGATCAGGAGGCGGAGAAACAAGGGAAACGGCGGTTTACGGACTTTCTCTTCGAGCGGGTCCGCCATTATGGCCGGACCGTGCATGGCCTGCGAGATGATGTGATGGAGGCGGTGCTGCAAATTGATTCGACGTCGGCCATTGATCTCGTTGATCTCCTCTCCAGGATGAAGGCCTTGCAGGCGGTGACGGTCAGATCGGAGTTTGACCCGCTGATCGTCGGGTTCAAGCGGGCCTCCCGTATCGTCGGCAAGGAACAATGGGACAGAAAGCCGGTCGATACCGCCCTGTTTACCGACGCCGCTGAGACGGAGCTGCACCGGCAGGTCGGATCCTGCCGCAAAGAGTTCGATCAGCAGATGGCGAAGGGGCGGTACGATCATGCGTTGGATGAGTTGGTTCGGCTCAAGCCGGCCATCGACAATTTTTTTTCAGGGGTGATGGTGAATGCGGAAGACGCGATGTTGCGGAGCAATCGCCTGTCGCTCCTCAAGGAGGTCGAGGAATTCTTCCGCTCGTTCGCTGACTTTTCTCGGATTGTGGTACAAGGGAGCTGAGCGGAGCCTGGAATCCTAAGGTGAGGATGACAGAGCCTCGCGGTTCACCGGGGCTCCACTGAGAGTGGGGTGGAAGGAGAGGGCAGGCGTGGCAAAGAAATTTGTCTACTATTTCGGCGACGGGAAGGCCGAGGGCACGTCGAAGATGAAGGAACTGCTCGGCGGCAAGGGTGCGGGGCTGGCGGAGATGACCAACCTGGGTATCTCGGTGCCGCCGGGTTTTACCATCTCCACCGAGGCCTGCGTGGAGTTCTACAAGTTGGGCAGGAAGTTTCCCTCCGGCATGTGGGATGCCGCGTTGCAGGCGCTCAAGCGAGTCGAGCGGTCGATGGATGCGGGGTTCGGCAATCCGGAAAAGCCGCTGCTGGTATCGGTGCGGTCCGGCGCGCGTGCCTCGATGCCCGGGATGATGGACACCGTGCTGAATGTCGGGCTGACGACCAAGACGGTCGAAGGCCTGGCGGTGAAAACTCGGAACGACCGGTTCGCGCAGGACAGCTATCGACGGTTTGTGTCGATGTTCGGCAGCATCGTCATGGGCGTTCAGCGCGAACACTTTGAAGCCATCCTCAAGCACAAGAAGACCGAAGTCGGCGTCGCCCACGAAACGCATCTGGATGCCCGACATCTCCGTGAACTGGTGGCGAGCTTTAAGGCCCTGATCAAGGAAGAAACGAAGAAGGATTTTCCAGATGAGCCGCTGGACCAGTTGCGCATGGCGATCAACGTCGTGTTCTCGTCCTGGTTCGGGGCCCGGGCCATCACCTATCGGCGGCTTTATGGCATACCGGATACCTGGGGCACGGCCGTCAACGTGGTGGCGATGGTATTCGGCAACATGGGAGAAACGAGCGGGACCGGAGTGGCCTTCACACGCAGCCCGAGTTCAGGGGACAAGGCGTTTTTCGGCGAATGTCTGATGAATGCACAGGGGGAGGACGTCGTGGCGGGCATCCGCACCCCGCTGCCGGTCAGCGCGTTGGCGAAGAACGTTCCGGAGGCCTACAAGCATCTGGAACAGACGTATAAGAAGCTCGAAAAGCACTACCGCGACATGCTCGACCTGGAATTCACCATTCAGGAAGGCAAGCTCTACATGCTGCAGACCCGTGTCGGCAAGCGGACCGGAATTGCAGCCGTCAAGATCGCCGTCGATATGGTGAACGAACGGCTGATTTCAAAAGAGGAAGCGGTGCAGCGCATCGGATCGGATCAGCTGGCGCAGTATCTCTATCCGATCTTCGATTCGAAGGAAGAATCACGGGCTAATCCTCTCGGCACGGGATTGCCGGCCGGCCCCGGGGCGGCTGCCGGGAAGATTGCGCTGACGCCCGATCGCGCGGTGGACATGAAGGGGGCCGGAAATCGGGTGATGCTGGTCCGCCAGGAAACCAGCCCGGACGACATTCACGGCATGAACGCTGCCGCGGGATTCCTGACGGCGCGCGGGGGGATGACTTCGCACGCGGCCGTCGTTGCCCGTCAGATGGGAAAGGTCTGTGTCGCAGGTTGCGAGGCCGTGGAGGTGCTGGATAGCCAGAGCGTCAGGATTGGCGCCAAGACATTCCGAGAAGGCGACTACATTTCGGTCAATGGATCAACCGGGAACGTGTACGAGGGCGATATTCCGGTCGTCGAATCGGAGATTATTCAGGTCATTCAGGGCACACTAGCGCCGAAAAAGTCCGACAAGTACCAGCGGTTCGCCACGATTTTGTCCTGGGCCGACACCTTCCGCCAGCTGCGCGTTCGCGCCAACGCCGATGTGCCGGAGCAGGGCAAGATCGCTAGGGGATTCGGCGCCGAAGGCATCGGCCTCTGCCGGACCGAGCACATGTTTTTTTCGGAAGATCGCATTCCGATCATGCAGAAGATGATCCTGGCTCGCACAAAAGATGAGCGCGAGAAATACCTCGACCAGCTCCTGCCGCTGCAGAAACAGGATTTCATCGGACTCTATCGGGAAATGCAGGGTTATCCGGTCACCATCCGCCTGCTCGATCCGCCGCTGCACGAATTTCTGCCGAAACGCGAGGAATTGATGGTCGAGATCGCACAGCTCGAGTTGACGGGCACGGACGGGACCAAGTTGGCAGAGAAACGACGGCTCCTCGCGCGTGTCGAAGAATTGCACGAATTCAATCCCATGCTCGGCCTTCGCGGCTGCCGCCTGGGTATCACAATGCCGGAGATCACCCGCATGCAGGCCCGTGCGATCATAGAAGCCGCCTGCGAGCTTGCCAAGGAAGGCAAGAAGATCGTCCCGGAAATCATGATTCCACTGGTCGGCCTGGTCTCGGAGATGAAGTCACAAAAGGACCTGATCCGTGAAGTCGCGCAGGAAACGATGAAGCGATACGATGTAAAACTTTCCTACCTCATCGGGACCATGATCGAACTGCCACGTGCCGCAGTGACAGCCGATCGGATCGCTAAAGAAGCCGAGTTTTTCTCGTTCGGCACGAACGACCTGACGCAGACGACGTTCGGATTCTCCCGCGACGACGCGGCCAAATTCATCGATCATTACCGGACCACGAACATCATAGAGTCGGATCCCTTCGCGGTGCTCGATCGGGAAGGCGTCGGGTCGCTGATGCGGCAGGCCATTGCCGGGGGCCGCAAGACCAGGCCCGGCATCAAGCTGGGTATTTGCGGGGAACATGGCGGTGATCCCAGCTCCGTCGAGTTCTGTCACCAACTCGGCCTGGACTACGTCAGCTGTTCGCCCTATCGGGTGGCCATCGCCAGGTTGGCGGCCGCCCATGCCGCGCTGGCCGAGGCTAACGCACAGCAGTCCAAACCTTCACTTCCCCCACGAGCACAGTCGAGGAAATCGGCTCGCACTGGTCGCAGCCGATCCCGCGTCGCTCACAGGAAGCGGTGACCGTCCGAGAGCGGGATGATCGGTACATGACCCTGGCCCTTCGCCTGGCTGAGAAGGGACGGGGTACCGCCAGCCCGAATCCGATGGTCGGCGCCGTGGTCGTGAAGAACGGTCGGATCGTCGGACAGGGCTTTCATCTCCGACCGGGCCAGCCCCACGCGGAAATTCTCGCGCTCCGGCAGGCAGGGACCCGTGCCCGTGGCGCCACGTTGTATGTCACGCTTGAGCCCTGCTGTCATCTCTCAAAACGAACCCCGCCTTGTGTCCCAGCAGTCCTCCGTTCCGGCGTCAACCGCGTCGTCATTGCGATGCGCGATCCCAATCCATCGGTTAGCGGGAGAGGGGCTGCGGTGCTTCGGCGGGCCGGGCTGTCGGTGACCCTGGGTATTGCGCGGGACGAGGCGGAGGAGTTGAATCAGGCCTACGGCCATTGGGTGAGAACGAGGCGCCCCTATGTCACGCTCAAAGCGGGGATGACACTCGATGGCCAGATCGCAACGGCCTCGGGAGAGTCGCAGTGGATTACCGGAAATCGGTCTCGACGGGAGGTGCATCAACTTCGCAGCCGGGTGGATGCCGTCCTGATCGGGGTGGGAACGGTTCTGTGCGACGACCCCTCGTTGACGGCCAGAACCGGTCCACAGCTCAAGAAATTGGCGCGGCGTCAACCCCTGCGGATCGTGGTGGACAGCCGACTGCGGATTCCGATCAAGGCCCGGATCCTGTCGCAGCAGAACCGAACCAGGACGATCGTGGCTACGACCGGCTCGGCTCCCGCTTCACGACAATCAGCGCTGAAGAGACACGGAGTTGAGACGATCACGTGTCCGACGGTGCATGGCCGTGTCGCGCTGTCCGCGTTGCTCGACGAACTCGGTCGACGCGGCGTCACCTCTCTTCTGCTGGAAGGCGGCAGTGAGCTGAATGCAGCCATGTTGCGGGCCAGGCTGGTGCAGCATGTCCGCCTGTATGTGGCGCCGACGTTGCTGGGCGGGGATGATGCGAAGGGCGTCATCGGTGGGAAGGGCCCTGCGCGTCTGGCCCAGGCCATGACGCTCCGTCGGAGCCGAATCCGCTCGCTCGGCGGCGACGTCGTGGTGGAAGGGGATGTGTGAACGAGCGATTGGCTTCCATCCTAGCGATTGCGCTCTTTATTGCCGGCCCTGATCGCGGCCATGCCGAACTGCCCGCGCCAGCCCCCGATTCCTCCGCCCCTCTCTTGTGGCAGTATCTCGATACCGGCGACGGCGATGAAGCCGATCGCCTGCTGCAGATTCTTCTGTCCCGTGCGGATGTCTCCATCGACTCGGTCACCCAGATCCTACAGACCGACCGGTCCTATCAGAGCCAGGCGATTGGAGTACTTCCCGATGAGCGAATTACTATTCGGGGTCGTGCCTATTCGTTGTCCCTTTCCATTCCGCTGAGTTACCGGTCCACGAAGGGATATGGGCTGGTGGTATGCCTGCATGGAGCAGGCTTCACCGGAGATGAGTATCTCGAACGGTGGCAGACTCGGCTGGGTGAGGACTATCTGCTGGCTTGTCCAACCTTACCAGGCGGCGCATGGTTCACGAGACGCGCGGAAGAGCTCGTACTGGCGACGATCCAACATGTCCGGAGCCGCTACCATGTCGATGCGGACCGGATCTTTCTGACCGGCATGTCGAACGGAGGGATTGGCTCTTGGCTGATCGGGATGCACCATGCACCGCTCTTTGCCGGTATTGCTCCGATGGCGAGCGGCTTGGACGATGTGTTGATACCCTTTCTGGCAAATCTCCGCAACACCCCGGTCTATATGATTCATGGCGTAACGGATCAGGTGATGCCGGTTGAACTGAGCCGGACGATTTCCCGCGAGTTGACGATACTTGGCTACCCCCATGTGTACAGAGAGCATGAGAGGGAACATCCGATGGCCGGTGGCCATTATTTTCCGCGCGAAGAGTTGCCTGCGCTCGTCACCTGGTTCAATCACCAGCGCCGTGACTCCGTACCGGTCAGGCTCACGGTGGTACGCGAGGCGAGCCATTTTCAGGCCTTCGGCTGGCTGCGCATCGACGCAACCGATCCCATCGCGGCATTTTCAGATGATCTCGTCGACAAGCGAGACGACCGGATCAAGCGCCGGGAATACGCCAGGCTGGACGCGGCGATCGTGGGCGCGAATCGCATCGAGGTGAGAGCCGAACGCGTCCAACGGTACAGCCTGTTCTTGAATGACCGGCTCATCGATACATCGAAGTCGCTGACGGTGCTGACAAACGGACAGGTCTCGTTCGAGGAGCCCGTGACGCCGTCGGTTGAAACACTCCTGCGACAGGCGCGTCTGCGACGGGACCCGCGCCAACTCTTTCCCGTCCATCTGACGATCCTCGTGGAGAATCGTGTTCCATGAAAGCGGGCCGGCGGCTCTCATGGATCACGACTGGAGGGGTATTCGCCGTCGTAATCGGGCTGGGCACGGTCCTTCAGACCGGTCCGGGGCGATCCGCAACGTGCGCATTATCTCCTCACCATGGCGGGGACGCGTTCCCGGTTGAACGGGTTGATCCGGACTGGGCCTGTCGCCTGCAAGCCGTCATCGACAACCACACGACTGCCGGCAAAGTCGGACCGATGAGGGCTGCATTATCCCAGGCGATGTATCAGTACTTGCTGGATCATCCGCCGTTTGCGGCCGCTTTGATTAACCGTCTCGACCTCGGCCTGTATAAGTCGGAGGCGAGAGGGCAAGGCCGATTCTGGGGGGATGACGGCGAGGGGACGAGGGGGATGGTGCACCTCGTCGATCAGGACCGTAGGTTTCGAATTTACTATCTCGAAGGGGCGCACAACAGCCGATTGCTTCCGAACATCACCGGCAAGGCCGTTGTGTTTCTGAAGATGGATCCGGTGAGGGATGCAAACGGGATGGAGGCGATGGACAGCACCCTGGTCTCGTATACCAAGCTGGACAATCGCATTCTCTCAGGGCTGGTGTCCCTGCTGCGCCCGCTTGTTGGGGGAATTGTGACGCGCAAATTGCAGAAGGGAGTGGAGACCGTCAACCGACTGGGTCAGCTCATGCGGCAACATCCCGAGCGCGTGCTATTTGAAGCGATGGATCCTCCTCCTCTGCCCAGCGATGATGTGGCGGTGTTGAAAGAGGCGCTTGGGAGCATGCGGAGCTCGGGCAGCGTCGGCCAACGAAAAATACCAACGCCATGACCACGTCGCGCAGTTTTCTCCTGATCTGCACGGTCGGTATCTTCTGCTTCGTCAGCTACAACATGGTGCGGATGCCCGTTCTGTCGTTATTTGCCGAGTCGCTCGGCGCCGGTCCGGAGCAGATCGGGTTGATCGTGTCTGTATCCACGTTGACGGGCGTGTTTCTCAAGCTGCCCTCCGGGGCGCTGTCCGATATTTACGGAAGGCGGTTTCTGCTTCGGATCGGCGTAGTGGCCTTCGGTCTCCCGCCGTTTCTCTATCCCTTCATCACGAATGTCGAGGCTCTGATCCTGCTACGGTTCCTTCATGGTCTGGCGACAGCCATTTTTGCTCCCAGCGCGCTTGCCACCGTAGCGGAACTCTATCGGGAACGGCGCGGAGCCGCACTCGGCACGTACACCGCGTGCACTCAATCCGGTTCGTTGTTGGGGCCCTTTATCGGAGGTTCTCTCATCTATGTGTCAGGTTTCCCTGCGGCATTCGTCACGGCCGGCATCATCGGCTGCGTCGCCATGCTGTTGTTCTATAGTCTCCACCTTGATGTGGCAACGCCGCCAGCGCAGGGAAAGGGATTGGGTGCCGTCCTGTCAGAAATGTGGAAGGGTTTCAGCATCGTCGCGAAGAACAGGAAGGTGCTGATTACCAGTCTGACTGACGCTGCCAAGATGATTGCGAATGGTGCGTTGATGGCCTTCTTGCCTCTCTACGGGGTTTTGGTCGGATTAAACCCCGGCGAAGTCGGTCTTCTCTTCACGGTGCAGGCCGGTACGTCGTTTTTCTCAAAGCCGATCATGGGTCGGATATCCGATCGTGTCGGGCGGCAGCCGCTCATCATCGCCGGTTTGCTGATTTGCGCGGGGACGTTTATCTGCATGCCGCAAGTATCGACATTCCCGGTCCTGCTGATTCTGTCTGCAGGCTTCGGTTTCGGCGAAGCGGTGGTCTCCTCCTCCTCCTCGGCCCTGGTGGCAGACAGTTCCGAGTATAGGACGCTGGGGGCAGGCATGGGGATGCAGGGAATGATCATGGACGTCGGTCATGCCAGCGGGCCGCTATTGGCTGGCATCTTGATCGAGCGGATGAGCTACTCCAGCGCCTTCTCCATTATCGCCGCAGTTCAGGTTCTGGCGGCAGGAATCTTTTGGATCACCATGAGACGAATCTAGGGCTGGTCCTATATAATGGGCGGCATGTTTACCGGTATTGTTGAAGAAATCGGCGCGGTCACCTCGCTGGACAAGACTCTTGCCGGCATGAGGATGACGATTCTGGCTTCGACGGTGATGGGCGATCTCAAAATCGGCGACAGCGTGAGCGTGAATGGGATCTGTCTCACGGTGGTATCAACGGGAGTACGCGACTTTTCAGTGGAAGTATCGCCGGAGACGCTCTCGGTCACGACGCTCGGACATCTGACAGCCGGCACGCCGGTCAATCTTGAACGGGCGATGAAACTGAACGAGCGGATCGGCGGCCATCTCGTGGCCGGTCATGTGGACGGCGTCGGCATCATCCGTAGCCGTTGTCAGGAAGGCAATACAATTCTGTTCACGATCGAAGCACCGCCGGACATTCTGCGGTACTGCGTCGTGAAAGGCTCCGTAACCGTCGACGGCACCAGCCTGACGGTAAATGACGTATCCGATCGCGATTTCTCGATTGCCATTATCCCGCATACCGCCAAGGCCACGACGCTCGGCCTCAAACAGGTTAACGATCCGGTGAATCTCGAATCAGACCTCATCGGGAAGTACGTCGAGCGCCTACTTCAGGAACGCAGCCAGCTACCAAAGATGACGCCTATCATTGACAAGGATTATCTGCAAGAGCGGGGATTGATATAAACGCAGCATTTCCCACAGGCTCAAAAGCTGGAGAGGTCATACAATATAAGCCTCAGAGTATGTGGCATGAACCTGTGCAGCCGGATAGAATTGGAGCCTTAGGTTGAGAGTGATAGGGCTAGAACGCCGGCGCCGCAGGGGTAGCTGGGCTCCCGCCTGGGAGCCCAGCCGTTGGGACGAAGATCAGTTGCCGCCGGCCTGAAGTGCTGGCTGGAGGTCGTATGGTCCGGTCGCCATGCCTTGTTGCGCGCCGAAGACCACGGAGTAATTGCCACTGGCGGTGTTCAGCCCTCCACCCAGGATAGCGGAGCTTAGGCCGCTTGCCAGGTTCCGTTCTCCGCCGAGGATGGCCGCGTAACGGCCAGTGATCGTGTTTGTGGAGCCGAACACGACCCCGCCCAATGAGCTAAACGCGTTCTTCTCCCCGTTCACGAGGTTATGTGAACCTGTGCGGTTCACTCCAACGCCAACCGGGCTTTCGTTGTACCCGATGATCAAATTCCCTAGACCGTTGACGGTCAGGGTAGGAGGCGTCGGGTCGAGGTCTTTTTGGACATGAACGTTCACATCGTGGAAGATGATGTGCGGGCCTTTCACGCCGTTTATGTCATTGAGATCGATCTTGACGTACTTTTCCAGATCAGGGACACCACCGGTGCTGCCCGCCGGCTTGCTTTCCAGTGTCGCAATACGCGCCTGCAGGGTTATGATCTGAGTCTGAGCAGCTTGCAGGTTGGCCAGCAAGGTAGTATCAGCGGTGAGGAGCGCCGCGATGCTGCTCTCCAACGAAGCGACTTTTGCTTGGAGCGCGTCGAGGGACGTGTTGGTCGTGCTGCTGCTGCTGTGCCGATGCTGTTTCACCCGTTCCCGAAGATCGGCAATGCGTTCCCTCAGTTCCT